>CAMULB010000167.1 GCA_947089585.1 uncultured Lachnospiraceae bacterium | reverse complement strand
AAATACCAATACCTTTACGCTCTTACCTGTTCCGTGGGGCAGTACTACCGCACCGCGGATCTGCTGTTCTGCGTGACGTCCGTCACAGCCGGTCCGGATATGAGCTTCAATTGTCTCATCAAACTTTGCAACGGCTGCTTTTTTTGCCAATCCAATCGCCTCCGCCGTATCATACTGCGCGGATTTGTCGATCAGCTTTGCAGTTTCGTTATATCTCTTTCCTCTTTTCATTCTAAAAAACCTCCTAGTGGTAATATCGGGAGAGGACCCTCCCACATCTTCTTCTCAACCGCGTGAAGCCTCGCCTGTGGCTTCCCCGCGTGAAACGTTCCTGTGTGCTGCCCAAAATGCGTGCAGCGCGCACTATTCCTCTACGGTTACGCCCATGCTTCTCGCGGTTCCCGCGATCATGCTCATCGCTGCCTCAAGAGAAGCTGCGTTCAAATCCGGCATTTTCAGCTCCGCAATTTCCTGCACCTTTGCTTTGGAAATAGTCGCTACCTTTGTCTTATTCGGTGTTGCAGAACCGGACTGAATATTGCATGCTTTCTTAATCAGAACGGGTGCGGGCGGGGTCTTGGTGATGAAGCTGAAGCTTCGATCCGCATAGACGGTAATTACAACCGGAATTACCAGATCGCCCTGATCGGCGGTTCTTGCGTTAAACTGCTTTGTGAACTCTACAATGTTCACGCCGTGCTGTCCTAATGCAGGTCCTACAGGCGGCGCAGGCGTCGCTTTACCTGCCGGGATCTGCAGCTTGATATATCCTTCTACTTTCTTTGCCATTTGAGATTGCCTCCTTTTTGATCCAACAGGAATCTCCGTTGGGATCCTGCTGCCCTTATCTTACATCTTTCTTACATCTGTGAAACTTATTTCTACCGGTGTTTCACGACCAAATAAATCCACATTGATCGTAACCATCTGCTTTCCGGCGTTCATCGACTGGATAATGCCGATGGTGTCCTTCCAGACGCCTCCGGTCACTACAATCGAATCTCCCTCCGCAAAATCTACGATCACATCTGTTTCATTGATACCCAATGGCTTCATCTCAGCTTCCGTCAGCGGTACCGGCTTGGAACCCGGACCGACGAATCCGGTAACTCCTCTGGTATTTCTGACCACATACCATGTGTCATCATTCATAATCATATTGATGAGAACATATCCCGGAAACATTTTCTTCTGGACCTGCTTCTTGGCACCATTTTTCATCTCAACCACTTCCTGCAGCGGAACACGAACCTCTAAGATCTGCTCCTGAAGGTGGCGATTTTCAATTGTCTTCTCGATGTTCGCTTTTACCTTATTCTCATAGCCAGAATAAGTATGAACTACATACCAGCTTGCCTCTGCCATCGCTTTGCCTCCGTTATAAATTCACCAGGATATCAACGCCATACTTAATGATAACATCCAGTACGGCAATAATCAGACCTAAGATAACCGAAACGGCAGCGACTGCTGCTGTCTGTCTGGTAAGTGATTTTTTGTCCGGCCAAATTATCTTGTCAAACTCTGTCTTCAAGCCGGCGAACCAACTGGTCTTGGGGGCCTTTTGTGAATTATTCTCTCCCATATCTGCTCACTTCCTTTGCCTGATCCGATTATTTTGTTTCCTTATGCAGCGTATGTGTCCTGCAGAATCTGCAATACTTCTTTGTCTCCATTCTGTCAGGATGGGTTTTCTTGTCCTTAGTCATGTTGTAATTACGCTGCTTGCATTCCGTACATGCTAATGTGATTTTTGTGCGCACAACTTCCACCTCCGCTTAACTTATTTTTAGGCATAAAAAAAAGACCTACTTCCATCGCTCGTTTACTATACCATGCTTTCGTCTCCCCGTCAATACTTTTTTCTGTCATTTACTAATGATATTGCTTGTTCCTTCCGATATTATATATGTAGAAAAAGGATTTTTATGCCCTGCCATATACTACATGGATTTCAAGGATGAAAGGAGGGGCAGCGATGGCAGTCATCGATAACGCTTATACTTATTATTTGACTACCTATGGCAACCGTACCGGAACGCGATACGATGCACATAAGAAGAGTGAACTGCGTAAGGTTTACAACCAGATTGTAAAATTAAATAAAGAAGCTCCTCTCTACAAATTCAAAAATGGCAGCACTGTAACCAAGTTCGCGATTGATATCAAAGAGGGCGCGCAGCAGATCCGCAATGTCGTCGCATCCATCTCCGGATCCGAGGACATTATGGAAGCGTTACAGAAGAAATCAGCCGCTTCCTCCCAGGAAGACATCGTAACCGCCCGCTATATCGGTAAGGATGACGACGAGAACCAGACAGAGGATTTGTCCATTGAAGTACAGCAGCTGGCGAAGCCGCAGGTAAATATCGGCAATTTTATAAAAAGCATTCGCCGCGACCTGGCACCGGATGCTTATTCTTTTGATATAACCAACAACAGCTCCAGCTATGAGTTTCAATTCCATGTCAGTTCCAATGACACCAACCACAGCATTCAGCGCAAGCTGGCCAATCTGATTTCCAGCGCCAATATCGGACTTCGTGCTTCCGTACTTGAAGATGAACAGGGCTTAAGCGCATTGCGTATCGAATCGTTACAGACCGGTTTAAGTGAAGACGAAAAGTATCTTTTTAATATCAGCGTTGGCGGCGGGGCAACCTCAGCAGTTGCTCTGAATATTCTAGGCATTGACCAGATCAGCCAGGAGGCGCAGAACTCCTTGTTCCTTTTGAACGGAGCTCCCCGCAGCTCTTATTCCAATACATTTTCGATCAACAATGCGTTTGAGATTACGATGCATGGAATCAGTCCAGAGGGAGAACCCGCGATCATCGGCTTCAAGCCTGATACGCAGTCCGTATTGGAGAATATCCGCAATCTGACGAGCGCTTTTAATTCTGTCATTCAGACCTCGAACAAATATGCGGAGCACGAAGGGCAGAGCCGCAAGCTGCGTTATCAGATCGGCAGCGCAGCCGATGCATATCGGGAAGAGTTAGCCGCAATTGGTCTGCACAAGGAGGAGGACGGTCTGTTTTCGGTAGATGCCCCCGCCTTGACACAGATCATTGAATCGGAGAATCCATCCGAACAGCTCTCTGTCTTAAACGACTTTAAGCGTACCTTGGATGCACGGGCTTCCCTTGCCGTATTGAATCCAATGGAATTTGTCAATAAAATTATTATCACCTATAAGAATCCGGGACGGAATTTTCCCGCTCCTTATATGACCTCGCTGTATTCCGGCATGATGATGGATCACGTTTGCTGATCCGACAAAGAACGCCCGCAATCAAGAGCAGTAATCCATTGATTCTTGATTGCGGGCGTTTTTTATTCCTGTGAATGCGAAAGATTATCTTTGCTCACTGTGTTCATCCGTCTTCCAATGAAGGATGCGATCTCCTTCCAGCCGTACATCTGCGAAAACATCTTCTGGATCATTGTTACGTCTGGTTCTCCTTTTCCGTTCACCGGCAGCCGCACCGTCAGCTCTCTTACCTTTTTGACATAGCACTTTCTTCCATAAGAATAACGCCAGCGAGAACGATTCAGTCTGGAGGCCAGAAAAAAGATCAGCTCCAGCGGCAAATCGTAGCGCAGCGGCAGAATTGTAACATTGTCGTAGGATACAATCGGTTCTGCGTGATAATAAGTCGTCAGTGGAAAGGAACCATCCCCGGCAATGGTCAGGCAGTGATGCGTACACTGCTCCGGCTCTACATCACAATATCCCGCAATTCCATTATCCTCTGTCTTGCAGGAGATCAGCGGCCACTGCCCTTCTCCCACCTCTGACACAGAATGTACACAACCAGAATAGCAGACCTCCCGTCCAAATTCAGACAGACGAACCGTCCCATATGTAACATTCTTCGGCAATTGCCATCCGTCCGTTTCCTCCTGTACGTAAAGCGCAAGCTGCTCCCCACGCTTAATCAAAAATGCCAGATATTCCCGTACATACTGCTGCGCCTGGGCGAAAAGCTGGTCTGCGCTTTCTGTTGCCTCATCTAAGTATACCTCCGGCATCAGCTCCACATTCTCATCGGAGGCTTGTATACAGCACAGCTTCATCCGCTCCGGAAGATTCTCCCTAACCGCAGCTGTATCATATAAATGCATCTTCAAGTAAGGCTGCAACACTTTTAATTCATCGTCGACTCTCGCATCCAGCAGCCGCTTTCCTTTACTTTTGACAAATCCGTCCTGCATCGTCTTCGCCCAGAGCACCCGATCCTTTTGGTAATTGTGCGCAACGCCTTTTTTAATAAAAATTCCTACCGTGCGTATTCCCACCGGATAAAACAAATCCTCTGGAAAGCTTACAATTGCAAGCAGTGTATTCTCCGCTAATAAATGCTGCCGCCAATCCTTTAATTTCCCACCCTTAATCAAAACCGATGTCGGAATTACCGAAAACAACATTCCACCGGGCCGCATCTGATCCAGCGCATGCTGAATAAAGCGATATTCCTTTTCTGCTTCACTCGTCTTAGAAAAGGGCGGGTTCATCAGCACCTTGGTAACGGCTTCTGTTCCGAGTTCTTTCGTTCCATCAGACAACACATACTCAGCCGATTCCGTCCCCTCGATTATCTTATGTCGCAAACGCTCTGCAAAGCAGTCATCGTTGATAATATTACTTCTGCCGTCTCCCCGGAAAATCATATTAATAATTGCCATCGTCGCAGCAGCAGAATCCAACTCAATGCCAAAAATCCGATGCTCCTTGAACACCTGCGTCTGTTCTTTTGTCGCATGTTCCCGCACATAGTCGAATGCAGCCACAAGAAATCCCCCGGTGCCGCAGGTAGGATCATACACCAGATCCGTATACTGAATATTCATTGCCTCACAGGCAAATCTCGTAATATGCCGCGGCGTTAATACGATCCCGATATCCTTCGCACCGTTGCCATATTTGAGAAAGACCTCATAAAATTTTCCCAAAACATCGGTTCCAGAATACATGGCCGCGTGAATGTCGATTTTCTGCAGCAAATGATGGGTCTTAATCAATGCTTCTTTATACTTTTGTTTCGCACTCTCCTTTTCCGGCAGATAGAGACGAACACTGTCAAAAAAGCTCTCTTTGTTATACTTTCTCAGCATCTGGTGGGCTCTGGAATTGATACTGTCGATAAATACCTGGCAGTCTGCCCGAAGATCGATCTCCCCCTGGTCAATCATCGCTAAAATAAGCGCCGACACAACCTTAGACCGAGCGCTCTTATTGATCGACCCGTCATGCAGTACTTGATTGATGTCCTCGGCCACCGAGAGAAACAGCCGCTCATCTGCAACCAGATCCTGCAAAACCGCTGATTGGCTCTCTAAGAGCTGGCGAACCCTCTCCTTCGTCAGAATACTGGTGATCTCCTCCCCATTGTATGTAACCTCATGGTAGCCGTCCTCTTCCAGAAACGCCGTCTTGACCAGCATCTCCATTGGCTCGGTTCCCGCAATTCCGGTGACAATTCTGGCACAAATCAGCTCCGACCGATTCACATCCGCTCCATAAGCACAGGCCTCTGCAAATGCTTTCTCAAGCTCCGCGACATCCCCCTTCGCCTCGATCAGCCAATATTCTCTTTCATTCAGCTTGACCACAAATTCCGGGCGCTGGCGCACAAGCATCCGCCTCAACTCTGGATGATTTAAGCATTCCTGCTGATAGTACACCTCTCCCGCATGGTCAACTGCCGGATTACGTGTATTCCATCCTGCTTTTTGAAGCTCCTCCTTAATCCACACATAAGAACGATACTCCGATTTCCTAATCCTTGCCATCCAACGCCTCCTGCTACATCCCGCCCCAATGATCTGCCTTGTATTCGGTCCATACATCCGCATTCTACCAGCTCCCTGCGAAGCTGAACCATTTTATCTATCCGCATGTCTTTATCATTACATTTTAGAACATTTGTTCTTAAAAGTCAAGACTTTTTTCCTCAAACGGCAAAAACACCTGCCGCAATCCCTCTGCAACGCGCTCAATCTGCTCCTCGGTCAACTGCGTACTACAGGGCAGGTTGAGAATCCGTTCTCCATAATATTTCGCTTTTTCGATCCGATAAGCCTCCGCCTCCCGATACGGCTTCTGCTCGTGAATCAGCCCCCAGACTGGACGCGTCTGAATTCCTTTTTGCTGCAATTTTTCAATAATTTCCCGGAGATTGGGCGCCTCCGCTCCCGCATTCAGCAAAAGCGAGTAGAACCAGTAATTCGGCTCTGTATCCGGCCGAAATTCCAGCATCCGCCCCCAAGAACAATCAGCCAGCTTCTCACAATAGCTCTGATAATGTTTCTTCTTGCGGCGTATGAATTCCGGCAGCTGCTCCATCTGAGCCACCCCCACGGCGGCCTGCAAATTTGTCATGCGGTAATTATATCCCACCTGATCGTGGACGTAAAACAGCGGATCATCCTTGGCCTGCGTAGAAAGATATTTCAGATGGGCCAGCCGTTTTTCATCCTTAGCCACCAGAGCGCCGCCGCCGCCCGTGGTAATGATTTTATTTCCGTTGAAGGAATATGCGCCAAAATCTCCCACGGTTCCCGCCATTTTTCCCGCAAATTTTCCGGTCAGATAGCGGGAGCCAAGCGCTTCCGTTGCATCCTCAATGACATACAGCCCGTAACGCTCTGCAATTTCTGTAATCGCCTCCATGTCCGCCAAATTGCCAAACACATGCACAACCATAATCGCCTTGATTGGGCGGCCTGTCTTGCTGTGAATCAACGCATTTCCCTTCTGAACGCATTCTTCCCTGCAAAATATGTCAAGCTTCACCGGATCCAGACAAAGACTGTCGTCGCAATCCATAAAAACAGGGTCGGCAAA
>CAMULB010000166.1 GCA_947089585.1 uncultured Lachnospiraceae bacterium | reverse complement strand
TTGGTAAAAAATGTTTATTTTAAATGGAGGAAATAAAAAATGTTGAATAACAAAGCAATTTTGATCACAGGGGGAACAGGCTCCTTTGGCCACCATTTTGTTGATTATGTGTTAGAGCACTACCAGCCGAAGAAGCTGATCATTTATTCCAGAGATGAATTCAAGCAGTTCGTGATGGACAATGATTATAAGGAGCATCGGGATGTCATGCGGTACTTTATCGGGGATGTCCGTGATGAAGCACGTCTCTGTATGGCGATGAAAGATGTGGATTATGTGATTCATGCGGCGGCATTGAAGCAGGTTCCGGCCTGTGAATACAATCCCAACGAGGCCATCAAGACAAATATCAGCGGAGCAATGCATGTGATCAATGCGGCGCTGCAAGCAGATGTGAAAAAGGTCGTTGCATTGTCCACCGATAAGGCGGTAAACCCGATCAATCTGTATGGTGGGACGAAGCTGGTTTCGGACAAGCTGTTTTGTGCCGCCAATGCTTATGGTGGGAAAGACGGAACGAGATTTTCCGTCGTTCGTTATGGAAATGTGGCCGGGAGCCGTGGTTCGGTAATTCCATTTTTCCAAAACATCATTCAAAAAGGCGGGAACGAACTGCCGATTACCGATTACCGCATGACTAGATTCTGGATCAGCCTGGAAGAAGGGGTGAAGCTGGTGGTCAAGGCGCTGGAAGAATCAAGAGGCGGAGAAACCTTTATCTCCAAGATTCCTTCCTTTAAGATCACTGATCTTGCGCAGGCCATGAAACCAGGCTGTAAGATGCCGGAGGTAGGAATTCGTGAAGGGGAAAAGCTGCACGAGATTATGGTTACAAGAGAAGACTCATTGCATACATATGAGTATGAAAAGCACTTTATCATCTACCCCAATTATAACTGGTGGGGAAAGAAGGATATCATTCCGGGCGGAACCCTGGTGGATCCGGAGTTTGAATACAGCTCAGGATCGAACACGGAGTGGCTTACGATTGAGGAGATTCAACGTCTGTTGAAGACGGATTTGGATCAGCACGCGTAAGGGAGGGAGAGAAATGTCAGAATTGGCATTATACGGAGGAACGCCAGTGTTTGAAAAACGGATTGGATATGGGCGTCAGTATATTGACGATGCGGATATTCAGGCCGTTGTATCGGTGTTAAAGAGTGATTTCCTAACCTGTGGCCCGAAGATAGAGGAGGCAGAGCAGAAGCTTTGTGCAATCACGGGCGCCAAGCATGCTGTTTTGGTCAGCAACGGGACAGCGGCGCTGCATGCCGCCTGCTATGCTGCCGGGATTGGCGAGGGCGACGAGGTGATTACTACGCCGATTACTTTTGCGGCTTCTGCAAATTGTGTGCTCTATTGCGGAGGAACCCCGGTATTTGCGGATCTGAATCCAGAGACCTATAATATCGACCCGGAAAAGATTGAAGAGAAAATCACAGAACGGACGAAGGCGGTGATCGCCGTGGATTTTACCGGGCAGGCAGCGGAGCTGGGACGCATTCGTGAGATCTGCCGGCGCCATCATCTGATCTTGATTGAGGATGCGGCGCATGCTCTTGGGACCAAGTATGATGGGATTCCGGTGGGAAATATCGCAGATTTGACTACATTTAGCTTTCATCCGGTGAAAACCTGTACGGCGGGGGAAGGCGGGGCCATTTTAACGAATGAGGATGCGCTCTATCAGAAGCTGACGCTGTTTCGGACGCATGGAATTACGCGTGCGCCAGAGGCGATGGACCGGCCATCCGAAGGGGGATGGTATTATCAGCAGCTGGAATTGGGCTTTAATTACCGGATGACCGATTTGCAGGCAGCTCTCTTAGCAAGTCAGCTGGACAAGCTGGAGGCGTTTGGAACGCGGAGGAAGGAGCTGGTGAAGCGATATGATGATGCATTTTCCAAAATGCCGGAACTCACGATTCAAAAAGAAATTCCGCAGTCGGATACAGTACGCCACCTCTATCTGCTACAGCTGAAGCTTGAGATGCTCCGCTGCACCCGCAGGGAGGCTTTTGAGGCCTTACAGGCAGAGGGCGTTGGTGTCAATGTACATTATATCCCCGTTTACTCCTTTCCGTACTATCAGAAGCTGGGGTATGAGATGGGAAGCTGCCCGAATGCGGAGCATTTGTATGAGCGCTTGATTTCCATTCCGCTGTTCTATTCTATGACAGACGAAGAGGCAAACCAAGTGATTGCTGCGGTTCAGAAGGTAATCCACTATTTTAAGGCCTAAGGGAGCATGCCGTAAGGGTGTGATCCTTGAGCCAGTCAGAGAGGGAAAGAGATGAGCAGTATTGCGATTATTACGGCCCGTGGAGGTTCTAAGAGAATCCCTGGAAAAAACATTCGGGAGTTTTGCGGGAAACCGATTCTTGCCTACAGCATTGAAGCTGCCATTGGCAGCGGGGTGTTTGATGAGGTGATGGTTTCGACCGATTCAGAAGAGATTTCTGCGGTTGCAAAAAAATATGGCGCGAAGGTCCCGTTTCTTAGAAGTGCAAAGACCAGTGACGATTTTGCGACAACGGCGGAGGTTCTAAAAGAGGTAATTGAAGCCTATGAGCGCAGCGGGCGCCAGTTTGAGCTTTTGTGCTGTCTGTATCCGACCGCGCCGTTTGTCACTGCCGAAAAGCTTCGGGAGGCAGCCCAGACGATGAGCAGGCAAGCGGCGGATTCCCTGATTCCGGTGGTTCGTTTTAGTTTTCCGCCGCAGCGGGCATTTCGGATTTGTGAGGATAAAGTAACGTATCAATTTCCAGAACATGCAACAACGCGCAGTCAGGATCTGGAACCACTGTACCATGACTGCGGCCAGTTTTATATGTGCCGCGTGGCACTGTTTCAAAAGCATGGTTCTCTGCTTGCGGGAAAATGTGTTCCCTATTTCATGCCTGAGGAAGAAGTTCAGGATATTGACTGTATGTCCGATTGGATTCAGGCGGAACTGAAATATAAGCTGCTATCCCAGAAAGGAGAATAGGCCGATGTTTCGTATGTTTGATAAATTGAACCAGGGCGAGGTCTATGTTATAGCGGAGATGAGCGCCAACCACGGCGGGAGGATCGAGCACGCGTTAGAGATTGTCCGTCAGGCGGCAGCGGCGGGAGCAGACTGCTTGAAGATTCAGACGTATACGGCGGACAGTATTACGATCGACTGCGCCTCAGAAGCGTTTCGGATTGAGGGAGGATTGTGGGACGGCTATCATCTGTATGACTTGTACACAGAGGCGGGAACGCCTTATGAATGGCAGGAGCGGATCAAGCAGGAGTGTGAGCATTGCGGGATTGATTTTTTATCGACTCCTTTTGACCGGAAAGCCGTTGATTTTTTAGAAGAAATTGGATGTGAGGCTTATAAGATTGCAAGCTTTGAGCTGGTAGACCTTCCGCTGATTGCCTATGCCGCGTCAAAAGGAAAGCCGATGATCCTTTCCTGTGGAATGGCGACGGCGGAAGAAATAAACGACGCTGTTGAAGCATGCCGTTTGGCGGGAAATGAAAACATCGTACTGTTAAAGTGCTGTAGTGAGTATCCGGCGAATTGGTCGGATATGCATCTGGCCAACATACCGGATATGAGGAGGAGGTTTGGCGTGGATGTGGGGCTTTCCGATCATAGCGTAGGCAGCATAGCCGCAGTTGTGGCTGTTTCTATGGGAGCCTGTGTCATTGAGAAGCATGTGAAGCTGGAAGGTATAGACAGTGCGGACAGTGAATTCAGCATGGCGATGGAGGATTTTGCCGCAATGGTTGAGGACGTGCGCAACGCGAGACGCATTGCAGGAACGGTACAGTATGGTCCGACAAACAAAGAGCGGGAAAACTTAAGATTCCGAAGAAGCCTGTTTGTCGTTAAGGATCTATGCGCTGGGGAGACCATTACAGAAGAAAATGTAAGAAGTATTCGGCCGTCCGGCGGCTTGAAACCTAAATTTTTGTCCGAGGTTCTTGGCATGCGGGCCAAGAGGGATCTCTTGTTTGGTATGCCGTTAAAAATGGAGGATTTGGAGGAAGGGCAGCGATGATATTTTTGCGGGAAGCAACGACAGAGGATTTGGAGCTGCTGTATGAATGGGCCAATGATGCAAGGGTAAGAGCGAATTCGTTTCAAACAAAGGAAATTTCATACCAGGAGCATACAGAATGGTTCGGCCGTATGTTGAAGGATGAGACGATCAAGCAGTATGTTTTGATGGATCGGAACCGAGCGGTCGGACAGGTCAGAATCGAGCTCCAGGGGGAAGAAGCAACGATCGGATACAGCGTTTCAGCGGCCAATCGGGGCAGAGGGTATGGGCGGATGCTCTTGTCTCTGCTTGAGGAGAAGATACAGGCTGAATTGCCACAGATTTACACGTTCGTGGCCAAAGTCAAGCCGGAAAATCATACCTCCAAAAAACTTTTTGAAAGCGAGGATTACGTCATGAAATATATATGCTATGAGAAAAAAATAAATTCGGGGGGGGGGGGATTTTACCGTATCAGTAATTTCAAGTATGCAGCCGCCAAAGAACCCTGTATGAACGAAAGGGAGGCGGTATGATGGATGGATTTCTGAAGAGAGAAGAGTTGGAGGCGTTGGGAATCCGACAGTTTGGTGAGTCCGTATTCATCGGCAGGCATGTCATACTGTATCACCCAGAACGTCTGATCCTGGGAGATCATGTACGAATTGATGATTTCACGGTGATTAGCGGGAGCGTGCAGCTTGGCAGCTATATTCACATCTCGCAGTTCTGCGGTTTGTACGGCGGGGAGGAAGGGATTGTCATGGAGGACTTTTCGGGTCTTTCGGCCAAATGCTCCGTGTATGCCGTCTCGGACGATTATACCGGCAGTTCCATGACAAATCCAATGGTACCGGCTCAATATAAGCCGACTTCAATCCAGAAGAAGGTGACTTTAAGAAAGCATGCCATTCTCGGCTGCAATTCCGTTGTTTTGCCTGGTGTCGAAATTGCCGAGGGAACGGCGGTTGGCAGTCTTAGCCTGGTCACACACTCACTTGAGGCGTGGAGTGTCTATACCGGCATTCCGGCAAAAAGAAAGTCTGCCCGGAAACAAGAGCTTCTAAAGCTGGAAGAGCAATTTTGGAGCGATCAAGTGACGGGAGGAAAAGCAGGATGCTGAAAGAGAAAACGGCGCTCATTACCGGAGCATATGGCGGAATCGGGTTGGAGACGGCACGGTTATTTCGGGCAAATGGGGCCTGTGTCGTAGGAATTGATACAGAACATGAAGATGGGCTTGACCAGGAGATCCATTTTTACAAAATGGATCTTTGCAGCACAAAGGACTGCGAGGCCGTGTATCGCAGAATCCAGAAAAAATATCCCAATATTGATATACTGGTCAATTGTGCCGGTGTAACCAGGGACGCGCTGACAAAAAACATGACGGAACGCCAGTGGGATGAATGCATCGACGTCAATTTAAAAGGGGCCTGGAATATCACCCGACTGGTTGGGCCGGCCATGCAAAAGCAAAAATCGGGATCCATCATTAATATCTCATCTGTGGTCGGAGTGTATGGAAATATCGGACAGTCCAACTATGCGGCGACCAAGGCAGGAATGATTGGGATGACAAAAAGCTGGGCGAAGGAATTTGCTTTTCGCGGTGGCAATGTCCGAGTCAATGCGATTGCGCCCGGATATACGCGGACGAATATGTTAAAATCTGTGCCGCAGGATTTGCTGGATCAGTTTGCTGGTCAGACGATGCTGGGCAGATTGGCGGAACCGATTGAGATTGCGTTTGTAGCATTGTTTTTGGCTTCGGATATGAGCAGTTACGTGACTGGAAGCGTGATTCAGGCTGATGGCGGCATGAGGCTGTGAAAGAGGATAGAATAATGAGGTGGAGATTGTGGTTCTGATTCGAGCGGATGCAAATCGTGAAATAGGGGCTGGGCATCTCATGCGCTGCCTGTCTGTTGCAAAGGCATTGGAAGCGTTTGGAGAAACTGTGAGGTTTGTCACGGCGGATCATGCGCCAGATGCGTTGATTCGGCAAAATGGATTTCGATCCATTTGCATGGAGTGTAGTTGGGACGATCTGGCATCCGAGCGGGAAACGTTGCAGTGTATTATAGAACAATATAAGCCGCGTTTGTTGATCATTGACAGCTATCAGGTAACGGCAGCCTATTTTCAAGCGCTGTCTGGCGTGGTAAAAACGGCCTATTTGGATGATTTGAACTGCGCTTGCTGGGATGTGGATTATTTAATCAATTATAATATCTTTGCCTCCTCCTATGACTACACTCAGTATCGCGATACAAGGACGAAGCTGCTGCGGATGCCATACTATGCGCCGCTTCGAGAGGAATTCAGGGATTTGCCGAAGCATGAGACAAAACGGCAGGTGACAGACCTTCTTGTTTCGGCCGGCGGTTCCGACCCGGCGCAGGTGACAGAAAAAATGATTTGCGAGATTTGTCCGCTGTTGGAAACCATACAGTTTCACTTTGTGGCCGGCGCTTTGAACCCAAGAATTATGCAGATCAAAGAAAAGGCAAAGGAGCGCACCAATGTCGTGCTTCATATCAATGAGCGCAATATGTCTGCGCTGATGCAGAAGTGTGATCTGGCGGTATCTGCGGCCGGATTTACGCTTTACGAATTATGTGCTTGCGGGACGCCGGCAGTCGTGTACAGTCTGGCGGAGAATCAGAGGATTGCGGCCAGGGAGTTTGAGGCGTGCGGTCTGATGGTGGACGTGGGAGACTGCAGAGCGAATGAAAATTTTTGGCTGGCGCTTAGGCAGGCGTTAGAGAGCCTGATCAAAGACGCGGAGCAAAGAGCAAGGCTGTCCGAGCGGATGCAGCGTGTGGTTGACGGGATGGGGGCGGTTCGCATTGCACAGGAGCTG
>CAMULB010000165.1 GCA_947089585.1 uncultured Lachnospiraceae bacterium | reverse complement strand
TTTAAATTCGAGCTGCTGAAATTTCTCATAGGCCTCTTTTGTATAGAGGTTTCCCAATCTGGACTGCTCTAATACATCCTCGATCGGGCAATTCGTCTCAATCGTCGCCAGCGTTTTGCTCATTTTCGCCAGCTCGTAATGCTGCTTCATCGCTTCTTTGGCCCGGTTCGGCTTAATCTCCTCCACATGCTCGTACACCTGCTCAATGCTGCCGTAGGATACGATCAGATTGGTCGCGGTCTTCTCACCAATGCCTGGAACGCCCGGTATATTGTCCGCCGTATCGCCCATCAGCGCCTTGACCTCAATAAATTCCGCCGGTGTCACTTGATAGCGCGCTTTCACATCCGCCGCATAATAATCTTCAATCTCAGTTCCCGTCCGCTTCGTCTTGGGAATGCGAATCTTGATTTTCTCACTGGCCAGCTGCAGCAAATCCCGGTCGCCGGATACCAATGAGACGGAAAGTCCTGCCGCCTCGCTGCGCTTAGCCAGCGTACCGAGAATATCGTCTGCTTCATAGCCTTCAAGCTCAACCACGCGCACGCCCATCGCACAGAGCACTTCCTTGATCACGGGCACCTGCTGACGCAGCTCCTCCGCCATCGGCTTGCGGGTACCCTTGTATTCCTCGTACAACTTGTGGCGAAACGTGGGCGCATGTACGTCAAAGGCCACGGTCAGATATTGCGGCTGCTCCTCTTCTAAAATCTTAAACAAGATATTTAAAAAACCGTACACAGCGTTGGTGTGAAGTCCGGCTGAATTGGTCAAATCCGGAATTCCGTAAAAGGCCCGATGCAAAATGCTGTGTCCGTCAATCAAAACGATTTTTTCACTCATGACATTCTCCTGTCAAATGCTGATCTGTTGGACTGTTTTGGTCCTGCGAAAAGCGTCGTGCCCTCCTTCGCTGGCGTAACCCCAACAGCCCACTATTTTTTATTTTACACCACTTGGCTCTATTTTTAAAGAGTTTTCTTCAATAGATTTGTATTTCTTAACGCGCGCAATCAAAGCGTTCTTCCTTTTGCAGCACGCACCTGCCTGTAAAACAAGAAAAGGCACAGCCTGTTTTGGACTGCACCTGTTTCCTTTACTGCTCTACCTTCTGATACTCCTTCTCTTTCAGCGCCTGTTCCGTCTCCTTCAGTGAGAATCCGCTTGTCCCTTCTTTCAGAACCAGCTTTTCATCCTCGGCCAGTTCCTGCATGGCCTCCTTGGACACATCAATGTACATCGTACAGAAGGTCTCTTCCGTCTCCTGTGTACAGCTGACCCCCTGCACCGACTGAAACTGCTTGGTCAGCTCGTCGAGCAGCGAGAGCATCTGCGTCTTGATATCCTGCTCTACCTTTTGCGCAAAGACCGAAAAATCAATCAGCACTACCTCAACCACCCGTTCAATCTGGTCTCCGTCCACAAGCAGCGCCATTGTGTCTGACAAGCGCAGCCCTTCGTCCTCCCATCCGGTGCGATATAATACCATCTCACAGTCCGGCTGCTCCGATGCAAGCTTGTCCAGATATTCGTTGACATGCGCTTCCGCCGCAGATACTTTCTGCGCCTGCTGCTCACTGGCAGCTTTCTCAGCGGCCTTTGCAGCCTGCTCCTCTGCAGACTTGGCCGTTTCCCCTTCGGTTCCTGCGGCCTGTTCTCCGGCACCTTTGGACGCCGCTTCCCCTTCGGTTCCTGCGGCCTCCTCCTGGCTCTGATTCTGCGGACTGCCCGGCTCGGCCTTGGGCGCCTCGCCGCAGCCCGCCGCCAACAATCCAAGTAATCCGCACGCGAACAGCAGCCCCATCCATCGTTTCTTTTTTCTCATTCGCTTCGCCTCTAGATTGCTCTGGTATATTCTTTGAGCCAAACCCGCTCTTCCTCTGTCAAATGCTCTGACAGCGTATCGTACACCAATTTGTGATAATCGTTTAATCTGCGCCGTTCACTCTCGTTCATCTCCTGCGGCAGAATCGCGTCAAGGTCGATCGGCGCATAGGTGATCGTCTCAAAATGCAGAAACTGTCCGTATTCGTTCTTCGCACCTCTTACGCAGACCAGCTCATTCTCGGTGCGGATGCCATATTTTCCTTCCAGATAGACCCCCGGTTCATCGGTGGTGATCATTCCGGCCTCCAGCACACAGCTGTCGCTGCGTTCGGGAACGATCTTCCAGCGAAACCCGTTTGGCCCCTCATGAACATTCAAAATATGGCCCACTCCATGACCGGTGCCGCACTGATAATCAAGATTTAATTCCCACAACGGCCCTCTGGCGAGAATATCGAGATTGACCCCGCGGCAGCCGGAGAGGAATTTTGCATCCGCCAGATTGAGCGTCGCCCGGCAGACCGCCGTAAAATGCTTCTTTTCCTCCTCCGTCAATGCGCCCAGAGCAATCGTGCGCGTCAGATCGGTCGTGCCCTCCAGATAATGCCCGCCGGAATCGACCAGCAAAAACCCTTCTGGCTTTAACGCTGCATCGGTTTCTTCGGTCGCACTGTAGTGCATCATCGCTCCATGCGGCCCATAGGCGCTGATTGTATCAAAGCTCAGATCCAGAAAATGCTCCTGCTCCTCTCTGCGCGCCGCCAGGTAATCGGAAGCGGAAATCTCGGTCAGCGTCTGCTTTCCCACCTGCTGCTTGACCCAGTACATGAATTTTGTAAACGCCACGCCGTCCTTGATGTGCGCTTTTCTGGTATTGGCCAGCTCAACCGGATTTTTGACCGCTTTCATCCGCTCCGTTGGATTCTTTTTGTCAATTACCTTCAGCTCCGGCTTGAGGCTGTGGCAAAGACGCAGATTGGCCACCGCAGAATCCAGCCAGACTACCTCATCGGCCGCAAGGCTTGCAGCGTCCTCGTAAATCGCCTCGTATTCCCTGCACTGAATCTGATTGACCTTCAGATAGCAGGCCAGCTCTTCATCCACTGCTTGCGGATTCACATACCAGCAGCAGCCATTCTCGGTCAGCATCAGGAACGAAAGCACCACCGGGACATGCTTGATATCGTTGCCCCGCACATTCAACAGCCAAGCAATGTCATAAAGCGACGTGAGAATATGCACGGTCGCGCCCTCTTCTTTCATCTTCTCCCGCACACGGGAAAGCTTCTGCGCCACACTCTCCCCGCAGTATTCGATCGGCAGCGCATAAGCCGGCGCTGACGGAAGCGGCGGACGCTCCTGCCAAACCTGCCCCGCCAAATCCTGATCAATCTTCCATTTTGCTTTCTTTTCCGCCGCGATCTCCTCGTACTCCTTGCCGGCCTTTTGATTGATCACTCTGCCGTCAAAGCCCAGGCACTGCCCCTCCTTGAGCTGTTCCTTGACATATTCTGGAACGGTGCAGACGCCTTCCTCGCCCATTTTAAACAGCGAAACGGCTCCGCCCTCCAGCTGCTGCGCAGCCTGAATAAAATACCTGCCGTCCGTCCACAGACCGGCCTCCTCCATCGTCACAACCAAGGTCCCGGCAGAACCGGTAAATCCGGTCAGGTATTTCCGTATTTTGAAATGATCTCCTACGTATTCCGATTCGTGATAATCGGAGGTGGGAACGATGTACAGATCCACCTGATGCTCACGCATGATCTGACGCAGTGCTTCGATTTTTTTGATATTTGCATGTTCCATTTGATTTCAGACTCCTTTTCGGAAAAATTATGGATTGCAGCGTTGGCAGGGCGCATACCCCTGCTGCAGAATCGACGCCCGATCCGTTTGGGAGCTTCGATTCTCTTCTTTGATGCTCTGAACGCCGCTGCATGTGGGAAGATGAAACTTTTTCGTATTGGTGTTGAGCACATATTCCTGCTCCCCACTGCCATAGGAACGAACATCGTCGTCGTACAGCTCCAGCTCCGGCCCCTGCCCATTTGCTTTTTGTTCTTCGTTTTCCGCTCCCTCCGCCTCTGTTTCGGGCGTCTGCTCCTTTGCACTCCCGGTCTCTCCTGCTTCCCGCAGCTCCGTCCCGCTGCGATAATCCATGGAGGGCTCCTGCTCAAAGGTGATCTGTGTTCCGTCGCTGACGGCGGTAATCACGCCCTGCAGATCGGTACGGTAGAGATCGGCGCCCAGCTTTTGAATATTCAAAAGCACCGAAGCATCGGGATGTCCATAGCTGTTGCCAATGCCGCAGCTGACGACAACTGCTTCGGGCGCAACCGCCTGCAAAAATTCCTCGCTGTTGGAATAGCGGCTGCCGTGGTGGTTGGCGGCAAACACATCACTTTTTAAATCGACCTTTTGATACAGCAGATCCTGCTCGCTCTCCTCGGTACAATCGCCGCAGATCAGAAAACTATTATCACCGTACTCCAAACGAATGCCGAGCGAATTGGAATTGCTGTCCTCGTATTCGTAAGCGGCCGGACTGACCACCCGAAAGCTGCTGTCGGCAAATGAAAATGTCTCGCCCAGCTTGGGATTGAGCGGAACAATGCCTTTCTCCTCACAGGCCTTTTCAAAGGATGCAAAAATCTTCGTATCGCTGCCTAAATCCGGCGGCGCAAGCACCTGATCGCATTCTAAGGCGTTGAGTACGCCGACAACGCCGCTCAAATGATCGGAATCATAATGGGAAACCACAACGTAATCGAGCCGCTTTACGCCCTGCTGCTTTAAAAAACTGACTACATAGGCGGAATATTCGCGGTCGCCGCCGTCAATCAGCATCCAGGAATCCTTTTGGTGCACCAGGGCGCTGCTTCCCTGGCCTACATCAAGAAACAGCACCGTCAGCGCCTCCGATTCAGTGGAAAAAGCGGGCTCCTTCGTGCCCGCCTCTTCCTCAACGCTCTTATTTTCTTGCTGCTGGGTCTGCCCATTGCCTCCGCAACCACAGACGGCCAAACTCATCAGCAAAAAGCTGAACCATAAAATCCCCAAGCGACTGATCTTTTTCCGCTGTAACTGCATAAATGTTACGCTTCTTTTGTTCAAAAAATCACCTTCCGTGCTTATTTCTTAACAGCAATCGCTTCAATCTCTACCAATCCGCCCTTCGGAAGCTTTGCAACCTCAACACAGGAGCGGGCAGGCACTTCATTTTTGAAATATTCTGCATAAATCGCATTCACTGCCGCAAAATCATTGATATCGTCCAAAAATACCGTCGTCTTTACCACATGATCAAGGTCAGAACCGCCGGCTTCCAGCACGGCCGCCAGATTCTTCAGACTCTGATGCGTCTGCGCTTCGATGCCCTCCGGCAGTGTCCCCTCCTTGGGATCCAAGCCCAACTGCCCTGAAGTAAAAATCAAGCCGCCTGCCTCTACTGCATGAACATAAGGCCCCACGGCTGCCGGCGCCTGCGATGCGTTGATTGCTTGTTTCATGATAATAGCCTCCTTCTCTTTGCTGCATATCCGCAGAAACTGACGGCTCCACCGGCCCCACAAAACAACTCCTCCGGTCTCGCCGTATGATATTCAATCTATAAAAATGACCGTAAATCCCTGTGAAAAGATCTACGGTCTGATCGATACTGCCGGCAGCGGGACTTGAACCCGCACGTGGTTGCCCACAACAGATTTTGAGTCTGCCTCGTCTGCCATTCCGACACGCCGGCATGTCCAACCGAACAATTAGTATCTTAGCACAGTTTACGGTAGAATGCAACAACTTTTTTCCAAAATTTTAATTTTTTTCCGTTCCCCGGTGGCCGCTCATACAAGCTGCCACCGAAGAACACCTGTTTCTTCTCCCATTCACGTATTTCGGACAGCGCTGCCCCCGCGCTCAAATCAAATCCGAAATCACATCGAAGCAGTCAAATGTGGCAAAATAATCCTTCGGCGTCTCCGCGCGGCGAATCAACTGCACGCTGCCGTCCTCCCTCAGCAAAAGCTCTGCACTCTTGAGCTTGCCGTTGTAATTGTAGCCCATCGAATAGCCGTGAGCGCCGGTATCGTGAATCACAAGCAGATCGCCGATCTCCACCTTGGGCAGCATACGGTCAATCGCAAACTTGTCGTTATTCTCACAGAGTGAACCGGTAACATCATATTTGTGATCGCAGGCGCAGTGCTCCTTGCCCATCACCGTAATGTGATGATACGCGCCGTACATCGCTGGCCGCATCAAATGAACAGCGCAGGCATCACAGCCAATGTACTCCTTATAGGTGTGCTTCTGGTGGATGGCCGTCGTCACCAGACAGCCGTAAGGACCGGTCATAAACCGTCCTAACTCTGTACAGAGGGCTACATCGCCCATCCCGGCCGGAACGAGGATCTCTTGATAGATCTTGCGCACATCCTCGCCGATCTGACGAATGTCATTGGGCTCCTGGTCGGGACGATACGGGATCCCAACACCGCCTGAGAGATTGATCAGGCGGATATCCGCCCCGGTCTGCTCCTGTAGCTCCACCGCCAGGCGAAACAGGATCCGCGCCAGCGTCGGATAATATTCGTTGGTCACGGTATTACTGGCCAAAAATGCATGAATGCCGAATCGCTTGACGCCTTTTTGCTGCAAAATACGAAATCCCTCAAACATCTGCTCTCTCGTAAATCCGTATTTGGCGTCTCCGGGATTGTCCATGATGCTGTTGCTGATCTGAAACATCCCGCCAGGGTTAAAGCGGCAGCTGATCGTCTCAGGCAGCTGTCCTAACGTCTGCTGCAAAAATTCAATGTGGGTAAAATCATCGAGATTGATCACCGCCCCCATGCGATTGGCCAATTCGTACTCTGACGCTGGCGTTGCATTGGAAGAAAACATCACCGAGCTCCCCTCTACGCCCAGAGCCTGCGCCAGCATCAGCTCAGTCATCGAGGAGCAGTCGCAGCCGCAGCCGTATTCCCGCAAAATGTTGATCAGAAACGGATTCGGATTGGCTTTGACGGCAAAATATTCTTGAAATCCCGGATTCCAGGCAAACGCTTCCTTGACGGCCCTGGCATTCTCACGAATTC
>CAMULB010000164.1 GCA_947089585.1 uncultured Lachnospiraceae bacterium | reverse complement strand
CCCGTGGCCTCAACAATGCGAATGTTGCGCGCTCCCAACTGCGCTAATGCCCCAAATGAGATCAAATCTGTATTACATGCGACAGATGCAGCTTGACCGCATCGTGCAATAGCCTGTAACACTTTCATTATTATAGCACATTTTATCAAAAAAACAATACAAAATTTAAAATTTTTTTAAGGAGAAGGAGATTTGTGAAAAGGAAAAAGAACGGGAAAGGGTGGCTTGGGGGAGCTGCCATGCTGTTGCTGACAGGAATCCTATGTATCCTGCCGCAGGAAGTAGAAGCGGCAGGAAGCTACAGCAATGCGCGGGAATTTTTTGAGAGCACCGGGGCGGACGGATGTCATGCAGAAGTGTATGGAGGAACCATCTACTATGCCACACAGGCAAAGCTGGCGTCTAGTCCCAGTAACCTGAAATATGGTACGGTCGGATACGATATTCATTTATCCGGCGGAGGCCAAACGATTGAATTTGGCGTCAAGCGTGTGGAGGATGGGAGTGCGGAGAACGGGAGTATGCGGGAAGTTGCAGGTTCCCGCGTCGATTGGAACGGATACAGGTATAACCTGTATTCCGTTCCTCGAAGTGAACTGGAAGCGTTGGCGTATCGGGCAAATGCAGCGGCGGCGGAGGTGGTTTTGAAAAGTGCCGATATTACGGTTCGCATTCATGCAATTATGACGACAAAGCAAAACGGAACCATGCACGGAGGCGTGACAGAGGATGGCACTGGCGGACTTACAGAATGGGGAACGGTCTATCATTTGAAAGATCAGGAGCAGCGAAAGGCTCTGCAAAGCGTCTTTCGGGGGCATACGTTTTTGAGCTTTTTCAATGTGGAGCGAATGCTGCACAATTATTGCTTATCGCTGCGTTATAAACTAAATGGAGGCGTTGTAAAAACGGGGGGCTACGGCGTAAAGGAGGATTTTTTACAAAAAGGGCAAAATCCGGTTGTTTCACAAGCGCGGATTATGAACCAGATTAAGCTGATAAGAACTGATCAGATTGGTCTGCAAAAGGCAGGTTATCATATTGTTCCCGGACAGGAGTGGATCTGTGAGGGACGGTGTCTCAATCAGGAAATTTTCTACTGGCCGGGGGATTTAGCCTGGGATGTGATTGAGAGCGATGTCAAGCTTGTGGCGGCGGCCAATTGGAAGCCCAACCGTTACAGAATTCAATATGAGGCGAACGGAGGAAGCGGAAGGATTCAACTGTCACAGCTGCAATACGGCGATTCTTTTTCATTGCAGGAGGGATTTACGAGGAAAGGATATCAATTTTTAGGGTATGCAGTCGTGCGGACAAGTAAGGAAGGAGAGAGAAAGATTCGCTGTAAAAGCGGATGGAAGCCGTGGGAGACAGCCGAGCAGAAACCGGATGAGTGGAAGCTTTATCAGACAAACGGGCATCAGACAATGAATCAGGACTGGATCAGCGGCAGCGAGACGGATACATTTGTATTTTACGCCCAATGGAACGAACAAATGGTAAGAATTCAGACAGATCAACAGGGCGGAAGCGGTGGAACGGAGCGCTTTTATCTACAGTACCAAGTCGGATGGTATGCAGATCAAAAAGGAACAAAGGAAATTGCCAAGATTCAGCTGCCGACAAAAAACGGCTACCGCTTTTTGGGTTATTATACATCCGTTAAAGGCCAGGGAAAGCAAGTGGCGGATGAGCAGGGGAAGCTTTTGCTTAAGGCGCTTGGCTATTTCACGAAGGACAGTACGGTGTATGCCTGCTGGGAGCCGGCCTCCTATACGTTGATTTTTGATAAGCAGGGCGGAAGAGGAGGGATGAATCCGGGAACGGAACAAGATCGTGTGAAGGTGTCTTATCAGGGCAGTTTGCCCAAGCTGGCCGCTCCGATTCGGGAAGGCTATGAATTCCGGGGATATTTTACGGAGAAAAATGGCAGAGGGACTGTCTATTACAGCGACGGTATGGCGCCGATGCGCCGTTACCAGGAGCGGCAGGATCGAACGATTTACGCGTATTGGGTGGATCGGACAGCGCCGGAGGCTGCGCTGACGGCGGAGCCGGCAGGATGGAGCAGGCAAAGCGGCGGTGTAAAGCTGACTGTGGCAGCCTCTGATCGGGGAAGCGGTTTGTCGATGGTTGAGCTGTATCAGGATGGCGTGCGCGTGGCGCAAAAGACCGGTCTTGGCGGAGCCAAGCAGCATACACTTGTCTATTACGACCAAATGGAAGGAGCGCTGCCCTTTCAAGCGGTTGTGACGGATTTGGCCGGCAACCAGTCTGAGGCGAGAACCGCGGGCTATTACGATGTGACGCCGCCGAAAGGGCAGGTGGTGGAAGGGGCGGAGCATTTTTCAGGCACAAGCCTGGAGGTGGAGTTTTTTGTAACGGATTATAAGGTCAAATAAGAACGAAGGCTCCGTCTGGATGGAGTGCCAGGTAAGAACGAAGGCTCCGTTTGGATGGGGTGCCAGAAACGATGGAATAAAAAGAAAGGGAAATGGATGAAAGGTAAGGTGACAGCCGTCATGCTGGCGAGTGTCCTTGCTGGCTGGACGGTGCTGGGCGGAATGTCGTCTGCTGCAAAGGAAACGGCAGCATTGGCAGTAGTTTCGTTCGATGCCATCAAGGGAACACTGAATACAGGCAGTGGACAAGGGAATGCAGGCAGTGTGCAGGCGGATACGAGCAGTGGACAAGGGGATACAGCCGGTACGCGAGCGGATACAGACGGCACAGGAGTTCCGACGATGGAAGAGACGGATGCGCAAAAGCTTCAACAGACCGTGCTGCAGGAGCAGAAGGAAGGGGGATGCTTTGCGGAGGTAGGGAACGCCGCAAAGGGGATCGGCAAAACAGGGCAGGTGACGCCGACGGATGCGGCGGCCGCTTCCGCTTTTGAGACAAAAACATTGCTGGTGACAGCGTCAGGCACATTTGATCATCAAGGAGCAAAATTGGTTCTGAATGGAAGCGACGGATTTTATGTGCTGATCTATGAAACACCAAAAGAGACGCAAAGCGCATACCAGGCGTTGCGTCAGCAGTGTCTGGAGGAAGGAAGTGTAATTCAATCGGTCACTGTGGACGTGATTGCACAGATTGCGGATACGCAGACCAATGCGATGGCGCAGGAGGTACGGGTCGAGGGGGACAAAACAAATGTAACACCGCAGGATGCACAGATACAAGAAGAAAAAAAGGAACGCTCGTCTCTGATTCGGCGGGAGACCGAACGGACAGGGCTAGGTGTACCATCCTCTTTGCAGAAATACGTGGAAGCGAACCGGACGCAAAAAGAGGTGAAGATAGCCGTGATTGATACCGGCTGGAAAAGGGAAGCGTCCAGGGATTTTGCTGGTGAAGAACGAATCATTGACAGTGGGTTGAATCTGTCTGCCAGCGGAGAACCGGGGAATACGACAGATGATCATGGTCATGGCAGCAGGCTTGTGCAGCTGCTTTTAGCCCAAACCAGGGAGAATGTTAAGCTGTGGATTGTCAAAGCGGCCGATCAGAATGGGCAGGCGACGATTCTTTCCGTCTATCTGTCGATTCAGGCGGCGATCGAACAAAAGGCGGATGTGATTCTGATCAGCATGAATCAGAAAGGCGGAGCGGCTGAGCTGCTGAAAGAAGCCATTCGGCAGGCGAAGGAGCGTGGCGTTATGGTGGTTGTTTCGGCAGGCAATTATCATGGCGATACAGCAGATTGCCCGCCGGCGGATTCTGCGGAGGCATTGGTGGTCAGTGCCGTTGCAGGCGGCGCAGCCGCAGAATATTCCAATTATGGAGATACGATTGATTTTTGTGCCGATGGAAGCGACGGGGAGGCGTTGCGTCCGAAAAACCAGATCGGGCGGCATGGAACCTCCTATGCCGCTGCCAGAGTTGCGGCTGCGGCGGCGATGCTTAGAACTTTTTTAGACAATGGCACAGAAGCAGAGGAGGCCTTGATACGCTATGCCAAGGATTTGGGGCCTGGCGGCTGGGATCGGCAGTACGGACATGGATATATTGGCTTTGACCGAGAGCTGATACAGGAAGCTTCTAAGAATCCGGGGGATCTGTCAGAAGAAGCTCCTAAGAATCCAGAGGACCTGTCAGAAGAAACTCCAAGGAATCCAGGGGATTTGTCAGATGGCGATGGGGCGTTTGATGCTGAGAATACGGGTGCAGGAAAAGAAGAGATTTCCAGTGAGGAGGATGCGAGTACCTCCGTGAAAACGGGATTGTCGGTGCAGAATACGGAATATGTGTCTAAGACGGGATACTTTTTTGTACAGGTTTCGCATTTGAATAAAAAAATGAAATATAAGATTGCTTGTTCGGTGCCGCATGCCTCCTATTACGGCAGCCAGCCCTTGAGCCAAAGTCTTACACGAGTGGAAGGGAGCGGAACACATTTGCTGACATCCGTCTCAAAGGGGTCGCTGCATTCGGATCACGCGCCGGGCTGGGATCCGAATGACCGTATGTATGGGATTGTATCCCCGATGCAGTTTTTGACGATTCCCGGTTATCATTTGGAGTTGGATTGCAGGATGGAGGAACTGATTCAGGCATATACAATGATGATCAGCGAATACAATGTTTCCCTGCAGCACACGACCAACTCCGTGGGGATGACAAACTGGGCAGTTCCGAACGAATTTTGTCACAATACCTATAAAATCAAATATGCGCCCAACCGTTATCGCATTGTTTACGACGGGAACGGTGCGGATTCCGGCAGTATTTCTTCCGTGACGCTGAATATGGGCGAGGAGCTTTCCATTTCCAAGAAATCTTATCAGCGGCTGGGATATCGTTTTATGGGGTATGCATTGATCCGCAGCTCGGACAATCAGGTTTATTGCGGCAGCAAAGGATGGAACATGCTTATCGAGGGGGAATCCGATTCCTGGAAGCTGTATCAGCCGGGAGATCAGAAAACCATAGACACCGCATGGGTGAGTGAAACAGCTGCTGCAAAAGATGACACATTTACGCTGCGCGCACAGTGGGAAAAGATCACGTATCATATTACGTATGATGGAAACGGGGCAGATTCCGGCAGCATTGCGTCCCATGATGTAACGGCAGGCAGGAAATTCACCTTAAAAGCCAACGGATTTGTGCGGGAAGGACACGAATTTTCAGGGTATATTGTGGTGCGTCACTCAGATCAAAAGGTATTTTGTACGAAAAACGGCTGGCAGACTTATGCCGGGAGCGCGTCAAAGGATTGGAAATTATACCAGCCAAAGGACGCTTTTACCATGGACGAGGAATGGATAAATAATAAGAATCAGAAGAAAGAAGACACCTATGTATTTTATGCTCAGTGGAAACGGTTAAGCTATACCGTCACTTATGATGCCAACGGCGGCAGCAGTGTGTCAAAGAAGAAGGCGACGGTATTTTACGGGGATCCGATTGATCTAGAGGTAAAAGCCGAGCCAAAGGATGCAAGAGATACCTTCATCGGCTGGGGACTCAATCCCTCTGATACAACCGCGATTTTCAGCGGCAGGATGGGCGCGGGAGATATGACCTTATATGCGCTGTATTCCATTCCGGTGTCGGATGTAAAAGAGGTCTATTTGAAGGTGGTGGACAAAACCGGGAGGAAAAGCAAGAACGGGAAGGAAAGTGAGATTTATCCGTTGTCGAGAACTGCCAGCATCAGCAGTCCGGTCAGAGGATATCGGTATAAATTGAATCGGATGGATTTGCAAGAACGGTTTCCCGGTTCCAATCAGACAGATCTGGCGGCATCCGTATTTGCGGTCGATCATGCGGGGAACACGACTCGTCTGAAGAATTATCAGGGCGGAGGGACAATTGTACCGCATCAGATCTACAAGCAAACCGTGATTCATAAATTTCAAGACCTCGATACAGGGCTGAACGCATACAAGGAAATCGGAAGCTATCCAATCCATGCGGGCACGAATCAGGAGCAGTTTCGCGATACGGGTCAGACTGAGTATGTCAAGGAGGGAGAAAATTATCTGCCTAAGGCGTTAGCAGCTCCCTTACCGGCGGGATATCGGCTGAATGGAGAAAAGAGTGCGGGAATCGGGAAGGCTTATGTGGTGACGAAGGATCGGGTGACGTATGCTTATTACGATGCGATTGCTTATACGTTGATTTTTGATGCCAACGGCGGCAGCCTGAGTACAAGAAATAAACGTGTGTACAGCGGAAAGACCTATGATTATCTGATCGGGAACCAGCATCAGGGATTTCCGGTGCCGCTGCGGGAGGGCTATACCTTTCAAGGGTGGTATACGGCGGCGTCCGGCGGAACACGCATTTATCCAGAGACCATTTATTCCTTGGCCGCAGACAGCACGATCTATGCGCATTGGGCCCGCAATACGCATACCGTACATTATGATTACAGAACAAATGGTGGTTCGGCTGTTGGAAAGGACAGCTGGCAGCAGGAATACAGCGTTCAGGCAGGGTACGGAGCAGCCCTTGACTTGGGAGTTAAGGCAAAAAAGGACGGGTGGAGCTTTGTGGGCTGGAACACAGATCCGGACGGGAAGTCCGTGTTAAAGGAAGCAGTGATGAAGGATGACAATCTTACGCTTTACGCGATCTATAAAAAGGAGATTACAGCGACCTATATCAGCAGAACCAAAGACAATACGGTGACGAAGCGGCAGACACAGACAATTTATAATCGCGCGGAGGGCGTTTGGATACAGATTCCTGATCTGGAAGCGCCAAGCGGGTGGCAGGCGGAGGGCTTTAGCAGAGATACCGCTGCAGAGGCGTTGATTCATGCGATGCCGGGTTCGGAGATATTTCAAAGTGAGGATGTCACATATTACGGCAGGTACAGCCAGGATGTAACCGTGAGCTATGAAGCCAATGGGCCGTCTCAGAATCTGCCGCAGGAGACAAAGAAGCGTCAGTTGAATGCGTCAGGAAAAGGGAAAAACCCTCAATTTGTGTTAGCCCCCTCTCTCCGGCAGGAGCAGCATGCTTTTGTTGGCTGGGAACCGATTTCAC
>CAMULB010000163.1 GCA_947089585.1 uncultured Lachnospiraceae bacterium | reverse complement strand
CGCGCGTTGTGGAGTATTCGCCGTTTTTGGAGGAAAAAATAGCCTGCTTAAGCGAGGTCTTGCGCAAACAGGAGCCGGGCCTGGTCAATCCGCGCTGGCATGCGATTAAGCTGCTGGTGAGAGATGAAGAGGTGTGCAAAACATATGCGCTCAATCTGCCGGAGATTTTAGATCGGAATTATGAAAAAATCATGATCAATGAAAAGTATACATACATCGAAGAGATCATCGAGGACACGCTTTTTTATAAGGAAGAAAAAGCAGCGTTTACCGACCGGATTGACCGCTTTTTGACCCATTCGATTTGGGGCATGCCGATTTTTTTCGCCGTGATGGCAGTCGTATTTTTTCTCACCTTCGCGGTCGGGGATTTTTTGAAAGGGTATTTTGAAATTGCACTGGATCAGTTTTCCGGCCTGATGCTGCATCTTCTCTCGACGCTTCGGGTGGCAGAGTGGATGACGTCGCTGGTGGTGGACGGCATCATTGCCGGAGTTGGCGGGATCCTGACATTTCTGCCCAATATTTTTATTCTTTTTCTGGCGCTGGCTCTGTTGGAGGACAGCGGCTATATGGCGCGGGTGGCCTATGTGATGGACGGGCTGATGGGGCGGCTGGGGCTTTCCGGCAAAGCATTTTTACCGATGGTGCTGGGCTTTGGCTGTACGGTGCCTGCGATTATGGCTTCCCGCGCCCTCGAACGGGAGGAGGATCGGCGGCGGACGATCCTGATTACCCCTTTTATGTCCTGCTCGGCCAGACTGCCGATCTATGTGCTGTTTGCGGAGATGTTTTTTGGCTCCTTTGCGATGGCGGCGGCTTTTTCTATGTATGTGATCGGCTTTTTCGTGGCGGTGCTCATTGCCTACCTTCTGCACCGCAAGGACCGGCAGCAGGGACGCACACTTCTGATTGAGCTGCCGGAGTACAAGACGCCGAACGCGCGCACAATTGCAATCTATGTCTGGGAGAAGATTAAGGATTATCTGACCAAGGCCGGGACAACGATTTTTATCGCTTCGATTCTGATTTGGTTTTTGTTGAATTTCGGCGCCTCTGGGATGGTGACAGAGGTTTCGCAAAGCTTTGGCGCAGTGGTTGGACATTGGCTGGCGCCGGTGCTGGCTCCGGCCGGGTTGGGGCTGTGGCAGGTGGGGGTTGCGCTGATTTCCGGCATATCGGCAAAGGAGGTCGTCGTCACCAGCTTCTGTGTGCTGTTTGGCATTGCAAATGTGAATTCCCAGGCGGGCATGACGTCGCTGACCGAACAGCTGGCCGCATATGGCTTCGGGCCCTTGAATGCCTACTGCCTCATGCTTTTTTGCCTGCTGTATACACCCTGCGCGGCGACGATCGGCACGATCAAAAAGGAGACTGGTTCGTTGACCTTTACATGTAAGGCGGTGCTGTTTCAGCTGGCGGTGGCCTGGGGCGCGGCGGTTCTCGTCTATCAGGCGGGGCGTCTGTTTGTGGGATAAGGACGGCCGGAGCGTCTGCTTGTGGGAATCAGGACGGCTGGAGCGTCTGTCGCACTTCCAATTGTGGGATAAAAACGGCCAGAAAGGAATTGCAGCTCAAATGTATGGCTGCAAATACATCCGGGTATACTCTTGTCAGAGAAAAAACGATGTGTGAAATTTTGAACAAGGCTTTTGCGGACGCAGGAGCAGGACAAAAAATTTGAACAATGGTTGAGAACAAGGAGGAATTTGATGAGAGGGCTGAATACACCGGTATCGAAGCTGCGCAAGCAGATTTTTGTGGAAGTGGCAAAGGTTGCCTATGAGTCGGATCATGTGAATAACGATATGGAAGCGATTCCATATCAGGTGACGCCGGGCGACGCGCCCAGATTTCGCGAAAGTATTTATCGGGAGCGGGCGATTGCTGCAGAGCGGGTACGTCTGGCGATGGGGATGTCCCTGCGTCCGGAAGACCAGCCGGTGCACATCACTCAGGGCCTGGAAGAGAGCGATATTTCCGAGAAATATTATGAGCCGCCGCTGATGCAGGTGATTCCCTCGGCCTGCAATTTCTGTGATGACAATAAATATGAGGTCAGCAACCAATGCGAGGGCTGTATTGCCCATCCCTGCATGGAGGTCTGTCCCAAGGATGCGGTCTCACAGGTGGCCGGTGCGGCAGTGATTGATCAGGAAAAATGCATTCGCTGCGGCAGGTGTAAAAGTGTCTGCCCTTACGATGCGATTGCCAAAAAGGAGCGTCCCTGCGCGAAGGCCTGCGGGGTGCGGGCCATTGAAACAGACCGCCTGGGACGGGCGACGATCAATCCGGACAAATGCGTATCCTGCGGAATGTGCATGGTCAGCTGCCCCTTTGGCGCGATTGCCGATAAATCGCAGATTTTCCAGCTGATCCGCTGTATGAAAGCGGGCGGCGAGGTCATTGCGGAGATTGCGCCCGCCTTTGTCGGGCAATTCGGGCCGGATGCGACGCCGCGCAATGTCAAGGCGGCGCTGTTAAAGCTCGGCTTTTCCGAGGTCTACGAGGTGGCTTTGGGGGCGGACATCGGAGCGGTCTCAGAGGCGCATCACTATGCGTACCACGTCGCCAACGGAGAGCTGCCGTTTTTGCTCACCTCATGCTGTCCCTCCTGGTCGATGCTGGCCAAGAGTACTCTGCCGGATATGGTGGAGAGCGTTTCTTCTGAATTGACGCCGATGGTGGCGACGGCAAGGAGCATTAAGAAAAAGCATCCCAACGCCAAGGTGGTGTTTATCGGGCCCTGTGCGGCCAAGAAGCTTGAAGCCATGCGGCGGACGGTGCGCAGCGACGTCGATTTTGTGATTACGTTTGAGGAGCTCAACGCGATGTTTGAGGCGAGAGGAATCGACCCGAATCATACGCCCGGCGACAGCTCGATGCACGATGCAACTGGCGTAGGGCGCGGCTATGCCGTTTCCGGCGGCGTCGCGGCGGCCATAGAGGACTGCATTCAGGAATATTATCCGGAAACGGAGGTAAAGGTCGAGCATGTGGAGGGGCTGACAGAATGCAAAAAGATCTTGATGCTGGCGAAGGCCGGCAAGAAGAATGGCTATCTGATTGAAGGGATGGCCTGCCCCGGCGGCTGCGTGGCCGGAGCGGGGACGATTCTGCCGATTCAGAAAGCCAGAGCAGAGGTGGAAAAGATTGTCAAATCCTCGACACATCGGATGCCGAAGAAGGAGCTGCGCAGGATTGAGCTCGATTAAGCGCGGCTGCCGGGAACAGAGCAGGCGAAGAGGGAGCTGCGCTGGCTGTGATCGTTTTTTCTTGACATATATATCGGCTCATGATATATTGAATGTGAAATATATCGTGGGCCGATATATTTAGGGGGGGGGGTGAAAGGATGACAAAAAACCAGCCGCTGACGGAGGGAATCTATTATATTTTACTGTCGTTGGTCACTCCGAACCATGGCTACGGAATCATTCAAAAGACTTTGGAGCTGACGGGAGGCAGGCTGGAATTAGGGGCAGGGACGCTATACGGAGCCATCAACAATCTGCTGGATAAGGGCTGGATTACCCTTTACAGTGAGGAGAAGGAGTCCCGCAAGAAAAAGGAGTACCACATTACAGCAGCCGGTCGGGAGGCTTTGTACGAGGAGATGGAACGGCTGCAGGAGCTTTTGGATAACGGCAGAAGATTGACCAGGGAGGTGTGATATGATCCGATTCCGTTGGTATTATGATAAGGAAAAAGAGACGATCTGGCTCAACCAGATGGCGCACGAGGGCTGGGCGATGGTTCATTTTTTTCTGGGATTTTACTGGTTTGAGCGATGCCGTCCAGGAGAATATCTGTATCAGATTGATCTGTTTTTTCAATTGGCTGCAAAGAATTGTAGCTTTATCAGTCAGGCAGAGTATGTGAACCTGATTGAAGAGACCGGGGCAGAGTACATAGGCCGCTGGGGCTGGTATCGGTTCTTTCGACGCAGGGCAGAGCTGGGAGGCTTTGCGCTCTATACGGATGTCGATTCACAGGCGGAGCAGTATCGGCGGTATTTGCGTTTTTTCAGGACTCTTGGAATCCTGGCAGCAGGTATCTGCCTGTATGAGATCTGCTGCTGTTATACGATCGGAAATCAGTCTGGCAGCGGGAGACTCTTTTTTCTGGCGGCAGTGGTGGTGGTTCTGCTGATCGCGGGAGTTATCTGGGGAATGTATTTTCGCATCAGGCGCAAAATCAAGAAATTGGAACAGGAGCTGCTGTAAGCAAGGGATGCTGGCGGCGGGCGCAGGATCGGACGGTAAGAGCTGCTGTGGATGCGACAGAAGGAAGCAGCAGCCAGTCAGGAGGTAGCTATGAAAGAAATACTGGTGGTAAAGGACTTGAAGAAGACATTTCGCATTTCTGCCAAACAGCAGAAGCTGGAACGGACGAAGGAGAAGATTAAGGTAGCCGTGCACGATCTGTCTTTTCAGGCGTATGAGGGAGAGATTTTCGGTCTGCTGGGGCCGAACGGAGCGGGCAAGACGACGACGCTTCGGATGATTGCCACGCTGATCGCCCCGGAATCGGGAGACGTGCTGGTGGACGGCAGCAGCGTGGTGCGAGAGCCGGATCTGGTGCGCAGTAAGATCGGATTTCTCACCAGCGAGCTGAAGCTGGAGGAATTTTTTACGCCCAATTATCTGTTTGATTTTTTCGGGCAACTACATGGGATGGAGAAGGAGCAGATTGAGACGCGCAAAAGAGATCTGTTTGATCGGTTTGGAATTACTCGTTTTGCAGAGGTCAAGGTGGCGGATTTATCGACCGGTATGAAGCAGAAGGTTTCGTTGGTGGTTTCGATTGTCCATAACCCGGATATCATAATTTTTGATGAACCGACCAATGGACTGGACGTGCTGACGGCCAAGGTGGTGACGGACTTTTTAATGGAGCTGAAGGTGCAGGGCAAGACGGTCATTGTATCGACGCATATTTTCAGCCTGGTGGAGAAGATATGCGACCGGGTGGGCGTGATCATCAACGGAACGATGGTGCTGTGCGATACATTGCCTTCCGTTACACAGGAAAAATGCCTGGAGGACGTATTTTTTGACATCTATGCAGAAAGGGCAGGTGAGGCAGTATGAAAAGCAATATAATAACGATTATGAAAAAGGAGTTTGCCCGTTTTTTCAAGGACAGGCGAATGGTACTGACGACCATTCTTATGCCGGGGCTCCTGATTTATGTCATGTACAGCTTCATGGGGCAGGGGATGAGCGCGCTGTATGCTCCGGATGAGGAACTGGTGCCAAAGGTATATGCCGTAAATCTGCCTCAGGAATTTGCGCAAATGGAGCAGCTTCCGGTGGAATTTGTCACGGATGTGGAAGCGGAAACAGCCAAAAAGCTGCTGCAGGAGGAGGCGGACTGTCATCTGGTTGCCGTCTTTGCGGAGAATTTTTCACAGGAGGTGGAGGAGTACGAAGCGTCGTCCGGCGAGCCTGCTCCGGTGGTCGAGCTCTATTATAAATCGACCAGCACCGATTCCTCGGCGGCTTTTGAGACGATGAAGGAGCTCCTCAACGGCTATGAGACCTCCCTGGTCAATAAATTTGATGTTAACAGCGGCGCGGGCCCCTATGATCTGGCCACGGAGCAGGATATGGCGGGAACCATGTTTTCCGTGATGCTGCCGCTTCTGATGATGATTTTCCTTTTCAGCGGCTGTATGTCGATTGCCCCAGAGTCGATTGCCGGCGAGAAGGAGCGGGGAACGATTGCAACGCTTCTGGTTACGCCGATGAAGCGCAGCCATTTGGCGCTCGGCAAGATCATCTCCTTAAGCGTGATCGGCCTCTTAAGCGGCCTTTCCAGCTTTATCGGTACCATGCTTTCCTTACCAAAATTGATGGGAGGAATGGAGGGCGTCAGCGCCAGCGTCTATCAGCTGGGCGATTATCTGCTGCTTTTGGCCGTGATTTTGAGTACGTCTCTGCTGCTGATCGCATTGATTTCGATTATTTCGGCGTTTGCCAAAAACATAAAAGAGGCTACCAGCTGGGTAACACCCTTAATGATCGTTGTCATTGTGATTTCCATTACCTCGATGATTGGCAGTATGCAGGCCAAGACGCTGCCCATGTATTTGATTCCGCTGTATAACAGCGTGCAGTGCATGAATAAAATTTTTTCCTTTGAACCAAACCTCGCCGCAGTCCTGCTCACGGCTGCTGCAAATATCGTCTATACTGGTCTCTGTGTCGGCATTCTGACGAAAATGTTCAATAATGAGCGCGTTGTATTCTCGCGTTAGATTGGAAATGAATTTTTAGACGCGCGGCGAAGACCATGAAATAGATTTTTAGCCGATTCAGTCATCACGGAATGCATATTCAGCCAATGATTGCAAGAACTTTAGGATGTGAACGGCCCGTTGGAGGAGCAAATTCTCCCGACGGGCCGTTTCGATTTTGGTTCGCCTTCCTTTTTGAAAAAATGGCTACCGCAATCCCACTGGTTTTAGACGGTGGGTTAAGGTAGCCAAACATGGAAAGATAAAACTGCCAAAACTAAAGACAGTATAAGCAAAGCTGCATAGAAAATTTGTAGGAAAAATAAAATCGGCGACGATATCACAAGTATCAAGTGGAAAATATTTTGTTTCAGTACTTGTGGAAACGGAACATGTGGAACTGCCACGTAAGAAAAAAATCGGTTTGGATTTTGGGATTCAGGATTTATGCATCACATCAGATGGGGAAAAGTACGAAAATCCAAGGACAATCAGAAAATATGAGAAAAAACTGGCAAGACTGCAAAGGCAGTTAGCGCACAAAGAAAAAAGAAGTAATAATTATCATAAAACCAAAAAGCGGGTAGCATTGTGCCATGAAAAGATAGCGAATACCAGAAAAGATTATCTGCATAAGGTTTCCCATGAGATTATCAGAGAAAACCAAGTGATCGTTTCAGAAAACTTACAGATAAAAAATATGGTAAAAAATCATCATTTGGCAAAATCAATATCGGATGTGCCGTGGTACGAATTAACAAGACAGCTGGAGTATAAGGCAGATTGGAATGGAGCTGT
>CAMULB010000162.1 GCA_947089585.1 uncultured Lachnospiraceae bacterium | reverse complement strand
TTGGGACGCAATCTATGCAGGCCATTCAAATCGGACATGACATGAAACAGCACTTATCTTATCAGTTAATGGGCAACAGCTATCTGTTAGGCCATGGAACCGGTTCAATCTTTATACTGGAGGTCATACATGATATAGGATGGATTGGACTGATTGCTTATGCTACGATATTGGGCTGGTTTTGTGTTAAAGTAATGAGTTGCTTTACAACGAACAGATTTATCTTAAAAACCGTGCTGATCTATGCGTTACTGCAAATATATTATATCCCAAGAGCAGATGCATTGACGTTTTTGGAGCAATTGGTAAACCCATATTTTTGGATTACAATCTTGCTTTTGATCGGTGTTTCAAAATTAAGTTTTCGTATAAGGGCGGCATCACTATGGAAAAAAAATTATTACTGATTACCGCAGATTACTTCCCCTATCCGTCATCAAACACAAACTGTCTGGATCCGCTTTTAAAGGGCTTGGAACGAAATGGGTGGCAGATTGATTTGATCACGCGCAGAATGTGCGAGGACAGTTTGCCCTTTGAGCGGGAAGCGGGCGGACGGCGTATCTGGCGCGTGGACGATGTGCGGTCTATGCATACCATTCGGGTGAATGAAAAATTAAAAGGCAAGCATACGCCACTGAGCAAATATTCATACAAGGGGTATGCCGTGGCATCAAAGGGATGGAACTATTTGCGCTTTTGCATTGGGAATAAAGAGCCGCGATTTGCGGGCTGGCGGAAGGATGAAGTGCAATCCAAAGGGATGGAGCTTTTGGAGAATGAAACTTATACGGCCATGTTGTCTGTCTCCCATCCGGTGATCACGCATGAGATCGTCATGGAATTGAAAAAAAGAATCAAAAAAGCGGTTCCCTGGTATGTCTACGATTATGATCCTTTTTGCTATAACGAGTCGCAGTATGGAAAGGGATGTGCAAAGAAACTGATGCCGCAGCAGCATGAAATCTATCGAACCTGCGATGGTATTTTTTTAGGGCCGGAGCTTTATGCGTTTTATCTGCATACGCCTTTTGCCTGCTATCAAGATAAAATGCATGTGTTTCCCTTTGCCAACATGCATGAGATTCCACGCAGAGAAGAAAATGCAGAGCACGGATTGATTGATTTCCAGGAACAGATCCTGCAGTGTGTCTATGCGGGAGCGATTGCAGAGGACATCCGCAATCCCCTCTATGCGGTCAAGGTGATGGAACGTGTTGCGGAGGAATGCTTTCGGTTCTACCTGATCACCGGATCAAAAACAGAATTTCTCGAATCGGCGCTGGGGTCTGAATACAGGAAGTTTGTTTTGCTTCCGCCGCAGTCGAGAGAAGTATCGTATGATTGCCTGCAGCGTGCAGATTTTTTGGTGAATATCGGCAATACCGTGCCGTTTCAGGTGCCGGGAAAAATATTTGAGTATATGGCCATCGGCAAACCGATCATTCACTTTTGCAAGATGGATTCTGACCCATGTCTGCGATATTTACAGAATTATCCCTATAAGCTGGTAATTGAAGAAAAAGAACAGACGCCTCAGAAGCACGCCCGTCAGATTCTGGACTTTTGTAAAGAAAATCGGGGAAAGCAGATTGCTTTTGATGCTCTTAAGCGCGCAATGCCGGAATACATTGGGGAAAATGTAGTACATCGTTTTGTTGCAAAATTCAATGATTTAAACGGGATAAAAATGAATGAGAAGAAATAGGAAAAGTTTACTCAATGCTTTGGCGGCGGTTTTGTTGACCGTTGCCAATGGTCTTTTTGCTTTGGTATTTACGAAAAGTGTCATCACATTTTTGGGTTCCGATTTTAATGGACTGAATGCGACGGCAAACCAGCTGGTGACAATTTTAAATCTGTTTGAGGGCGGATTTACAATTGCCATCAATGTTGCGCTTTTTCAGCCATATTTGAATCGAGAGACCGCGCGGGTCAATGCGATCGTTTCGGCGACGAAAAAGACGTTTCATAGGATTGGACTTTTGTCGGCGGCAGCGGGAGCGGCTTTGGCGCTGGGTTACAGCTTTGTCGTTCAGTCGGGCTATTCACAGCCGCTTATTTTTTGCGTATTTTTGATGACGCTGCTGCCGGTGTCATTTAACTTTTATTATGCGACCAAATACCGGATTTTGCTGCAGGCAGAGCAAAGTGAGTATGTGATTTCCTTATTTACCATTATGACCAACGCGCTTGGCTATGGCGTAAACATTCTTCTGCTGTATCTGGGATCGGGCGTATGGCCGGTTCGGTTTGTCACGATGTGCTTTTCGATCTGCAACAGTGTTTTGATTGGCATTTATGTCAAAAAGCATTTCACTCATATTTCAGATCGGGCCGAGCCGGATTTTCAGGCATTAAAGGGAACAAGAGACGTATTGATCCAGAAATTGACCGGGGTTGTCTATTCGACGGCGCCCATGCTTTGTATCACGCTTACCTCCGGGGGAACGGTGGCCGCAAGTGTTTATGCTGTGTATAATAATGTTTTTGTTTTGCTGAAAGGCGTGATGCATGCGGTGATCGACGCGCCGCGCCTCGGCTTGGGAGAGCTGGCGGCGGAAGGAGATGAGCGCCGCTTATGGGATGTTTTTTTACAGTACGAATTGATTGTAAAAATGATGCTGATGTGCTTTCTGACGACTGCAGCCGTGCTGATCATGCCCTTTATCAGGGTTTATACGCGCGGTGTGTCGGATGTGGAATATGATCGGCCAATGATTGCAGTCCTGCTTTTGCTGATCTGCTTTTTTGAGCATTTGCATATGCCGAGCGGACATCTGATTAATATGACCGGACAATTTAAAATCTCAAAAAATATTCAGCTGATTGCAATGGCCGTTTTGGTAGTCGGATGTATGATCAGTCTCATTACAGAAATCGGACTGATTGGGATTTTATGGTCTGTTCTATGCACGGCGGTCAGTCTCTGTATGATGGAGATCGGTACGGTATACATGCGATTTTTTAAAGGAAAAATTTTTGTTTTTTTGAAGCATTCGGTTTTTGTGTTTCTATGCAGTCTGCTTGTAATTGCCGTGGAACAAAAGCTGTCGCTGCCGGTGCATGGCTATATCAGTCTGGCGGTATGGGCGGCTGTAATTTTTCTGGTAAATGCTGCTTTGACCGGAATTTGTGCCTATGTGATGGATCGGCAAAATGCCTCTAGAATATTTGCGAGAATGAAAAGAATGCTTCCGGTAAAGCTTCCATAAATCAAAAGGAAGGAATGATGCGGGGATTTGCCGCTTTGAATGAAAAAATGATCTGCAACCAAAGAAGGGAGTGTTCTGTCAATGAACGAACCACAAACACGCATCGCCGTTCTCATCCCGTCTCTGGATCCGGATGGTGCGATGGTCACTTATATCAGGGATCTGAAAAACGAAGGCTTTGAGACGATCGTCCTTGTAGACGACGGAAGCAGCGATGCGACACAGACGTATTTTTGCCAGGTACGTGACCTGCCCGGTGTGACTGTGCTCCGTCACGCCGTCAACCAGGGAAAGGGACGGGCTTTAAAAACTGGATTTCACTACATCCTTAACCAGTTCAGCAGCCAGGAGCTGGCTGGCGTCGTCACAGCCGATGCAGACGGACAGCACAGTGCAGCGGACACCAGAAGGATTGCAGAACGTCTCTGCCAGGAAGAAAAAATTAGGGGGGGGGTGGAATTGTATTAGGAACCCGAAATTTCAGGGAAGAGCATGTCCCCTTTAAGAGCCGGAGCGGGAACCAGATCACAACGCTGGTGTTTCACGCATTGTACGGAAAACGGATCGCGGATACGCAAACCGGGCTTCGCGGGATTCCTTATGCGTTTTTACCGATGTGTCTGCGGATGCCCGGCGAACGTTTTGAGTATGAGATTATGATGCTGATTGAGGCGGTACGGGAGAAAAGAGCGATCATCGAGGAGCCGATTGAGACAATCTACATCGACAGCAACCGAGCCACACATTTTCAGGCGGTGCGGGATTCGGCAAGGATTTACCGTGTGCTGTTCCGCACGTTTTTTCAATATACAATGTCGGGAATTGCTTCTTTTTTGATTGATATCGGGCTTTTTGCGCTGCTTACGAAGAGCCTGTTTCGGTTCTTACCGGTCTCGGCCGCAACCTTTGGCGGAACCTTACTGGCGCGGGTGATTTCGTCGCTTTTCAATTACACAGTCAACCAGAGTATTTTCAGCGGCAAAAGGGTCCGGAAAAAAACACTGCTGCGGTATTACAGCCTGTGCGTAACGCAGATGCTTTGCTCCTGGCTTTTGGTGACCGGTGTCTTTTACCAGCTGCATTGGGATACGACGCTGATCAAATGTCTGGTCGATCTGCTGCTGTTTTTGATCAGCTTTCAGATTCAGCGGCTGTGGGTCTTTGGGGAGGATGAGGTATGAGCGCTGTGATTATTTTCTTTTTGATTTTGTCGGTGGGCAGTGCGGCGGGCGCGGTGCTGTGGCAGAAGCGGTATGAGGAAATGCTGCCGCTGACTGGCGCGGCGTTGGTGTTGCTTTTGTTTTTGAGCGGGATTTTGGGATGCTTACAGATTGGCGTCTATGCAGTCTGGCTGCTTACAGCCGGTATTTATCTCTTTTTGATCATTCAGGTGGTGGAGAAGCAGTGTCTGAAAAATGTCCTGCCGTATCTGCTTACCCCTGGCTTCTTTGTGTTTCTGGCCTTGTTTTGTCTTGCTATTTTTTATAATTTTGGCAAAATGGCGGATGGATGGGATGAATTTTCTCATTGGGCTGATATTGTCAAGACGATGGTGACGATTGACGATTTTGGCACCAATGCAAATTCCGGGTCGCAGTTTCAGTCTTATCCGCCCGGTATGGCGTTGTTTCAATATTTTTTGCAAAAGCTGAATGGGGCGAGAGCAGGGCAAAATTATTGTGAGTGGATGCTGTATTTTGCGTATCAGGTCTTTTGCTTTACCTTTTTTATGCCATTTTTAAAAAATTTACAGTGGAAGCGGCCAGGAACGATTATCTGTACAGGAATTGTGATATTTTTAAGTCCGCTGTTGTTCTATTCGGATCTTTACACCAAAATTTACATTGATCCGTTTTTAGGGATTTTGGCCGGAACGGGACTCGCCTTGTTCTTTTTGCGGGAGAAGAACAGTTTGGTTTCGACGGTGAATTTGCTGTTTACCTGCAGTATGCTGGTGCTGGCCAAGGATGCCGGAGTGCTGTTTGCTGCGATTCTTGCCTGTGCCTATGCAGCCGACTGTCTGCAGATCATGCGAGACGGCTTGCGGCAAAAATGGCTGTGCATTCTGGCGGCTGCGGGAGCCGTACTTGTTCCAAAGCTGCTCTGGTCTTATAATATTCACGCGAACCAGGCAGGGGTGAGCTTTAGTGGAAAATTTCAGTGGGGCAGCCTGTGGCGGGTATTGACCGGGCAGGATCAGACGTATTATACAACGGTATTTTCAAATTTTTGGCAGGCCCTGGTGACGCAGACGACCAAAAATCTTCCTTCCTTGAATTACCGGTTGATTCTGCTGCTGCTGCTTTTGCTGCTGTATGGCGGATACCGGATGCATACGGCTCAGGAAGCCTGCGGCAGAAGCCGGAGGCGGATTTTTGCGGCGGCGGTGCTGGTGCAGACTGTCGTGTATGTCTGCGGTCTGTGCGTGACTTATATGTTCAAATTTTCAGAGTATGAGGCGGTGCGGCTGGCGTCCTTTGAGCGGTACATGAATATTTTATGTCTTATGCTGTGGATTGCGGACCTGCTGCTGGTATGGGAGGCGTTTTTACGCTATTACAAAGAGCAGCGCTGGGCGAATGTCGTCCTTGTCTGTCTGCTGCTGGTTATTTCACCGGTCAATCAGGTGAGCAGTTTGTTTCAGCGTCTGCCGGTGGCCGCTTCCATTGAAACGCGGGCGCCCTATACTGCGTTTGGAGAAAAGATCGCATCACTGGTGCCGGAGGGATCAAGGATCTATTATATTTCGCAGGAGACGAACGGGTGGGATTATTGGGTCATGCGCTATACGGTGCGGCCCAGCCGGCTGAATCCGGGTTTTAGCTGGAGCATTGGGCAGCCGTTTTACGAGGGGGATATCTGGACCAAAGCGATGACCGATGAGGAATGGCGTCAGGAGTTGGTAGAGGGGTATGAGTATGTGGCGATTTATCAGCTGAATGAGTATTTTTTGCAGAATTTTGCAGCGTTGTTTGAAAATCCGGCCGAGATCGGGGCAGGCGAGGTGTACCGGGTGGATCAAAGCAGTGGACTGCTGATAAAATGTGGGGAGTAATGCAGTGCTGGGTGTGGCCTGGCTGTAAAGCAGATATTTTTTCCAATTGCATACTAGGAAATGTAACAGAATGGCATGGATTGAATTGGTATGAGAGGATGGGATCAGAAGCGGCGCTTAAGCTTGAGCGGCGCTTTTTATGCTGCGCTTTATAGCCATGCGTGCGATCAGCCGAGTCGGTTTCGCGGAACGTATTTTTGATTGTAAAAACAGATCAAATCGTTTACAATATGTAAGGGCGATAGAGAGAGTAGAAGTGGCGTGCAACGAGTTTGAGAAAAGAGGGGGATTTTATATGCCAACTTATAATCAATTTATTACTTCAGCGGAAAGCCTTGTCACCACGCATGAAGAAATAAGAGCTGGTTTTTTGCGCATTGCGTTGGAAAAAAATCGTATCGGAGATCCATTTGTTAAAAATGCGCTTGCGTTTCAAACAATGGTTGCTCATACAAGGAAAGCAGAAGACCTGTTGACAATTCCCAAGGTACGTCCCTTTCTGGTTACGGCAGCTGGATTATCAGAAAAATCTCTGGTATATTTGAATGAAGAGGATCAGTCGATGGCGATTGAAGAGTTAATAGATAAGTTTTTAAAACCGGCAGGAGCGTCCTATATTGATGAGGTAACTTTTCGCTATCTTTTAATAAAGGGAGATGCAGTTGGCGGCACAATGCGTAATAAAATTGGGAATCTTGGCCAAGAGCGTTTGATCCGTTCGATTTTTTCAAGTATTAGTGTTCGTGGAGTAGAGTGCGAACGGATTCTTAAGAAGTCAAAAAGATGGGAA
>CAMULB010000161.1 GCA_947089585.1 uncultured Lachnospiraceae bacterium | reverse complement strand
CCGCTGCATCATGCGTCTGCTCTCCCGGCACCGGCTGCCGCTCCTTCGCCGCTGCGCCTGCAAGCGCGCGCTCACCCAAAATCTTTCTCCCACAGTACATACAGATCAACCAAGTGACCCCATCCGGAATCGGAATCTCCTTGCTGCACTCCGGGCATATTCCTGTCGTATATTTCATCGTGATACCACCTTACCGTACTCCATCCGAACAGAACAAGCGCTTCTGCCCCGGCCAAATGCCATGCTCTAGAGCGAGTCCGGCTCCTCCCAGTTATGATAAACAGCCTGAACGTCGTCATCCTCGTCCAGCAAATCCAGCGTCCGCTGCAGATTCTTCACCGCATCGTCATCGGTCAGCGCCACCCAGTTCTGAGGAATCATCGTCACCTCCGCCGAAGCCATAGCAACGCCCGCTTCCTCCAGCTTCTGCCGCACCTCGCTGAACAGATCCGGGTCGGTGATCACCTCATAACTGTCCTCCTCTTCCGCGAAATCCTCCGCGCCGAAATCCAGGGCCATCATCATCAGATCATCCGCATTCAGCGCGCACGCTTCCTTGTCGATCACAATCTGGCCCTTCTTGTCAAACATATAGGAGACACAGCCCGGCGTGCCAATGTTCCCCCGTCCCTTGGTAAAAGCGCTGCGCACATTGGCCGCCGTCCGGTTCTTATTGTCGGTCAGCGCATCGACAATGATCGCAATGCCGCTCGGCCCATAGCCTTCATAGGAGACAAATTCATAATTGACGGCGGACGCATCCCCCGCCGCTTTCTTAATGCCCCGGTCAATCGTATCGTTGGGCATGTTGTTGGATTTGGCCTTGGCGATCACATCGCGCAGCCTGCTGTTGTTATCCGGATCCGGGCCGCCTTCCTTCACGGCCACCGCCAGCTCCCTTCCGATTATAGTAAAGATTTTTCCCTTTGCCGCATCGTTTTTTTCTTTTTTATGCTTGATGTTGGCAAATTTCGAATGTCCTGACATACTCTTTCCTCTTTTCTTATTTTTTCATGCACGTATAAATTCATTTTATCACGGATTCTCCGTCCTGACAAGACAAATCCGCATTGCGGTCCACGCTGACCCTGACGGTCTGAATCATTTTATTCTCCACCGCAAGCACCTGAAATAAAAAGCCGCGGTCTGCAATCTCAAACACCTCATGATCTCCGGGAATCTTGTCGATCAAGGAGATCAGATAGCCGTTTAAGGTATCGTAATCCGCAAGCTCCTCGTAGTCGAGCCCCAGAATGCTGCACACCTCATTCAAAGGAGCCATGCCCTTCATCAGAAAGCTGCCGTTTGACTGCTTCAAGATCAGGGTGTCCTCCTCGTCGTATTCATCGAGGATATTGCCGACAATCTCCTCTAAAATATCTTCCATCGCCACCAGTCCCGCAGTCTGTCCATACTCGTCCACCACGATCACCATGTGATTTTTGAGCGACTGCATGGCCTGAAACAGACTGTTGATATTTCTTGTCTCTGGAATAAAACGGGCCTCCCGCACCAAATCCTTGATCTTGCAGATCTCTTCCCCCAGCAAATGCGGCTCGCGGCTCTTTAGCATGGCATCCTTGATATGTACGATTCCCGCAATATTGTCAATATCCTCCAGATAAACCGGAAAACGCGAATTATTCTTCTCCAGCATAAATTCCAACGCTTCCCGCAGGCTCATATGACCGTCCACCGCCACGATGTGCTTGCGGCGGGTCATAATATCCTTCGCTTCTTTGTCCCGGAACTCAAAAATATTGTGGATCATCTCTGCTTCGCTGGCCATCAGCACGCCTTGCTCATGCACCTCATTGACCATGGAAATAATCTCTTCTTCCGTCACGTCGTCCCAATTCTCATGCGGATCAATTCCGAACAGGCGTACCACAAGATCCGACAGCGCATCTGCCAACGCGCCAAAGGGCGCGAGTACAAGCGCCGCCGCCCGCATGACGCCGGCCAAACGAAAGGCCCACTGCTGCGCCTTTCTGACTGCAATCCTGCGCGCTGCCAAAACACCCACAGAAACGAGCAAAAACACAGAAAGCATCGTCACCAGCAGATAGCACAATCCATACATCCAAATCGTTCGTTCCGTGCCGAACAACACCCCGGCCAGCATCCTGCCGTACATTCTGCTCTGATAAATTCCCACCACAACACCAATCGCTGTAATGATGAATTCCAGGGCCGGCAAAATGCGGACGGAACCGCTCTTTACCTGCAGCAGCCACAATGCCCTGCGGCTTCCCTCTTCCGCTTTCTTCTCCGTCTGACTCTCATTGAGGTTATCCACTGCCGCCAGAAATCCATGCAGAATAAAATCTGCCGCCAGCAGCAGCGCAAACGCCGCCAAACCAATCAGAGGACGATCACTGTCATCCATTTCGTGCAACAACTCCTTCTTCTCTGGCCAAACCAGCCATTTGTATGCTTGCAATATACCATGTGCCTTTGCATTCGTCAAGCTTACTTATGTAAATAACTCCAGGCTGATCTCCAGGGCTTTATCTACTTTTCGCAAAATTTCTGTATCCAGATGGCATACCTTATCCTTCAGACGCACCTTGTCGATCGTGCGCAGCTGTTCTAAGAGCACGACGGAATCCTTGACCAGGTCATAGCGGCCGGAATCCAGCTCCACATGCGTCGGCAGCTTCGCCTTGTTCATCTTTGATGTAATGGCCGCACAGATCACAGTAGGGCTGTGCCGATTGCCGACATCATTCTGTATAATCAGCACCGGCCGTATGCCGCCTTGCTCGGAACCAACCACCGGGCGCAAATCTGCATAGTAAATATCTCCTCTTCGGATCATCATTGTATCACACTCCAAAATCGTAGGTTTTACGCTGCCAAGGCCGCTGTCTTTGCCGCCTGCAGCGTTTTCTATTCCTATTATTCCCAATTTTCTCGTGTGTATTCCATTTTATTCTCCGAAATAATCCTTCGTCTCCGTCACCGCGCCGCCTTTGAAATAAACTCTCGGAATGCGTTTCCCCAGATCGCAGGCAAATTCATAGTTGAAGCGCCCGGAGCAATCGCCCAATTCCTCCAGCGTCAAACGCTCGCCTCCACTCTCGCCTACCAGCACCACCTCGTCTCCCAACGCCGCGTTCGGGATGTCGGTCACATCGACCATAAACTGATCCATACAGATCCGGCCGCAGATCGGTGCCTTTTTTCCATGAATCAGCACCCATCCCTTGTTGGAAAGACTTCTGGGATAGCCGTCCCCATAGCCCACCGGAACGGTTGCAATCTTCGCTGGACGCGCCACCGTATAGGTCGCTCCATAGCTGATCTGCCGCCCTGGGGCCAGCTCCTTCAAAAAGACGATCCTGCTTTTTAACGACAGCGCCGGACGCAGCGAGAGCTTCTCCCTGGCCACTTCATCCGAGGGCCACAGCCCATAGAGACTAATGCCCGCCCGCACCAGATCGAAGTGTGTCTGGGGCAGGTCAATCATCGCGCCGCTGTTCGCAGTATGAAAAAGCTTTGGCGCTACCCCGCGCTGCCGCAAAAGCTCTTGCATCCGCGAAAAAGCATCCAGCTGCTCCTGGGCCATCGTCTTATCGGCTGCATCCGATTTGGCAAAATGTGTAAAAACCCCTTCCAATATGATATGCTCAAGGCGCGAAATCTGTGCAATCTCATTGGCCGCCTGCGACGTCGCCTGAAAGCCAAGGCGGCTTAATCCGGTGTCCACCTTCACATGCACCGTCATCGTCTGTCCGGCCTGCGCCATCGCCTTCTCGACCGCCAGCGCCTGATTCAGATCGTAGACATTGGGTCTTAGCGACTGCTCGGCCATCGCACGATACTGTTCCGGGAATGTGGCCCCCAGCACCAAAATCGGCTTTTTGAGGCCGTTTCTGCGCAAAATGAAGCCTTCCTCGGCCGTAGCCACGCCATAGCCCCAGACAAATGGCACCGGCTCCAATACGCGGCCAATCGGTACTGCCCCGTGTCCGTAGCCGTCCGTTTTGATGACCGCCATAAGCTGTGCGCCCGGCGCAAGGATTTTTTTCATTTCCTCTATATTATGCAAAATTGCGTCCAGATCAACGGCCGCATATACTCTGCTGTAAGTGTTCATCCTCCTGCTTCCTTTCTGTCTCCCGCAGTACCTCGCGGATTCCTTCGATGATGTCTCCCGCCAGCATACCGTAAGCGCCGGTTTTCCTTCGGGCCGCATCCCCGCCAAGCCCGTGCAGATAGACGCCGAGAGGCGCCGCCTCCGCGGCCGAAAGTCCCTGTGCGACCAGGCCGGCAAGCACTCCGGTCAGCACATCCCCGGCTCCAGCGGTCGCCATGCCGTGATTGCCGCTGGTATTGAGATAGCACGCACCATTCGGCAGCGCCGTCACGGTTCTCGCATCCTTGCAGACACAAATCACCCGCTGCGCGGCAGCGAATGCACCCGCCGCCGCCAGCAAATCGGCCTGCAGCGACTCAATCGTCCGCCCGGTCAGCCGTGCCATCTCGCCTAAATGAGGCGTTACAATTACCTCCCCGGCCAGCTCTGACCAGAGCGCGTCTCGCTGCGCGAGCAGATTGAGCGCATCCGCATCCACAATCAGCGGCGTCGTATGCAGGTGCCAGACAGCCGTCAGCAGCTGCGCCGCTTCCTCGCTGATACCCAGCCCCGGCCCGATTACAACCGCATCGGCCCAGCGCAGATTCCGTTCCAGACGGGCAAAAAACGCATCGGAAAAAACTGCGGATGTGCCAGATGAAGCGCATGCGCGTTTTGTGTCTGCTTCATCCGAACAAACGCCGGAATCAGACATCGGCGCTGCAGGCGCCTGAAAATCCTGCCGCCGGCAGATCAAATCCAGCACTGCCTCCGGGAACTGCTGCTGTAAAATGACACGGTTTTCTTCCCAGGTCAGAATCTTGACCAGGCCGCAGCCAGTCACGGCCGCCGCTCTGCCGCTGAACAACGCAGCGCCCGCCATTCCCGGCGTGCCGCCGATCACCAGCACATGCCCGTAGCTGCCCTTATTAGAATGCGCGCGCCGCTTCGGCAGCAAGGCCAGGTCCGCCGGCTCAAGCGCCCAAACCGAAGGTTCCCGCTCCCGCCAGCTGGCGCGCCCGATGCCAATTGGCCGAACCACAACCGTTCCCGCATATTCACTGCCGGGATAGAGCAGCAGCCCTACCTTCTTATAGGCAAAGGTCACGGTCAGATCAGCCCGAAAGGCACAGCCTAAGATTTGTCCCTGATCGCCGCTGATCCCGGACGGAATGTCAATCGCCAGCTTGGCCCCGCGCCGTTCGTTCAATGCTTCAATCAATTCGGCATACGCCCCCGTCACTGCTCTGGACAGCCCAATGCCAAACAGCGCATCGACAATCAGCGTATATTCTTTCTGCGGAAGCGTCTGCACCGTCGAAATCCCGTACTGCCGGACGATGGCAAGCTGCCGCTTCGTCTCTTCGGACGCATGCGCCTCCGTTCCGGCCAGAAGCACGGTAACAGCGCATCCCTTCTGGTGCAGCAGCCGGGCCACCGCCAGCCCGTCGCCGCCGTTGTTGCCCATGCCGCAGGCAATCAGCACGTCGGAACAGTCCAGACGCCATGTTTCAATCGCTTCTACGACGCCTAACGCCGCCCGCTCCATCAACACCAGGGACGGAACCTGAAAATATTGGATTGTATTTGTATCACATTCTTTCATCTCCCGGCTATTTACCAAGATCTGCATCCCATGCTCCTCTCTGCTTTTGCAAAAGAGAGACGGCCCGAAGGCTGTCTCTCCTGCGCGATTCTCTATTGCGGCAGGTCACTTTCGCACGCTGACATTTTCGCACGCTCACTGTGCCTTTGATTCGTTTCCCGCCGTCTGCTCCTTCTTTCCATCCTCGTTCCTTGCTTCTTCCGTCTCCTCGGTCTCATATTTCAAATCAAATACATCAATCACCTGAGGCCCGAAAATATCGTGCATATAAGAATATACTTCTTTGTTCTTCAGCTCCGCATTCTGCTTGATGATAATCTGCTTCTTCAATTCCACGCGGATCCTTTTGATCCAGGCTCCAATCTCCTCGATATCCTCGGCATTGGTCCGAAGCAGGCCATAGCAGTAGCGCATGGTCTCGACCATCAGATTGTCGTTGACCTCGCGTAAAAGGTGCGGCAGCTCTAACAGCTCATCCTCGCAATTCTCAAGCTTCTCGTTGAGCTCGTCGATCAGCTTGCGGTCCGCAGAAAGCTTGCGGGTGCTGGGATGATCCTCACGCTCCGCCCCTTCCATATTCTCCATAATATTGTGCATCAGGGTGGATTTGAGCTTTCTGAATTCCTTTAACTCGTCATTCAGACGCCCCTGTCTCGCCAGAAGCTCATCCTCCTGCTTCTCATATTTTAAAATGTTCTGCGGTTTCTGCGTACCGGCAAAAATATGGTGCCATTTTTGATCCAACACCAGCAGCGGAATCTTCTTACCCTTCAGTTTCCCGGCAAAATCCTGTTCCGTTCTGGTCTCTCGGATTCGATATCCCATGATTTCTCACTTCTTCTCTGTGTTGAATTCCTTTTTGACAATGTTATACGACAGCTGCATTAAGCTGTCCGACAAGTGTACATTCTCCACGACCACATGCTCCGGCAGCTCCAGATCCAGATGCGCAAAATTCCAGATTGCATGTACGCCCAGACGCACCAGCTCATTGGCCACCTCATCCGCCCGTTCCTTCGGCATCGTCAGCGCCGCAATATCCACCTTATTGTTGTGAATAAAGTCCTCCAGCTCCTCAAGCAAACGCACCTGAATCCCACGCACCGACAAGCCCCGCAGCGCAGGATTTACATCGAACAGACCAGTGATCATAAATCCGCGCTTTTCAAATTTGACATAATTGGCGAGAGCCTGGCCCAGATTCCCGGCGCCGATTACAATGATATTATGCTGTTGATCCAGTCCCAAAATCTTTCCAATCTCGTCATAAAGATGCTTCACATTGTAGCCGTAGCCCTGCTGGCCAAAGCCGCCGAAATTGTTCAAATCCTGCCGGTTCTGCGATGCTGTCACCTTCATCCTGCTGCTCAGTTCATTGGAT
>CAMULB010000160.1 GCA_947089585.1 uncultured Lachnospiraceae bacterium | reverse complement strand
CACCCTCTGTCATTCCCTTGGACACCAGCGCAGAATAGCCGCCGATAAAATTGACGCCTACCTTCTTTGCCGCCGCATCCAGTGTATGAGCAATCGTCACATAATCCTTGGGACTTTTACAGGCAGCGCTGCCAATGAGCGCGATGGGGGTTACGGAAATTCGTTTGTTGACAATGGGAATGCAATAATCCCGTTGGATCTGCCGGCCTACCTCGACCAAATCCTTTGCCGTTTCTGTGATTTTTTGATAAATATTCTCATTCAGCCGCTTGAGATCCGAATCAATGCAATCCATCAGGCTGATGCCCAGGGTAATGGTTCGCACGTCGAGATTCTCCTGCTCAATCATTTTATTTGTTTCATGTACTTCCCAAATGTTCGTCATCACGCTTCTCCTTAAATCCGATGCATCCGGTCAAAGATCTCTTCTCTCTGGCATTTGATGGTAACACCGATTTCCTGTCCGATCTGATCCAGTTCCGTCAAACATACGTCGAAGGGCTTGGTTGAGCCGGAAATATCGGCAATCATCATCATATTAAAAAATTCCTGCACAATGGTCTGGCTGATATCCAGCACATTGATCCGATTGTTCGCCAGATATGTACATACCTTGGCAATGATGCCGACAATATCCTTTCCCACCACGGTGATGATCACTCGTTCTGCTTTCTTTTCCATAATCTGTTCTCCTTTTATCTGCACCCAGGCAGGCCGGGCTGCGCTTGTATCCTGCCCTGCCAAACGCGGATTGTTCTTTTATGCTTCGATCACCTGCGAGGCCCTGTCCCGCCTTGCCACATAGATGGGAAAATCGTCTCCTTTGTAGGGATTATCCCCCATAGCCACCTCCAGGCGTACCGTCTCATAGGCCAGCTTTTCATAATTATTTTCCTGACTCAAATGTCCCAGCAAAACAGTCTGAAAGCGGTCATGCAAAAGCTCTCCCAAAAACCGTCCCGACAATTCGTTGGACAGATGGCCTCTGTCTCCCAAAATGCGCTGTTTCAAATAGTAGGGATAACGGCCCACCTGCAGCATATGTATGTCGTGATTCGCTTCCAACAGCAGCAAATCCAGTCTCTGAAACTGCTCCACCAAATAAGGATCATATTTGCCCAAATCCGTAATCACGCCGATGGACGTTTGATTCTGACACAGGCGATAGGCCACCGGCTGCGCCGCATCGTGCGAGATCGCAGCCGGCAGGATTGTAAGATCTCCAAGCTCAAATTCCTTGCCGGCTTCAATCTCACGAAAAAGTCCGCGGTCGATTTCACCCAGCGATTTCATCTGTAAGATTCCCTCAATCGTCCCCTTGGTGGCATAAATGGGAATTCCATATTTGCGGGCCATCACGCCCAGGCCGCAAATGTGGTCGGAATGCTCATGGGTAATGAGCATTCCATCAAGCTCTTCGGCCTTCAGTCCGATTTCACTGCATCCTGCTTCGATCCGCTTTTTGCTGATTCCCGCATCAATCATGATATGGGTGCGTTCGGAACCAACGTAAATACAATTTCCGCTGCTTCCGCTGGCAATGCTGCATAGTCTCATTTTATCTCTCCTGCCAGTAAACTTCAATCACATCTCCGTCGCTGATCTCCTGCATGTAGGACGGACTTTCGCCGTTGAGCTTGACGATAATCCTGCGTCCGTTTCCTGCATTGAGGTCGAAGGAAATATACTCAAAAATATCCACCAGAACATAGGACTCTTTTCCGCTCATCGTCACCGGCTGCTGATTGGCTGTAACCGTAATCGAGATTGTCCCATCCGAATTCACAGTCGGCGTTTCCGCTGCCGGCTGTACAGGCGTCTCCTCCTGCTCCTTCACCGAAGGCTCCGCTGCCGCTCCCGTCAACTCAGCCAGCTGTTTTCTTACCGCGTCTACGGTCTGCTCAGCCGTCCGTTCCGCAGCCTGAACACCGCCCTCTGCCGAAGGATAATTTTGTACTGGCTGGCTTACCTCTGCCGCTTTCACTTCCGCCGACGCCTGACTCGCTTCTGACTGTTCCTGCTTTACTTCCATCACCTCGTCCGATGGCTGGCCTGATGGCTCTGCTGCCGTCGCTGACGGCTGACCTGCCACATCCCCCGATGCCTGATTCGGCAGCGACTGGATGGCTTCTGCCGCTTTCACATCCCCCGATGCCTGATTCGGCAGCGACTGGATGGCTTCTGACTGATTCACTTCTCCCGACGCCTGAACCTGCAATGGATGGCCTTGCTCTGACTGATTCACTTCTTCCGGCTGCTGGTTCGGCAGCGGCTGATTTTTTGCTGCCTCCGTCGCTGCTTCTACCGGCTGATTCTGTAACGGCTGGCCAGACTCTGCTGCCGTCGCCTCCGTCGTCACTTTGGACGGCTGCTGGTTTGGCAGCGGCTGGCCTTGCTCTGACTGATTCACTTCTTCCGGCTGCTGGTTTGGCAGCGGCTGACTTTTTGCTGCCCCCGTCGCTGATTCTGCCGGCTGATTCTGTAACGGCTGGCCGGACGCTGCTGTCGTCGCCTCCTTGACTGACTGGCCGAACGCCTCCTTGGCCGCTACTGCCGGCTGCTTTTTAGCCTCCTCTGCCGGCCGTTCCTTTTCTTTGACCGCCAGCTTTTCCTTTTCCTGGGCGGCTTCCTTTTTGCGCTTGGCAATCTCCCTTCCTAAGCCGAACGGCCATTCAAAGGCAGGCTGCTGCTGCGCCGGCTTGGCGCTGATTTTTTTGCTTAAACGCTTCTTTTTCTCTTCCTCGGTCTCCGGCGAGCGAAATGAAAGCACCTTCCATTCGATACTAAAGTTCTCATATACCAGGGTATCGAGATCTGCAAAACGGTTGTTGACCAAAATGTCCTGATCCGTATCAATTTCCACATCCATAAATTCCATCACCTGACCAACCGTATAGTAGTTCCTGGTCTCAATCGCATCCCCCTCTTGAATCTGATAGAAGGGCGGCTGCAGACGGCCATTGACCTCAAAGAATTTGGGACAATTCACCAGCTTGCCGTTGACCTCAAAGGACAAGGTCGCCACCCGGTATTCTTCCAGCTCATCCAGACGGCTGGAGGCGTCGGTTCCCGCAGTGGAAGGCTCGATCGTAATCTCTGAATTCTGCTCCAGCGGCGTGTTAATATTGACCACACTGCCGTTGACCTTGACAATCGCACTCTCTCCGGCCTCCCCGCGTACAATGCGGCTCTTGCCGTCCAAGGTATAATTGATCTCTCTGCCCCGCCGCGGAAACAGCTGCTCATTAGGGAAGCCGGCTTCCATTGCCGCATCGACAATCGTCAGCTTGCCGTTGTCATAGAGCTTGATCCGCTCTCCATTGAAGCGGGCAAAAATAAAGTTGTTCCGCTGCTCATAGAAATTCAGGCAAATGCCGATTGGCGTCACCAAAAGCGGATCCTTCTTAATATCCTGTTGTTTGAAATGCACCTCTTTGAGTACTTCCTCGCCTCTCAATGCAACCCGCTCCTGAGGCAGCTCCAGCTCGTCTGCCAAAAGCTTGACAAAATTATGCACCTTGCCGCCGCCGCCGACGACAAAAGTCGCGCTGACGGTCTCGCCGCCGTTGAGCTCCTTAATCTTATTGGCAATATCCTTGACCAGCCGCTCCACCAGCGGTGCGACCAGCTCCCACACCTCCTTGGCCGGGATCGTATGGCTGATGCTCATAATATCCATATAGGTAATCTCATCATCGACGCCTGAGGATACCTTGATATGCTCCGCCGTCTTAAAGTCCACGAGGTAATGCTGTACCAAAAGCTCGGTGATCTCGTCTCCCGCGCTGGGAATCATGCCGTAGGCAATGATGCTGCCGTCCCTGGTGACAGAAATATCGCTGGTGCCTGCGCCCACATCGACCAGCGCAATATTCAGCATACGAAACGCCTCCGGAATCGCCACATTGATCGCTGCAATAGGCTCCAGCGTCAGGCTGGCCACCCGCAGCCCCGCAATCTCCACCGCCGAATAAAGATCGTCCACAACCTCCTCCGGCAAAAAGGTGACGATGATATCGGCGCTGATTCTTTTTGCCTTATGGCTCTCCAAATTGGAATACACTTCTTCATTGACATAATATTTCATCACCGAATAGCCCACGCTGTAAAAGCGGAACTTGGTGTCGTTATGCTCATTTAAAATCTGCTGTGCCTTTTCTACGCCCAGAAGCTCCAGCGTGTGAATATGCTCCCGCTCCACAACGGTATCTTCCTCAAATTCATATTCCACCGTCGTCGTCACGGTTTTTAACACACGCCCCGCCGCCGCGATACACACTTCATGCAGCGCGACGCCGATCTGTTCCTCCAAATGACGCTTAACCACATGGATGCTTCTTCCAACCCGGCCAATGTCGTGAATCTGGCCGTCCAGCATCGAACGCGTCTCATGCTCCTTTACATGCTGGGCAATGACATAGAATTCGTCCTCTTCCTTGTAGCCAACGGTTCCGACAATGTTGCGGGTACCGATATCCAGGCCGAACACCAGACGCCCTTCTACCTGCTCAATATCGACCTCCAGCTCAGCCCTTTCGCTCAGCGCCTGCGTCACCTGATAAAACGCATATTCCAGCGCGCCGTCATTCTCAATCACAACCTTGCAGTACCGGCGGTAAATGCCTTCCGAAAGCTGGCTGGAAAAAATCTCCTCCGCTTTCTTTTCCGTATATCCGCGGCTTTCCATCAGCCGTTTCTTGCGGTGATCCTCCGACGCATGCACATACCACAGCTCGTCGCACAGCTCCTGATAGCCGGCCTCAATCAAAAGCGCCGCCTCCACCATCAGATAATCGACCGTCCCCGCCTTGCGCTCCTTGGCTATGGTATCTAAAATGTGTACCTTTACAGCAGGATGCACAATCTCGTTGACCTGTCTGCGCAGCTCTTCATCGCGAAACAGCTGTGCGGAGAGCGCTGTCTTATCCAGTGTCCCGTCCTGCAAAAACAGCTTCGGGGGCAAGACCTCCTCTAACGCCTCGTAACACCTGCTGCCCGGCGCCATCAGCTTATGGGCAATCTCATCCGCTTTCAATATCTTTGCACGGAAATTAGCATCAACGTAATCCAATATCGCGCTTTTTCCGGCTCCAACGCCGCCTGTAATTCCAATTACCTTCATGACCATACTCCTTTAGTGGGCATCATACCAGTTCTCCCCGGTATTTTTATCAATTTCCAATGCAACCGAAAGAGATGCCGCAGATTCCATCTCCTTCTGCAAAATCTGTTCTACCTCCGTAAGCTCTCCGGCCGCCGCCTCAATCAACAGCTCGTCGTGCACCTGCAGCACCAGCCGGGATCGCATGTGTTTCTTCTTTAGCTGATCGTTGACCCGAATCATCGCAATCTTGATGATATCCGCCGCCGTTCCCTGAATCGGGGAATTCATTGCAATCCGTTCCCCAAAGGAACGCTGCATGTAATTGCCGGAAGAAATCTCCGGCACCGGCCTGCGCCGCCCGAACATCGTTGTGACATAACCGTCTTTTTTGGCCCCCGCCACCAGCCCGTCGAGAAACGCTTTGATTCCCGGATATGTGTCAAAATAGCGCTCAATATAATCCTGGGCTTCTTTCCTTGTAATACTCAAATCCTGACTTAAGCCAAACGAGCTGATTCCATAGACGATTCCAAAATTGACCGCCTTGGCATTGCGCCGCTGCAAATCCGTCACTTCGTCAAAGGGAATGTGAAACACCTGCGAGGCAGTCATCCGATGAATGTCCTGCGCCTGCCGGTATGCTTCGATCAGGTTTGCATCGCCCGACATATGGGCCAGCACCCGCAGCTCAATCTGTGAGTAATCCGCATCTACATAGACAAAGCCCTCGGCCGGCACAAATACCTTGCGAATCAGACGTCCCAGCTCCATGCGAATGGGGATATTCTGCAGATTCGGCTCCGTGCTGCTGATTCTCCCAGTCGCTGTAATCGTCTGGTTAAACGTACTGTGAATTCTTCCGTCCGCCTGAATATAATTGGCCAGCCCGTCTGCATACGTCGACTTCAGCTTGGTCAGCTGGCGGTATTCCAAAATCTTCGAGACAATCGGATAATCCGGCGCCAGCTTTTCGAGCACATCCGCCGCCGTGGAATAGCCGGTCTTGGTCTTTTTTCCGTTTGGCATCTTCAGCTTATCAAACAGAATCACACCCAGCTGCTTGGGGGAATTGATGTTAAACTGTTCACCAGCGTCGCCGTAAATCTCCTGCTCCAGCTTCTCAATCTGCACCTGCAGCTGCTGGCCGTAATCCCGAAGCTCGTCCACCCGCAGCAGCATGCCCGCCTGCTCCATATCGAACAAGGTAAAAACCAGCGGCATCTCAATCGAATCAAACAGCTCCTTCATTCCCTGCTCGGTCAGCTCGCGCTCAATCTGCTCCCATGCCGCACCCGCCGTGCTTCCGCAAAATCCGGCCCACTGTAAAAATGATTCCGGCTGCTTTTGCATCGCCTGGTCCAAATGCTCTTTTCCCAGCAGCTCCTTGCGGGAAGGAAGCATCCGGCCGCAGTAATCCTTAGAAATCTCCTCATACGGATATTCGCTTTTCAGCGGATTGAGCAAATATGCGCCAATCTGTGCATCCAAAAGGCGCGTGCGCTCCGCTCCGGCCAGAAACTGCGGCGAGAAAAATCCCAGCTGCGATTTTAAATCGAGCGTGACCAGACAGCTGCAGGTACGGGCCAGCGCTTCCAGTCCCGCGCACAATTCCGCCGCCGAAAGCGCAGCCGCTTCGGATGCCGCTTCCGGCTCCTTAGCGCTGCATGTCGCTTCCAGCTCCCGTGCGCTGCACATCGCTTCCGGCTCCTTAGCGCTGCGCGCCGCTTCTGTCGCTTCCGGCTCCTTAGCGCTGCATGTATGCTCCGCTGCCGGCAAAAACCAGCACTGCTCCTGCCCATACGCCAACACCAGGCCCAGCAGCTTTTGGCTCTCCTGCACCAGCAAAAATGAAACCCGCTCCTGCTGCTCTGCCTGCTTGAGCACACGCCTTGCTTCACTCGCTCCCACAACCCGGATGCATTGCACCCTTGCCGGCTCTGCGGCTGCTGCCGCGTCAAAACGGCTGAGCATCTGTTTAAATTCG
>CAMULB010000159.1 GCA_947089585.1 uncultured Lachnospiraceae bacterium | reverse complement strand
GCGGACGGGAGCTGGCAAACCAGGGCGGCGCAAGAGCTGCTTCAGGTCAGAAAAACGCAGTGGGGGGACAGCGTTATTGCAGGCAACCCGCTGTATGACGACATCCTGACGCGGCTTGAGCGAGAGGACATATCACGTGAGGATCGTGTTCGCTTAATTTCAGATGTCGAGTCATTGCACAGTTTCAGCACCATGATTAACCGAACCCGCAGGCGTGATATTCAAGATTTTTGCGTCAGACGCAGCATAACGATTGAAACGGAATTTACGCCTGAGCAGAGGCAGCTTCATGATGAATTGCTGCGGTTTGAGGCCAGCTCACTGGCGGCACTGCATGGCGCAAGGGCTGTTCCATTCATGGTCAGTACGATTCGGCGGCAGGCGGCGAGCTGTATTTTTGGACTTGCTCCCCATATTCGCGATATGATTGAGCATCGCTTTCAGAGCATGAGCGATGATCCGGAATTTGATTTTGAAGATTACGACTTGGATTCCGATCGTTCCGAGACGCTGGTTCGCTTGGCAAAGAATGTGCTTGCGCTGGCAGAAGCCCTGCCGGATCGCGATCCGAAGATTGAAAAAGTGTACGAGATCATTCAGCAGAAGCAAGCGGACGGCAACAACAAAATCATGTTGTTCAGCACATTCCGGCACACGTTGGCCTATCTCAAAAAGAAACTGCAATCCAAAGGGCAGCGCGTTGAGCAGGTGGATGGAAGCGTGAAGGATGAACAGCGCTACGAGCTGAAGCGCCGCTTTGAGCTGGAAAGAGAAAATCCGGACGCTATTGATATTCTTCTGTTTACAGAGGTCGGCTCAGAAGGTCTTGACTATCAATTCTGCGACACCATGATCAACTACGACCTGCCCTGGAATCCAATGCGTATCGAGCAGCGTATCGGCCGAATTGATCGCAGAGGCCAAAGAAGCGAAGCCGTAAACATCTATAATGTCATTACCAAAGGAACGGTAGACGCTGATATTTATGAACGCTGTTTGATGCGTATCGGCGTTTTCGAGAGCAGCATTGGCGAGTGCGAAGAAATCCTTGGCGGCATCGCCGCACAAATCGAAAGGATTGTCCTTGACTCCAGGCTTTCCGACAGTGAGCGCAAGAAAAAACTTGAACAGATGGCCGACAACGAGGTTCGTAAAATCATGGAAATGAACCGCTTGGAAGATGAAGAAAAAGAACTGTTTGGGTTTGACCTTTCCGAATTTACAACCACACAGGAGATTCGCAGAGCGGAAAATCCGTGGCTGACGCAGCAAACGATTCAGCTGCTTGTTACGAACTACCTCAACGAGAGAATCGGCTCCGGAATGTATATTCTGGGCGATAGCGCAAATAAAACCTTGCGCCTATCCGCTGGCGCAAGGGCCGCCATTCTGGCAGACCTGCGGAATCTGCAAGGAGTTAGAAGTGCGGTAAGACGGACATGGGAAAACTATTTAAGAGGCAAAAAGGCGACAATTTCCATTACATTTGACGCTGAATCCGCATCCAAAAATCGAGACAGTCTGTTCATTACCGCGCTGCATCCGTTCGCAAGACAGGCGGCTAAGTACTTTACGGCTGAAAATACTTCATATCTGAAGATTAAGCATCGGTCCGATACGCTTCCTGCCGGAGTCTATCCCTTCTCCATCTATGCGTGGAGATATACCGGCTCCAATCCTTATTCCCGCCTTGTGACCATATGCGGGAACGCCACGATTTCACATGAGCTGCCCGACATTCTTGAGAGCAGCCCTGCGGAACTGACGGGTCAAGTGGAGCACGACCCGTCTTGGGACGCCCTGGAATTGCTCCATGCACAGGAGTGGAAGGCCGCAAAGGAGAAGTATCTTTCTGATGCGGCGAACACAGCTGCGTTTCGGCTCGAAAGTCTTGAAAATACGCATCGAAACAGAGTCAGAGCGTTGGAGCAGCAAATCAGCGATGCTTTTGATGACCAGATAAAGCGAATGAAAATGGGCGAATTGGAGACGGTTCAAGCTGATTTTGACAAAAGAGCAGCAAGCATTCAAGCAGATCAAACACGTTCAGATATTCATGCTACCCTCTTGGCGAACGGCATCATTGTTGTAGAGGAGATGTAATATATGGCCCTATTGGACCGGCTTTTTCAGAAATTCGGAGCTATGCAGCGGGCGGATATCACATTACAGCAATTAGAGGAATTGCGGGACGGGTTAAAGTCGGTGGAAGCGGCGGAAATCGCTTCGCTGACGAATGCACAGGATTTCTTGTCGTTGCTGAGGAAATTCCGTGAAGGCGTTGCGGAAGCGGATAAGCTCCACGGTGATAACTATCCTCAACTGCTCAATTCTTTGCTGTCGGTCGGGGAGGATGGCCTGTATTCGAATAACCTCCGCTTCATCTTTGAGTTAATTCAAAATGTAGATGACTGTGAATTTGCCAATACTGAGGACCATTCTCTGGACATTCATTTTGACTTTAACCACGACAAGATCGTGCTTCGTTACAACGAGGAAGGTTTTACTCCTTTCAACGTATTTGCCATTACCGGCATCGCCGAGGCTGCGAAAAATGTATCCGCCGGAAAAAATGAGATCGGTGAAAAGGGCATTGGCTTTAAGTCTGTTTTTGGCGTTACGAATACCGTTTTGATTCGCAGCGGCTGGTTTTCCTTTGAATTACATAAAGAAAACTTTACCATACCGATTGCAAGCTACCAAACGCACGAGTATTGTCCTGGAACGGAGATGACATTGTTTGTTCCGGGAGGGAAAGCCAGCAATATTTATAGTGAAATAAAGGAGCAATATTGCAATAAGGATGCTTTATTTAGCAGAAATCCCCTTCTCTTTCTCAATAAGCTGACTTCTCTCAGGATGTACTATGATGAATTCCGAACAATGGAATTCCGAGTCAGCAGGCCGGGCAACCCCGCCTCATCAAAATTCTATAAGGATGAAGACGTACATATTTCGGTCGATCTCCATGATTATGAACTGGGCTTAGAGAGAAATGTCGTAGAAGAAATTTACTGCACCCGTTATACATCTTCTGTCGTCTTTGGTGAAGCCGCCTGCAAATCACGATATGGCGCGAAAACAAAGGTGGGCAGTAACGGCGGCAAACCAATGACCTTACAGGTTGTATTTCCTTACCCGAAGTATTTGGACACGGTTGGAAATGGAGCGCTATATTCTTTCCTGCCAACCCAGCTTCGTTTCAATGTACCTGTGGTCTGCCATGTTCCATTTAAGCTGGACGCATCCAGAGAATTCGTTGATCCTCAGGAGAATAACATTTGGTTCCGGGACGCCATTCGATACTTATCTGAACTGTTGGACTATGCGTATCAGGATTGGGCGAGAATCATTAAGAATGACATTATCGCATATTTGCCAAGCGTGAACCGCAGCTTGTTTGCAGATAACAACGGAAAAGAAAAGTGTCTTAGTTCCCAGGAATCGTTCAAAGGAGGGCATTTTTCCAAACTGCCGATTTTCTTTACCAGCAGCGAACACTTTGTTGACATTGATAAAGTATTCTGCTTTGACAGCGCGGAGAAAATCTACGAGCCCGAGGAGGCATATTTTTTACTGCATCTTTCAAAAGAACTTTTTACGTTTCCTAAACAGAAATCATTTGCCAACATTGGGATGCAGAGCGAGCGGAATATTTATCCGCGGTTGTTTTCTATCGCGCTCAAAGATCCGGCAAAGACAGGGCGGATCCTGCAATATCTGAATGCGGCTGGGTTTCATCCTACGGAGTCCAATATCCCGTCAGAGACATTTGAATTGACGCAGGAGCAGGTTGGCCTTTTCATGCGATATGAGGACATTGCAAAGCTTTTTGGCGAATATGCAAAAAGATGTCTGCAAGCGGGAAGGCGGCCTGCGTATCGGATCCTGTCCGCGATGCAAACGCCGGTTCAAGACGCCTTGTATCAGGATTTTAAGCTAAGCGAAACTCCAAAAGCCGTTGAGAAATATTTGAGATGGTGTCAAGAAAAATGTGTGCTGATCGATATCGGGGAAGATCAGTATTTTCCGTGTTATAACGCGCTTGTGCTGTCTGTAAGGAACCCGTTGACCTCCTTCTCCGCATTTTGCTATGCGGTGGATAGTAAAGATACTTTTTCCATCAGAATGAAGCACAAGGAAATATCCGATCGCCTGAACCGGCTCTCGGAGTCCGACGAAGGCAGTGCCGAAGATTACCTTCGTGAATTACGGAATAACCGCCAGCTTGGCAAAGATGCCATCGGAAAACAGCAATATCAAAATTATATTGACCTGATATTGCGCTCAGGCATCAGCCCTGTGCGCTTTATTCAAGAACTGCTCCAAAATGCTGATGATTGTGAATATGGAGAGGGCATCGTTCCGGAGTTTTCCTTACGCCAGGACCAATCGAAGATCGTCACAGAGTATAATGAGGTTGGTTTTACCCGGGGAAATATTCGGTCGATCACCGCGATTGGTGAATCTACAAAAACCCATCTCATGAATCAGGATGCCGCCAAAATTGGCGAAAAGGGTGTAGGTTTCAAAACAATTTTTTCGGTCGCCTCTGAGGTGCGGATTCATAGCGGAATGTATCATTTTTCGTTGCTTGCAAAAGCGCCCACGATCCCGGAAAGATTAAAGGAACCGCATGATAATACTCTCGGAACACGGATGGAGATTGTTTTGAAACAGGGGATCCGGTTGTCCAACTACAGTGAAAAGGACATGCTGGAATTCTGCCTGTGTCTCAGAAAACTCCGTAAAATCAGGATCAACAATACCTTCATCACCATTGAGGATTCCGACAATATCCGGACGGTTACCATTAACAAACGGCAGCACACATTCAGGCGTTTCATTCATCATTTTTCGATGAGCGATGAAGCCTTGAGGGAAAGAGAAAATGGATTTCGCAGTATTTCCAGCGGCCAAAGTATTGTCTGCTATATCCCGGATAAGGGCGCGGCGAAGGACTATCCTCTGTATTGCGGTCTGCCTACAAGGCACAGGATCAAGATTCCGCTTGTGGTTGACGCCCCGTTTATGCTGACCACCTCAAGAGAAGAAATCGAGTTTGGAAGCCGCCTATGGAATGATCGTGTCAGGGCAGAGGTATACGCATCATTGCTTTCCATCATGAATGAAACAAAGCGCAATGACCGGCATAGGGTTTTGCGCTTGGTCAGATTTGTTCCTCGCCGCCAGGGGTCACAAACGGTATATACGAATGATTTTTCTGACTGTGAGTATCTGAACCAATACGACTTCTTATCGAAGGTCAGGGCAGCAACCCTGCTGCCGACTTTTGAAAGAAGCGTATTCGTTTCGGTCAAGAGCAACGCTGCGTACCGTTTCCCCGAAGCAGCGAATTATTTGTTTAAGGCCGGTTGCTTTGGCGCAATCCCCGCCACGACAGTATTGGATATTCCAAGGGACGAATCCTTCGATTCCACTCTGAATGCAATGGGCTGTGCAGAGGCGCCATTCGCGCAGGTAATCCCTCTGTTGAAGAAATATGCAGGCATCTATATTCAAAATGATATTTTCCGGGAAAGTTTTTATGCCTATTTGCAAAGCGTTCCGGAAGAATATCTGCTGTCCTTGAAAGAAACTCCCATCATTCCGGTATTCAGCATACAGGGGGATCAGACGCAGTACATTCCATGGAAAGACGATGGGATCTTTGTCAAGAAAAACTGCACAAAGTCAGAGCATAATTACTATGTTTTGAATGAGCGTATCCTGCCTAAATCGACCTGTGAGAAAATATTTGGCGTAAACATCAATGAGATGAACGCCGAATGGGAACGCAGCCGCTATAATGACGGGCTGCGAGATATCATCCGCGGAAGCGATACTGCTGAAATCTATCAATACCTAATGGAAGAATTTTTAAAGGGTTCTTTTGTACGATATCGATCACAAGAGATCTTGATGGGTATGAGAGAATTTATTCCCCTCAGGAACCAGCTTGGAAAAATTATCGATACAGGAGTATTTATCTGCAACGAACCGATGGGATATTTTCAGTCCAGCATTGTGCTGTCGATCACTGTGCATGACGAGTGCAGGCAATTGGCGGAATACTTAAAATATCCTCTATTGTCGAAGATTCATTATCAGGATATATTGTATGTTGAGGATTTGACAGAAGATGATATTGAAGACCTTACCGATGATTACTTTGAAAACGGCGAAGAAATTCTTAGAAATTTTCACCGCAACGGCCAACTGTCCGATGACCTGATTGATGAATACGGCCTTGAATACATTACAATGCAATCCGGCCAAGATGACGATGATCTCGAATTCCCAGAGAATCCGGTGTCAAACATGGAAAGGCTGAGAAAGCACATTCGGACACTGCTGAATAATCCAATCAAAATCGTGGCACGAAAAGTCGAGCGCACCGTTCTTAAGGTGAAAGACTCATCGGGCAGGGAGGTTGGACTTGATGACAGAGCTGTTCGCGAACAGACGCTGAAAAAATACACCCCTGACGGTGTCCATGGGCGCTGCTTTTGTCAAATGTGCCGCAAGGTAAAGCCTTACGAGCTGATGGAAGTAAACAATATCATTGCCGCCCCTCAATACTTTTTCCCTCAAACAAGAGTTGCGTTGTGCCTTGAATGCAGCAAAAGGTTTGAAGCAATACGATTTGCCAATGCGCCAAAAGGTAAACGCGGTCGTGAAGCGCCCTTTGTTGCGGCTCTCAAGGCGGCGAGGATTGCCGGCGGCTGCGTTGATGTAGCAATCGGGAAGGAAAGCGTCCGTTTTACTGCTACGCACCTTGCGGAAATTCAAGAAATCTTGCGCTCTATGCCTGATAAATAATCTTTTATCATGATAAGCAGGCAAATGGAACCCAAATTTCTAATTTAGTAAAGGTATTGGGATATGATAACTTAAATATGCTGACCCGCGGGAGCAATCCATACCGAAGTGTTACTTTTTTACAGCTATTACCTACCGAACAAATTTGATAAATCATGCAATACTTACGATTAAAGTCACTTCTCATTGTAGACGGAGGTGCAATCCATCGCTTGATATCTCCTCTGAGTTGACAGACGATTTAAGATAGTCTGATTCAAATTTGACCACTTTCTCGGCCTGGAACAATATTGCTTCAGGACTGGAGACTCAAGTGCCGCAAGGGTTTCTG
>CAMULB010000158.1 GCA_947089585.1 uncultured Lachnospiraceae bacterium | reverse complement strand
TTGTTCGCTTTTGATTGCAGCTTCGATGCTCTTTTTCTCGGCCTCCACAGCATCTGCAATGATGCGCTGATTGGATGCTTCTGCAAGCGCCATAACGGCGTCAAGACGCTTGCGCATGAAGAAAAGCAGTGTGCATTCACAGCTGAAAAATCCGATGACGGTCGAGAAAATCATCGCGTAACCGGAGGAAAAATTGGTGACGGAGATCCAGTAATCAATGCGATGCAGACCTTCAATCAGGCTGTAAAGATAGTAAATTGCTAAAAGGAGTAAAATACCAAAAACCAGAAGCAGGTTTTTCTGATGCTGACGAAACAGACGCTTCCAGTCGGAATAGGAGGCAGGCTGCGCTTTTTCTTTCAACGAACGCTTGAGTGCGGCGCCCAGTCCCAGCACACAGCAAATAACGAGAAAAACATTGGCCATAGCGGCCAGCTGCATCGTTTCCTTTGTGTTGTAAATATATTTTCCGTTCAGAATCTGGTAGAAAAAGAGCAGTGCAATCATTCCGCATACGAAGCTGATCAAGGTGCGGATTCCACTGTTGCTGCGAAATGATTTTAATTTAACTTTGATTATATTTTTCCATTTTGTATCCAATTCCCCACACCACCTTTAAATATTTTGGATTTTTTGGGTCGATTTCGGTTTTCTCGCGGATATGACGAATGTGAACCATGACGGTATTCTCCACGCTGTAGGAGGCTTCCTCCTTCCAGACGCGTTCGTAGATCTGCTCGGCCGGAAAGACTTGGCCCGGATGCTCCATCAGTAGCAGCAGGATCTTGTATTCTGTCGCAGTCAGCTTGACCTCTGCGCCGTCTACAATTACAATTCGCTGGTTTTTGTCGAGGACGAGGCCGCCGTTGATCAGCCGTCCGTCATCTGCCTTCGGCGCGTTGCCGCCCCAGGCATGGTAGCGGCGAAGCTGTGCCTTGACGCGTGCAACGAGTTCCGCGGTATTGTAGGGCTTGCTGATATAGTCGTCCGCGCCCATGGCAAGCCCTGAGACCTTGTCGCTCTCCTCGGTCTTGGCAGAGAGGATGATAACAGGAATCTTGTTGTTCTCCCGCAGCTTCATCAGTGCGGACAGGCCGTTGAGCCTGGGCATCATGACATCTAAAAGAATCAGGTCTATTTGGTTCGAGTTTAGTACATCCAAGGCCTCCAGGCCGTCGTATGCTCTGCATACATGGTAGCCCTCAAATTCCAAAAGCTTGCTTAAGGAGTAGACGATTTCCCGGTTGTCATCGACCACCAGAATGGTTTCCGTCTCCATTGCGATCGCTCCTTTCCTCGCGGGTGCTCCGCTGCTGTGTGAATCAAATTATAATGGGGATTTTCGTGTATTTTCTTGAGAAATATCTTAAATAAATCTTAATATTAAAAATAATCAGTCGAATCAGCCGCCATGGTACCATGGCGGCCTTTTGGCTGAGAAATACAAAATCAATTGGTCTGTCAATTGCTGCAGGCTGCGTCCCCTATTTTATCATCCTTTCAAGGTTTCATCAACTGGATTTCTGCCTTTGTGCGTGGATTTCCTCTGGGGAATGGGGGCAATTAAGCTTCATTCAGAGACAGGCTGTTTGTTCTATTGATATCATTCTGGTAAGGTAAAGGGATGTAAGAAAGACGCTGATGATGCTGATTGGGTTCAAATTATTTGAATTATTAAAAATGTAGAATCATTTCAGAATGTATGGTATGATGTTTCTGTTGTCCAACCGATACCCGGCAACGGGAGGAGGTGTTTGGATGGAAGCTGTGATTTCTTTTTTTGTTACCGTTATGGCAGGCGTGGTTTGCCACCTCGTTTGCAAATGGTTAGACGGAAACGATAAGGACAACGAGTAGCCTAGTGGGTGCTTTGCCACTGAAAAAAGAAAAGAAAAATCCCCGGACTGTGTTGCACCACGGTTCGGGGATTTGTTCTTTGTCCAGATGGACTTGTGATTTCTTTTTGCCTACTGGCATTATAGCATATGCAATTTCATTGCGCAATATTCTTTTGAGAAAATTATTTTTCGCTCCACGACCGCCATGTTTCAATCAAAAACATAGAATCATTTCAGAATGTATGGTATGATGTTTCTGTTGTCCAACCGATACCCGGCAACGGGAGGAGGTGTTTGGATGGAAGCTGTGATTTCTTTTTTTGTTACCGTTATGGCAGGCGTGGTTTGCCACCTCGTTTGCAAATGGTTAGACGGAAACGATAAGGACAACGAGTAGCCTAGTGGGTGCTTTGCCACTGAAAAAAGAAAAGAAAAATCCCCGGACTGTGTTGCACCACGGTTCGGGGATTTGTTCTTTGTCCAGATGGACTTGTGATTTCTTTTTGCCTACTGGCATTATAGCATATGCAATTTCATTGCGCAATATTCTTTTGAGAAAATTATTTTTCGCTCCACGACCGCCGTGTTTCAATCAAAAAACATAGAATCATTTCAGAATGTATGGTATGATATTTTTGTTGTCCAACCGATCCCCGGCAACGGGAGGAGGTGTTTTCATGGAAATTATTACTGCTTTTTTGGTTGCTGTTGCGGGCGGTGTAGCTTGCCACTACATCATCAAATGGCTTGACGGTGGCCATAAGGACAACAAATAGCCTAGTGGGTGCTTTGCCACTATAAAAGAAAAGAAGAATCCCTCAACTGTACGAGCATACGGTTGAGGGATTCGTTTCTTTTGCCCACATGGACTTACTACTGCTTTTTTGCCTACTGGCATTATAGCATATGTAATTTCATTGCGCAATATTCTTTTGAGAAACTTTCTTATTTATTTCACGAAACATGGGAATGTTAGACGGATCTAAAAATGAAGTTCTAATTAATATGGAGAGGGCATGGTAATGAATTAAAATCGGTCATGGAATTTAAAAGAAAATAAAAAAGCCTTGAAAGTTCAAGACCCTTAAGAATGGAGCATACGGGACTTGAACCCGTGGCCTCCACACTGCCAGTGTGGCGCGCTCCCAACTGCGCTAATGCCCCGTCAAATACTTTTTCATTATAGCACAAAAATCAGAAAAAGCAACAGAAATTTGAAAAAAATTAACTTTGAAATATTTTACGGATAAGGATTGTATTTTGCTGGAATATGGCGCATAATAGGAGAAAGTGTATAGGAGCAGCAAAAGCCCCGATGGACCAATGGTTTTTCGGGGCTTTGTATGCGTAAGCTTAAAGCGAGAGGAGGAGAAGAGAGTGCGTGCAAAGAAGTCGGCGGTTTTATTAACCGAGGGGCCGATCTGGCGGCGGCTGATTGCGTTTGCCATTCCGATTTTTCTGGGCAATTTGTTTCAGCAGCTGTATAATACGGCGGATTCGATGATTGTGGGGAACTTTGTTGGCAGCAATGCCCTGGCGGCGGTTAGCTCTTCGGGGAATTTAATTTTTTTGATGGTGGGTTTTTTTAACGGCGTCGCAATGGGCGCGGGTGTGGTAATCGCCCGTTATTATGGGGCCAGAAGAAAAGAGGAGGTGCAGAAGGCTGTACATACAATGGTCGCGTTTGGGATTGTGGCAGGTGTGTTTCTGACCATTTTAGGGATGGCGTTTACACCGTTTATTCTGCGGCTGATGGGAACGCCGGCAGATGTCCTTCCTGATTCGATTCTCTATTTTCGGATTTACTTTGCCGGCTCGCTGGCGTTTGTTCTATATAATGTATGCGTCGGAATTCTGCGGGCTGTGGGCGACAGTCGCCATCCGCTGCTGTATCTGATTTTTTCCTCGGTGCTGAATGTGGTGTTGGATTTGATTCTAATCGCCGGCTTCGGCATGGGGGTGGGGGCGGCGGCTTTTGCGACCATTACCTCACAGTTTGCCAGCGCCGCGCTGTGCTTTGGGCGGCTGCTGCGGGAGAAGACAGAGTATCGGATTGTTCTTGCCCGCATTCGTTTTCATGGAGAAATGCTAAAGCAGATTATCGTCAACGGAGTTCCGGCAGGGATTCAGAATTCGATTACTGCGCTGGCCAATGTGGTGGTGCAGTCCAACATCAATGTATTTGGCAAGGATGCGATGGCTGGCTGCGGGGCATACGCTAAGATTGAAGGCTTTGGCTTTTTGCCGATCACCTGTTTTTCACTTGCGCTGACGACCTTTATCAGTCAGAATCTGGGGGCAAAGCAGTACGAGCGTGCGAAAAAGGGCGCGCGGTTCGGGATTCTCTGTTCGATTACGGTAGCCGAGCTGATTGGCGTGATCTGCCATGTATTTGCCCCGCAGCTGATTGCAGCCTTCAACAGTGATCCGGAGGTGGTGGCATTCGGCGTCAGCCGGGCGCGGATTGTTTCATTGTTCTTCTTTCTGTTGGCCTTGTCGCATTGTCTGGCGGGAATTTTCCGCGGCGCCGGACGGGCGGTGGTGCCGATGCTGGTAATGATGATCTGCTGGTGCGGCGTTCGTATTTCTTATATCCTGGCTGCGGTGCGCCTGGTTCCGAAGATTGAGGTAGTATTTTGGGCTTATCCGTTGACGTGGGCCCTAAGCTCGATTGTCTTTCTGCTCTATTATTTTAAAGCAGACTGGCTGCGGGGCTTTGAGCGGCAGGAAACATGATTTGCGGCGGCAGCGGCGCACGCTTATGGGGCCGATGCAGGTCAGAGAACGATAATCCTTCCGGGAGAGGTCTGCGGCGGAAGGCTGCGGGTGGTAACGTCGTAGTAGACCAGCAGCGTGCGGCTGCCGGGATGACAGGTATAGCGCTGCCCGTTGGCAGTCTGGATGTTGGTCTGAGGAGAAATGTTGAGCTTGAGACTGTCGTCCTGGGCGGTCAGGGTATGGTCAAAATATTTTAATGTCACATGCTCCCAGTCCTTGACGGGGGCAATGAGAAAGGCCGGATAAGCGGAGTGCTGTTCTGGCGGCAATGCGTTTGCCGTGTGAAATGCTGCAACCCGCATGCCCGGACGCAGCGGTGTGCAGTCTACCACATAGGTCTGCGGTGTCAGCCGGACACAGACGGAGTCACGATCCGTTTGCATGGTGATGCTGTAGCCGCCGCAAATGCTGCTGGAGGGCATTGCGGTCTGGATGATGCCGGTGCAGCAGATGATTTCTTCCAGGTCCATAGAAAACTCGCTTTTTTCTTTAGCGTATGCGAAAACCGCTGGATGGGTGTATATTCGCAGGCATTTTTCGCAAACTAGAAGAAAAATGAAAGTGAGGTACTGTGATGGCAGTTGATTTCAAACAGAGTGTAACCAAGGAGAATTTGATGCGTGCGTTTGCCGGAGAGAGCCAGGCGAGGAATCGCTATACGATTGCCGCTAAGCAGGCACGTCAGGGCGGCCTGTATGTGATTGAGCAGGTGTTGACCTTTACGGCTGATCAGGAGCGGGCCCATGCAGAGGTTTATTATAATCATTTGAAGGAATTGGCGGGAGAGACAATTGCGGTAGACGGGGCGTATCCGGTTGATATCAGCCCCAAGATCGCCCAGCTGCTTCGGATGGCGCAGCACAATGAGTATCAGGAGCATGAGGACGTTTACAGGCGTTTTGCGGAGACTGCGCAGCAGGAGGGCTTTTTGCAGGCCGCTCATTCGTTTCAGCGGATCGGGGAAGTGGAAAAGGTGCACGGCGACCGGCTGGGTATGTTTGCCCGGCTGCTGGAGGAAAATCAATTGTTTGTCTCCAATGTGGAAACCGCCTGGATGTGCTTAAACTGCGGCTATGTGCTGGAGGGAAAAGAAGCGCCGACGCGCTGCCCGGCCTGCGATCACGAACAGGGGTATTTCATCCGTCTGGAGCTTGCGCCATTTACCGGTGATGGAAAATTCGGAAATTTGTAAGATACAGTAGAAAAATTGGGGATAGTGTGCTATACTGGGGCGTGCAGATTTAGGAAGTGATTTTAACATGTTCGAGGGAGGATATCATGAACAGGGAGAATTTGCAAAAGCGCCTGCAGCGGAAGTGGATTCGGGACAAGGCGCTGGAATATGCGATTCTTACAGTGGCGACACTGATTATGGTTGGGGGAATCCATGTTTTCAAATTTCCGAATAATTTTTCCTTTGGCGGGGTGACAGGTATTGCAATTGTTTTGAGTGCGGTCACACCGCTGAGCGTCAGCACCATTAACTTCATTTTAAATATGTCGTTGATGGTGTTGGGGTTTCTGTTTCTGGGACGGGGATTCGGCGAGAAAACAGTTTACGTCAGTCTGCTGATGTCCTTTGGCTTAAGCTTTCTGGAAAGGGTATGTCCGCTGACCCGGCCGTTGACGGACGAGCCGGTGCTGGAGCTGGTCTTTGCGATCGCTTTGCCGGCATTCAGCTCCGCCGTGCTGTTTAACATCGGCGCATCCAGCGGCGGGACGGACATCATCGCCATGATTATGAAAAAATATTCCAGGATGGACAACATCGGGACAACGCTGTTTTTGGTTGACCTGGTGATTACGGTGCTGGCGTGTCTGGTATTTGACGTCAAGACCGGTCTCTTTTCCTTTACCGGATTGTTGGCGAAATCGTTAGTCATTGACGGAGTGATTGAGAATATTAATCTCTGCAAATATTTTACAATCATCTGCAACCAGCCGGAACCGATTTGCAAGTATATTCATGAGCAGATGCAGCGGAGCGCGACGATCTACGAAGGAATTGGAACCTATGAGCGCAAGAAGAAGTACATTATTTTAACCGTATTAAAGCGGGGACAGGCGGTAGAGCTTCGGAATTTTATCAAGATCCATGAGCCCGATGCGTTTTTGATGATCACAAACAGCAGTGAGATTATTGGAAAAGGCTTCCGCGGGCTGAACTGACAAAAGCGAGGTGCATTCATGGCGGCGAGAATCATTCAGAACCGAGGGAAAGCTGCAAATGAGAGCCGAAGTGTGGACGTGCAAGGACAAATCTGCCTGCAGGAGGAGTCCGTCCTGCTTTTGCAGAAGGAGTGGACGATGGATGCATTGTGGGCGGCGATTGACGCATTTGCGGGGACTGTGTTTGTGACGGCCAAGGGTTTGGAATTTCGCTATCAGGTGAAGGGGTACGAGATTTTTGTCGATCGGAAGGAGAAGTCGATCACCAGATCAAGCGTGGAGCTTGCGTTTCAAAAAGCAAGGGAACTGCGAGAGGAAGCGACCGGCCCGAAAAAGCTGGGTGTTTTTGGCGCAAGCTATCTCTATCCGGTGTTTATTCGCTTGGGGGTGATACAGACGAGCGGGCTTCATTGTAAAATGAAATGCGACAAGAGTTAATAAACTCTATCGCATTTCTTT
>CAMULB010000157.1 GCA_947089585.1 uncultured Lachnospiraceae bacterium | reverse complement strand
TTCTTGCAGCGGATGATATTTTTGATCTCCTTGGGCAGCTTGAGCGCCTTTTTCTCTACAATCTCGCCGCCCTTGATGATATTGACGGTGATGTTGTGGTCGATGAAGCCCAAAACGTCCAGATTGAGCGTGTTGGGGTCGCATTCTACCTTGAGGATGTCCTTTTTCCCCATCTTATTGCTGCGGGCGTTTTTGATGATGGCGACACAGCAGTCCAGCTTGTCCAGCTTGAGATCGTAATACAAAGACAGGCTCATGCCGGCCTGAATATGGTCGAGCACAAAGCCCTCGGAAATTGCACCTACATTCAGCATACTTCCACCTCCAATAATGTCAAAATCAGCGCCATCCGCACATAGACGCCGTATTGTGCCTGTCTGAAATAGGCGGCTCTGGGATCGTCGTCTACCTCGACGGAGATCTCGTTGACCCGCGGCAGGGGATGAAGCACCAGCATATCCTGTTTCGCCAGCTTCATTTTCCGCCGGTCAAGGATGTAAAAATCCTTCATGCGCACATAGTCTTCTTCATTGAAGAAGCGTTCGCGCTGCACTCTGGTCATGTAGAGGATATCCAGCTTGGCCATTGCATCCTCCAGCCGCTCTACCTCTTCATAAGCAATGTTGTTTTTGTCTAATACGTCCTCGCGAATGTAGCTGGGAACCCGCAGCTCCTCAGGCGAGATCAGCACGAAGCGAATGTTGGGATAGCGGATCAGGGCATGAATCAGGGAATGCACGGTACGCCCAAATTTGAGGTCGCCGCACAGGCCAATCGTCAGATCGCTCAGCGTTCCCTTGAGAGAGCGGATCGTCAGAAGATCGGTCAGTGTCTGGGTGGGATGCTGGTGGCCGCCGTCGCCGGCGTTGATTACGGGAATGGTGGAACGTTGAGAAGCGACTAAGGGAGCGCCTTCCTTGGGGTGGCGCATCGCACAGATATCTGCATAACAGGAAATGACACGAATGGTATCAGAAACACTTTCGCCTTTGGCAGCCGAGCTGCTGTCGGCGCTGGAAAAGCCAAGAACGCTTCCGCCGAGATTGAGCATGGCGGCTTCAAAGGACAGTCTGGTGCGGGTGCTGGGCTCGTAAAAGCAGGTGGCCAGCTTTTTGCCTGCACAGGCCTGGGCGTATTTGGCGGGGTTGGCTTCGATGTCATTCGCAAGCGCTAACAGCTTGTCCAGTTCCTCGACGGAAAAATCCAATGGGCTCATTAAATGACGCATACTTACCTCCTTGCACGATGAAGCCTGCGGGTGCGCAGGCATTTTTACTATCATATAATAGTTGTGGGGAAATTTCAAGAAAAAATTGCGGAATATGCAGGATAAGCCGGGCTTCCTCTGGACGCAGTAAAAGAGCGGAACGCGGAGCGCACCGTATCATAAAAACAGCGGGCCGGAATCCGAAAACAGGTTCCCGGCCATAGGTCTGCCCTGGAATTATTGTGATCCGGCCCGGCTTTTTGCACGGATTTCGGAACGATTGGCAGTATGGGGCAACTTCAAGCTTGTGCTTCGATCTAAAAGCAGTTATAATAAAAAATGAAAATAAGAAGTGTCACAAAGTGAACCACAGAGAGGAGACTGCCTCATGGCTGCAGAAGAGAGAAACATCCGTTATCAGGAGCGAAAAAGAATCCTGTTTTTCGGACTGCCTTGGACTTTTACCAAATATAAGATTACCGACGACCGAATCACCGTCGATACCGGCTTATTGAAGATTGAAGAAAATGACTGCTATCTCTATAAAGTGCAGGATGTCAAGCTGACCGCCACTTTGATGGAGCGGATCTTTGGTCTGGGTACGATTACCTGTTACACCGGAGATGTGACGGATCCTCAGCTGATGATTGTCCATGTCAAGCGGGCGAAGGAGATCAAGGATTACCTGCTGGAAGCATCCGAAGAGGCCAGGAGAAGACGGCGGACTCTGAATACGCTCGATATTGGCGCGGAGGATTTAGAATAAGGCAAAAGAAGGTGTTGAAGGGGCTTTTGAGCCCCTTTTTCCGTGCTCAACTGTCATTTCTGTTTTTTCGTCAGTATTTTTTCAAAAATCAATCCCGCCGCCATCCAAAAGGGCGTATAGTCGAGGCGGATGACTCCGCCGACGTTGCTCTTGGCATTGCTGTAGTCCCAGGGACAGATGCCGTGCTTTTTCAAAAATGATCCGCTCAAAAATTCCATCGTGAAAATTCCGGCCGAGTATACGAGCCCGCGAAGCAGCGCAGGCAGCCGCTTCGTATATCGGTAGGCCGGTTCAATCAGTACGGCCAGGCCGTAAATGGGAAACATCCAGATCGAGGTTCTTCCCATGAGCTTTAATTCCCGGCGGCGGAAGGAGTCGAAAGCGGTAAAGAGAATTTCCATGCACCAGCCGGTGATTCCGCAGATTAAAAATTTTTGCTTCATAGAGAGAAGTATACCCGCAAGCGGAGGAAATGATACCGTTTATTTTTGAAGCCTTCCATTTGGGTTGTTCCGATTCAAATGGTTGAGGGAGCGGGAGCGCCGCTTTGAGCTTTCTGTTTTTTGGCTTGTAAAATCCGGGTGAATGTCATATAATAAAACGGATATTGACAATTCGGGAGTGCACATACAGGCGGTGAGAGCATGGCATATGCAAACGTGATTATAGATATTTCCCATGAAAATGTAGATAAGGTTTTCCAATACCGCGTTCCGAAGGAACTGGAATGCGAGCTGTCTTGCGGTATGCAGGTGCTGGTTCCGTTCGGTAAGGGCAATCGGCTGACTAAGGGCTATGTCATTGAACTGGTCGGGGAAGCACAGTATGAAGAGAGCCGGATCAAGGAGATCAGCAGGATTGATTCGTCGGGGGTGTCGGTGGAGGCCGAGCTGATAGCACTGGCTTTTTGGATTCGCACGCAGTACGGCGGTACGATGAATCAGGCGTTAAAAACCGTGCTTCCGGTGAAGCAAAAGGCCGGGCGCAAGGAGAAGCGCACGCTTGTGCTGCTCGCTTCGCGTTCGGCAGCCGAACAGAAGCTGGCGGAATTTCAGCAAAAGCATCATACGGCGCGGGTAAGATTGCTGGAGGCGCTGCTTGAAGAACCGCGAATTCCCTATGAGCTTGCGACCGGAAAGCTTCATGTTTCTGCTTCCGTGATTCGCGCGGCCGAAGGGCTGGGACTGGTAGCAGTCGAGCGGGGCGAGGCGAGCAAGAGCTTGATTCCCACAGAGCTGCCCAAGGAGGAAGCGGTCACGCTGAATCGGGAGCAGCAGCAGATTGTGGAAGCGATTATCCGGGATTTTGAACGGGGCGAGCCAGGCGCCTATCTGATTCACGGCGTCACCGGGAGCGGCAAGACGGCGGTCTACATTGAGCTGATTGCACGGCTGGCGGCGATGGGAAAGCAGTCGATTGTACTGATTCCTGAGATTGCGCTGACGTATCAGACCATGGTGCGGTTTTATCATCGGTTCGGCGAGCGGGTTTCAATTCTCAACTCCCGCATGTCGGCGGGGGAACGCTATGACCAGTATCAGCGGGCCAAGCGGGGGGAGCTGGATGTGATGATCGGCCCCCGTTCCGCGCTGTTCACACCATTTTCAAATTTAGGGCTTATTCTGATGGATGAGGAGCACGAGACCTCTTATAAGAGTGAGACGGTGCCGCGTTACCATGCCAGAGAGACGGCCGTAGAACGGGCCAGACGGACGGGTGCCGGGGTCGTTCTTGGGTCTGCGACGCCTTCCATGGAGAGCTATGCACGGGCGAAAGCCGGGCAGTATCGCCTGTTTGAGCTGAAAAACCGGGTGCAGCAGCGGCCGCTGCCTGAGTGTGAGATTGTCGATCTGCGGGCGGAATTAAAGACGGGAAACCGTTCGATTTTAAGCGGCCGGCTGCAGGAGCTGATTGAGGATCGTCTGAAAAAAAAGCAGCAGGTGTTATTGTTTTTAAACCGCAGAGGAATGTCCGGGTTTGTCTCCTGCCGCGGCTGCGGTCATGTATTTCGCTGCCCTCACTGCGACGTATCCCTAAGTCAGCACAACAACGGGAAAATGGTCTGCCATTACTGTGGTTATACGGAGACGACGGTAAAGCAGTGTCCGGTCTGCGGTTCAAGGTATGTCAGCGGCTTTAAGGCCGGCACGCAGAAGATCGAAACGGTGGTGAAGGAGCGTTTTCCTGCGGCGCGGGTGCTGCGGATGGACTTTGATACCACCCGCAAAAAGGACGGATATGAACAGATTCTTTCTGCCTTTTCCAATCAAGAAGCGGATATTCTGATCGGCACCCAGATGATTGTCAAAGGCCACGATTTTCCAAAGGTGACGCTGGTGGGAATTTTGGCGGCGGATCTGTCGTTACATACCGGGGATTTTCATGGTGCAGAGCGCACCTTTCAGCTGCTGACCCAGGCGGCCGGGCGGGCGGGACGCGGACAGGAGAAGGGACGGGTCGTGATTCAGACCTACAGCCCGGAGCATTATGGCATCCAATTGGCGGCTCGTCAGGATTATGAGGCTTTTTTTGAACAGGAGCTTGCCTACCGCAGACTGATGAAATATCCCCCGGTTTTTCATATGCTGGTAATGCTGGTGGCATCCCGCGATTCCATGTTCGGCTCTCTGTGCGCTGAGCTGCTGGCGAAAAAGGTGCAGCAGGCGGTCGAGAAGGGAAAGGTCAGCGAGCTGGTGATGATCGGCCCGGCGGATGCATCGGTGGCAAAAGTAAAGGATTTCTATAAAAAAGTCATTTACTTCAAGCATGAAGAGTATGTGCAGCTGGTGCGCGTCAAGGATGCTTTGGAGGAATTTATCAGCCGTCATAAGGAATTTGTGGATGTGACGGTGCAATTTGATTTTAATCCGATGAACGGATTTTAACGACAGGCTGCGAGAGGACGAAGGCGGCTTGTTGGGACGATAATAAGGAAAGAGCTAGGAGGAGAAGCAATGGCATTGCGGACAATTCGCCAGATGGGCGATGCGGTTTTGACAAAAAAATGTCGGGAGATCAAGGAGGTGACACCGCGGATTGAGGAGTTGATCGACGATATGATCGAGACGATGTACGAGGGCAACGGCGTCGGGCTGGCCGCGCCCCAGGTCGGCGTATTAAAACGGGTGGTAACAATTGACGTCGGCGACGGCCCTTTGGTGCTGATCAATCCTGAAATTATCGAAAGTTCCGGCGAACAGACCGGAAGTGAAGGCTGCTTGAGCCTGCCTGGAAAGGCCGGGGAGGTGACGCGGCCCAATTACGTCAAGGTGCGGGCGTATGACCGCAGGATGCAGCAGATCGAGCTGGAGGGAACCGAGCTGTTGGCGCGGGCGTTCTGTCATGAGGTGGAGCATTTGGACGGCCATATGTATGTGGAGAAGGTCAACGGGGAACTCTATGATGTAGAAAACGAAGAGGAAGAGGCATGAAATTAATTTTTATGGGAACCCCGGACTTTTCCGTCGGGGTCTTAGAGGCTCTGCTGGCGGCGGGACATGAGATCGCGCTGGTTGTGACGCAGCCGGATCAGCCCAAGGGCAGAGGAAAAGCCGTGCAGGCTCCGCCGGTCAAGCAGGCGGCAGTGGCGCATGGTCTGACGGTGTATCAGCCCCGGCGGGTGCGGGACTTAGCATGTATGCAGTATCTGAAGGAATTTGCGCCGGACGCGATTGTCGTGGTGGCCTTTGGACAGATTTTGCCTAAGGAGCTCTTAGAGCTGCCGCGCTATTGCTGTGTCAATGTGCACGCCTCCCTTTTACCAAAATACCGGGGCGCAGCGCCGATTCAGTGGGCGGTGATCAACGGGGAGAAGGTGTCGGGAGTCACGACGATGCGCATGGACGAAGGTGTGGATACCGGCGATATGATTCTGAAAGAAGAGGTCGTATTGGATGAAAAGGAGACGGGCGGCAGTCTGTTTGAGCGCCTTTCCGTGGCCGGAGCCGCCCTGTGTGTGCGCACACTGGCCGCGCTTGAGGCAGGTACGGCCGTATTTACGCCGCAGGATTCGTCCCAGGCTACGCATACCAAGATGATCAAAAAGCAATTGGGCGCCATTGACTTTACGAAATCGGCGGTGGAGATCGAGCGGCTGATCCGGGGACTCAATCCCTGGCCCAGCGCTTATACGGGCTACAAGGGCAAGACGTTGAAAATTTGGAGCGCCTCGGTCATTTCGGAGCAGAAAGCGTCTGCGCTGTGTGGCTGCGGACAGACGTGCGCCCCGGAGCAGGATGGCGGAAGGGGGCATGAGACCATAGCAGTGGAGGACGCAGCGTCAAAGGGCGATATGCATCCGGCGCGTGTGCCGGGACAGGTTGTGCTGGCCGCAGGCGACCGTCTCTATGTGCAGACCGGGTGCGGGCTTTTGTCGCTTGAAGAGGTACAGCTGGAAGGAAAGAAACGGATGGATCTTGCTTCATTTTTGCGGGGAAATCCAATTACGGAAGGGGAGCTTTTGTAGCTGAGCCTGGTTTTGCATTGGGTAATGAAAAGGAGTGAATGTTTATGCCATATGGGTTTTACAGGTTTTGGGATCCGACCTATCTGCTCGTCATCATCGGCGCGGTCATCTGTCTGATCGCTTCCGCCAGGGTGAAGACGACATTTCGCAAGTATTCGCGTGTATCCAGCCGGTCGGGTATGACCGGAGCGCAGGCGGCGGAACGGATTTTGCACACGGCCGGGATTTATGATGTGTCGATTCAGCACATAGCGGGAAATTTGACGGATCATTACGATCCCAGAAGCAAGGTGCTGCGCCTTTCCGACAGTGTCTACGGCTCCGCTTCCGTGGCAGCGGTCGGGGTGGCGGCGCATGAATGCGGTCATGCCATTCAGCATCAGAAGGATTACGCGCCGCTGACGATTCGCAATGCGATTGTTCCGGTGGCCAATATCGGTTCTACGCTGGCGTGGCCCTTGATTGTGATTGGTCTTTTGATTTCCAGACACAGCGGCAGCTTTTTGATCACGCTGGGGATTCTCTGCTTTTCTCTGGCGGTTTTGTTTCAGCTGGTGACGCTGCCGGTGGAATTCAATGCGTCCGGCCGCGCCGTGCAGATTTTGCAGGAGACCGGGATTTTGTCCGGCGATGAGATCGGCGGTACGAAAAGGGTGCTTTCGGCGGCGGCCTTGACTTATGTGGCCAGCGCGGCCGCGGCGATTCTTCAGCTGCTGCGTCTGGTGCTTCTGTTTGGCGACCGGGGGAGAGACTGATGAGCAGGAAGGCGCGGGCTTCCGCAACGCCCGCCCGTTCGGGGATGAGGCAGACGCCGCAATGCGCTTCACCTGCCCGTCCGGGAGCGGAGTCGTCGTCCAGTCGTTCGCCATCCGGGACGCGTGAATCGTCGTCCAGTCGT
>CAMULB010000156.1 GCA_947089585.1 uncultured Lachnospiraceae bacterium | reverse complement strand
GGAGCAATTGGGCTTCACCGCCACAAAGCCACGGGTAGTGCCCAGACGTTTTTTTTGAGCGGCGATCACATCCATATGCTGCGGATTGATCTCCGGCACCAGCATCGGCACATCCGGCGTCCAGCGATGCGCGCTGTTATTTGATACCACCGGCACCTCTGCCTTGGCATACGCCTCTTCGATCGCCTGAATCTCCGCTTTGGTCATATCGACGGCGCTAAAAACAAAATCCACTTCCGCCGCAACCTCTTTCACCTGCGTCACATCCATTACCGTCAGCTTTTTGACTGCCTCAGGCATCGGCGTATCCATCTTCCAGCGGCCGGCCACTGCTTCCTCATACGATTTGCCCGCCGAACGGGGACTGGCCGCCACGGTCGTCACAGAAAACCACGGGTGATGCTCCAACAAGGAAATAAACCGCTGGCCCACCATACCAGTCGCGCCCAAAATACCAACCTTCAATTGATCATGCACTTGATTGCTCATTCTTTCGTTCTCCTCTCTTGCTCCTGCCAGTCCTCGGCCAAATACGCGCGCTCCAATGCGATCACCTGCTCCATCGCCGCCGTTCCTGGCGCTCCCAGCGTCAGCCGCTTCTCCACGCAGGTCTCCATCGAGATCGCCTCATACAGATCCGCTTCAAATACGGGGCTGATCGCCTGAAGCTCTACCAATGATAAATCGTCGATCGCAATATTTTTCTCCAAACAGGTCAGGACCACCTGACCGACAATCGCATGGGCATCCCGAAACGGAACGCCATGATGAACCAGATAATCGGCCGCGTCCGTCGCATTGGTAAATCCGCCGTTGGCGCTTTTTCGCATGCGCTCACGGTGAAATCTTGTAGTGTCGAGCATCCCGGTGAACAGCGCCAGACACCCCTTTGCCGTGTCGATTGCGTCAAATGTCAGCTCCTTGTCCTCCTGCATATCTTTGTTATAAGCCAGCGGAATTCCTTTCATCGTCGTCAGCAGAGAAATCAACGCCCCGTAGACGCGCCCGGTCTTCCCCCGCACCAGCTCCGCAATATCCGGGTTCTTTTTCTGCGGCATAATGCTGCTGCCGGTGCTGTAGGCATCGTCCATATCTACAAATTGATATTCATTGCTGTTCCAGAGAATCATCTCCTCGCAAAAACGGCTCAAATGCATCATCACCATCGACAGTGCAGATAAAAATTCAATCAGATAATCCCGGTCTGAGACGGAATCCATGCTGTTTAAGGTCGGGCCGTAAAATCCAAGCAGCTTGGCGGTATAGTCACGATCCAACGGATAGGTTGTGCCGGCCAGCGCGCCGGAGCCGAGCGGACAGTAATTCATCCGCACATAAATATCCTTCAACCGCAGCCGGTCACGCTTGAACATCTCAAAATAAGCTCCCATGTGGTGCGCAAGCGTAATCGGCTGCGCCTTCTGCAAATGCGTAAATCCAGGCATAATCGTGCTGGTATGCTCTTCCATGATTTTTAAAAGTACCTTTAACAAATCTTTCAGCAATCCGTCGGTATCAAGAAGCTCCTGCCTGGTATAAAGCTTCATATCCAGCGCCACCTGATCGTTGCGGCTTCTTCCGGTGTGCAGCTTCTTTCCGACACCGCCCAAGCGCGCAATCAGATTGGCCTCCACAAAGCTGTGGATGTCCTCATATTCATCCGTAATTGCCAGCGTTCCCGCTTCCACCTCGCGTCCGATCTCCTCAAGCGCCGTAACGATCGCTTCCTTCTCGTCCTCGGTGAGAATTCCCTGTTTGGCCAGCATCCGAACATGCGCAATACTGCCCTGCAGATCCTGTTTATAAAATTTCTGGTCAAAAGAAATAGACGCATTGAAGTTGTAAACCAGACGATCTGTCTCTTTGGTAAAGCGTCCGCCCCACAATTGTGCCATAAATTTTGTTCCTCTCTTTCCTCCGTCAATCTGTTTCTCTTCCGTTCTTTTCCGTTGCCCGACTCGCTTTTTCCTGCTCCCGCTGCCTTTTGGAAAAAATACATCCGCAGTAATCCTGCCGGTACATACCGTACTCCTTCGACAGCTCAACCGAGCGCTGATAACCATTTTTCTTCTTAAAGTCCGACGTAAGATAGCGCACCGGATATTCCTTCTCCAGCGCAAGGCCAATCTCATTGAGCTTGGCTGCGTTCTTTTGCGGGCTAATCGACAATGTCGTGGTAAAATAGTCCATCCCATGATCTGCGGCACAGCGGGCCGCTTCTTTCAGGCGCAGCGCATAACAGGCAAAACACCGCTCTTTTCCTTCCGCTTGATCCTCCATCCCCTTTACGGTCTCATAGAACTGCTGCGGTTCATATGTTCCCGCCAGAAATTGAATCGGATGGCGCGCCGGCAGGCGGCGAATCAACGCTTCCTGTTCGCGCACGCGCTTCTCATACTCCTCAAGCGGATCAATGTTGGGATTATAGTAGAGTACGGTAATGGAAAAATAATCCGACAGGTATTCCAGGACATAGCTGCTGCAAGGCCCGCAGCAGCTGTGCAGCAGCAGCGTCGGCACCTCTCCCGCCCTGGTATGCTTCGCAAGAATGGCTTCCAGCTCCTTCTGGTAGTTCACTTTTGGCAGCGTGCAGCCGTTTTGCTGCCGCTGTTTGCCTGCTGCTTGCCGTGAATCGCTGCCGCTTGCAAAAGCTCGCTGTGAATCGCTGCCGCTTGCAAAAGGCGGCCTGTAATCTACTGCGAGCTGCAAATCACAGCCGTCTGCCGGCAACGCTTCTCTTGCTTCTGTGACTGCCATGGATACGCCTCCTTTGCTCTGCCGGAAAATACATCACAGACTATTCTACATGAAACGAAGAGAAAATGCAAACCATTTGTTAAGATTATGTTATGATTCACGCCCACCCCCGCTCCCACATATGATATAGAAAGCATTTGGGAGGAAGCAAATGGAGAAACTCCTGGAATTAAACTCGGTAGGCTACTCCTATCACACCCCGTCCGGGGAAACGCCTGCCTTAATCAATATAAATTTCACGGTCTACCAGGGTGAATTCGTCGCCATTGTCGGCCCCAGCGGCTGCGGCAAATCTACCCTGCTGTCCTTATCCAGCGGCCTATTGGAACCGGAGCACGGTTCTATTTTACTTTACGGACAAAAGCTGTTTCAAAAGGGCAGCGGAACCATCGGCTATATGTTTCAGCACGATCACCTGTTTGAGTGGCGTACCATTGAACAAAACGTCCTCTTAGGGCCGGAAATTCAAAACAAGCTGACCGAACAGCGCCGGGAAGCAGTGCTTGACATGTTAAAAACGTATGGGCTGTACAAGTTCAAAGACGCCAAGCCCTCGCAGCTGTCCGGCGGCATGCGGCAGCGAGCGGCGCTGATCCGCACGCTGGCCTTAGAGCCTAAGCTGCTGCTGCTGGATGAACCGTTTTCCGCATTGGACTACCAGACCCGCCTGACCGTGGGCGACGATATCGGCTCGATCATACGGGGTGAGAATAAGACAGCGCTTTTGGTCACGCACGATCTGTCAGAGGCCGTCTCCTTGGCCGACCGCGTCATCGTCTTAAGCAAACGCCCGGGAACTGTAAAAAATATTATTACGATTCAATTTCCTGAAAATTTATCGCCACTGGAGCGTAGAAATACACCGGAATTCAAAGATTATTTCAATTTGTTATGGAAGGAGATGAACAGCGATGAGTGAGATTTCCCTTGCGCAGCAGAAATATCTCACCGCCCGCAAGCGTCATCGGCGCACAGTGGTCTGCAGCCGCTGCCTGATTTTTGTCCTTTTCCTAGGGCTTTGGGAGACGGCCGCTGTCACCGGGCTGATTGATTCCTTTATCTTCAGCAGCCCCTCGAAAGTTCTGCTCTGCTTTTACCAGATGCTGATCGACAAATCTCTCATCAGCCACATTGCCATTACCCTGATGGAGACCGTGGTCAGCTTTCTGCTGGTGCTTTTGTGTGCTCTGGGGATTACGATTCTGCTGTGGTTCCACCCCAGGCTCTCGGAGACGCTAGACCCTTATCTGGTCATTTTGAACAGCCTGCCCAAATCTGCTCTGGCTCCGCTATTGATTGTCTGGCTGGGCGCAAACTACAAAACGATCATCGTCACTGGCATGTCGGTGGCCATTTTCGGCTCAATCTTAAGTCTGTATACCAGCTTTTCCGCCGTCGATGCCGAAAAAATCAAGCTGATTTACAGTCTGGGCGGAAACAAATATCATGTGATGACCAAGGTCATTCTGCCCTCCAACATCCCGGTTTTATTTTCCCTGATGAAGGTCAACATCGGGCTGTGTCTGGTGGGCGTGATCATCGGCGAATTCATTGCCGCCCGCAGCGGACTTGGGTATCTGATTATCTACGGCAGTCAGGTCTTTAAGCTGGACTGGGTGATTATGAGCATTGTACTTTTGTGCCTGATGGCGATGCTGCTCTACGGTCTGCTGGGATTTTTAGAAAAACGATATTTGAAGCGGCTCTGACGCGCACCGTCTTCGGTGCGATGGAGGCAGTTCATCCAAATCAAAGTAAAACTGCGCGCTGCCTGCTTCTGTTCCGGTGAAGCCCTGGTTTGAACATGCCTCGCCTACAAATTCGCAGTCTCGACACAAGCGTCGAGATACTTCATCACCTGCCGCCGGACTGCCTCGTGATCGGGACTGGCAAGGCCGGGGTCGTCTGCAAGCATCCGCTTCGCCTCCTCGGCCGCCGCCTTTAAAATCGCGCTGTCCTGATAGATATCTCCCAGCGAAAATTCCAGCAGACCGCTCTGACGGAGACCAAAAAAATCCCCAGGCCCCCGCAGCTTGAGATCCTCGGACGCAATCAAAAATCCGTCGTTGGAGCGATTTAAGATCTCCAGACGCTTGACGGCGCGCTCCCCGTCTGAGGTATTGACCATAATGCAATACGACTGCTCGTCTCCCCTTCCTACCCGGCCCCGCAGCTGATGCAGCTGGGCTAAGCCGAAGCGCTGAGCATCCTCAATCATCATCACCGTCGCGTTGGGTACATCGACCCCGACCTCAATCACCGTGGTCGAGACCAGCACCTGAATGCGGCCTGCGGCAAAATCCTCCATGATCTGATTCTTTAGAGCGCCCTTCATCTTGCCGTGCAGACAGGAGATCGTCACCTGCGGCAGCTCCCTTTGCAGCATCTCGCTGTAAGCAATGACATTCTCCGCCTCTAAGCCCTCACTCTCCTCCACCAGCGGACAGATCACATATGCCTGATGGCCCTTGTCCGTCTCCTGTCTGATAAATTCATACGATTTGGGGCGAAAGCCCTTGTTGACCACACAATTTTTGATCGGCAGCCGTCTTGCCGGCACCTCGTCAATCACGGAAATATCCAAATCTCCGTAGAGAATGATTGCCAAAGTACGCGGAATCGGGGTCGCACTCATCACCAAAATATGCGGCTTATTGCCCTTCTGGTACAAATGCTCCCGCTGCTTGACGCCAAAGCGATGCTGTTCATCGGTAATCACCAGCGCTAAATTGTCAAAAACGGTGCGCTCCTGAATCAGCGCATGCGTGCCGACGACCATCGCCTTGCTGTAGAGGGCAATCCGGTCATACGCCCGCCGCTTCTCTTTTGCCGTCATCGAACCGGTCAGTAAAATAACGGGAATCTTCAATTGATATTGCTCGCACATGCGGCAAAAATTCTCGTAATGCTGACGGGCCAGCACCTCAGTCGGCGCCATCAACGCAGACTGGCAGCCGCTCTGGGCACAATCAACCATTGCCAGAAAAGCAACAATCGTCTTGCCGGAGCCAACGTCGCCCTGTACCAGCCGCTGCATAATGACCGGAGCACGCAGATTCTGGCGGATCTCCGTTAAGGTCCGCAATTGCGCCTTCGTCAGCTGATACGGCAGCTCCTTCAGCACCTGATCGACCCAGGAATCGGTAAGAGGCGCAAAGACAAATTCATTTTTCACCTGCTCCATCTGTTTTTTCTGCAGCTGCGCCGCAAGAATAAACTGAAAAAATTCATCAAACACCAGACGATTTCTTGCCGTGCGCAGCGCCGTCTCACTCTCCGGGAAATGAATATTTTCCAGAGCGTAATTGTATTCTCCCAGCGAATGACGCTGACGGATCTCCTCCGGAAGGTAATCTCTGGATAAATCCAGCTGCTCCAACGCCTGGCGAACGGTCTTGATGATCAGATTTTTGCTCAAGCCCTGGGTCAGGGCATAGCAGGGCCAGAGGGAATTTTGCATCTCAAGGTATGCCTCAGGGGCCAGCACCTGCGGCTGGTCAATGGAAATGCGGCTGCCCTTTTTGCTGATTTTTCCCAAAAATACATAAAATTCCCCTTGCTTCAGGGAATTCTTCAAATAAGGCATATGAAACCAGACCAGCGAAATACTTTGCGACTGCTCGCGCAGCTGCAGAGAGGTCACGCTGGTACGCCCGCTGTTTCTTACCAGCGGCACACGCTCCACCCGGCCTGATACCGCCGCTGTCATGCCGTCCCTCAAATCCTCTCCCAGCAGTTCTCCCACCGTCCGAATCGGCGGAAGCTTCTCATAATCGCGGGGATAATGAAGGAGTATATCACCGATGGTGTATACTCCTATCTTGTGGAACAGCTGCTCCGTCTTGGCCCCGATTCCCTTTAGCGCGCAGATGGGGGATTGGCTTTCCATACGTTCTCTCCTCGTCTATTCAACTGAAATGACATAGTAATAGATCGGCTGTCCGCCGGTATGAACCTCTACCTCGCAGTCTGGGTAAGTCTCTTCCAGATAAGAAGCAAACGCTTCGGCATCCGCCTCTGCGGTCTCCTCGCCATAATAGATGCTGATAATGGCCGAATCCTCATCCACCATCTGATCTACCATCTTGTGCAGAACCTCCTCCAGATTCTTTCCGACCGATAAAATGGTGGAATCGCCGATGCCCATGTAATCGCCCTGACGAATCTCCTTGTCGTCAATCAGGGTATCGCGCACCGCATACGTCACCTGGCCGGTCTTGACATTCTGAATCTCCTCAAGCATCCGCTGTTCGTTGTCCTTGGCATCCTTTTCAGGAATATAATTCACCAAGGCGGTAATGCCCTGCGGAATTGTCTTGGTCGGAATCACGACCACATCCTTGTGCTCAATCAGGGAAGCCGCCTGGTTGGCCGCCAAGATAATATTTTTGTTATTCGGGAAAATGAATACCGTCTTGGCATGTACCTCGTCGATGGCATTGATGATGTCCTCGGTGCTGGGGTTCATCGTCTGTCCGCCCTCAATGATATAATCCACGCCCAGCCCTTTGAAAATCTCATTGATGCCGGCTCCGATGGAGACAGAGATAAAGCCCATCTCCTTGCGGGGACGATCCGGGGCCGGTTCCGCCTGCCGCCGCTCTTCCTTCTCGGCCTTCTGCGCGGCCGCCAGCTTCTCGGCATCCTTAATCAGCTTCTCCCGATGCTCCTCCCGCATGTTGTC
>CAMULB010000155.1 GCA_947089585.1 uncultured Lachnospiraceae bacterium | reverse complement strand
GAAGGATGGCAATGAGCTGGAGAAGGTGCGCAGTCTGTTTGGCGGAAAGTCACGCGATTTTATCACGGCCGTGGACGAGAAGAATATTATTGTGGTCAAGGAGGTTTCAGACCACGAGGGATACGAGGATTTGAACAAGACGGCGGAGGTGATTCTCGATCTTTTCCGTGACCGTGAGAGCAATGAGATTCACATCGCTTACGGCACGATTGTGGGCGAGATCAAGGAGGTTTCCCGTTCCTATAAAGAGGCGCGTATGGCGTTGGATGTGGGCAAGATTTTCTTTGAGGAGCGCAAGGTGATCGCTTATTCCACACTGGGCATTGGGCGATTGATTTATCAGCTGCCGATCCCGCTGTGCAAGATGTTTATCAAGGAGATTTTTGACGGAAAATCACCGGATGATTTTGACGAGGAGACTTTGACGACAATCAACAAATTTTTTGAAAACAGCCTCAACGTCTCCGAGACGTCGCGGCAGCTTTATATTCACCGCAATACGCTGGTCTATCGGCTGGATAAGCTGCAGAAGAGCACAGGGCTGGATTTGCGCGTCTTTGAGGATGCCATCACATTTAAGATTGCGCTGATGGTGGTGAAGTACATGAAATATATGGAGACCATGGATTATTAAAGAACGCTAGGAGGCTTACATGATTGTAATTGATAATGTCAGCAAGGCATATAAGGCCGGGATTCCGGCCTTAAACGGCATCAGCTTACATATTAACACGGGAGAATTTGTCTTTATTGTCGGGGACAGCGGGTCCGGCAAATCCACACTGATTAAACTGCTGTTGAAGGAATTGGAGCCGACGGAAGGGGATATCATCATCAACGGGAGATCCTTAAATGGGATCCGGCACAAGCAGATTCCCAGATTTCGCCGCAACATCGGGGTGGTCTTTCAGGATTTCCGCCTGCTGAAGGATCGGAATGTGTATGAGAACATTGCATTTGCGCAGCGCGTGATTGCGACGCCGAGCAAAAAGATCAAGCGCCGGGTGCCGATGATGCTTTCGATGGTGGGACTGGCGGCCAAGTACAAATCCTACCCCAAGCAGCTCTCTGGCGGAGAACAGCAGCGGGTGGCCATTGCGCGTGCACTGGTCAACGAGCCGAAGATTCTGTTGGCGGACGAGCCGACCGGGAATCTCGACGCCCACAATGCCTGGGATATCATGAAGCTTTTGGATGAGATCAATCAGAAGGGGACGACGGTGCTGGTGGTGACGCATAATCTGGAGATTGTCAAGGCCATGAAAAAGCGTGTGATTACGATGCGGAAAGGCGTCATCGTCAGCGATGAACGGATGGGTGGAAGCAATGAGATTTAGTACGTTTTTCTATACCTTTAAGCAGGGCGTGAAAAATATCTGGCGCAACAAGGTATTTTCATTGGCTTCGATTGCCACGATGTCGGCTTGTATTTTTCTTTTTGGTTTGTTTTACGCGATTGTGGTCAATTTCCAGACCATCGTCCGGGAGGTGGAGTCCGGCGTGGCGGTGACAGTGTTTTTTGAGGACGGCACCAGCAAGGAGGCGATGGAACAGATTGGAGCGCAGATCGACAAGCGCACGGAGGTCTCGCGCAAGGTATTTGTCTCGGCGGAGGAAGCATGGGAGGAATTCGGTAAGGTTTATTTCAGCGGGGCCGAGAATATGATGGAAGGATTTGAAGAGGACAATCCCCTGGCCGAGTCCGCCCATTATGAGATCTATATGAACGACGTCGCCTCGCAGAGCACATTGGTGACATACCTGCAGTCTTTAGAAGGCGTGCGCGAGGTGCGCAGTTCTGACATTGCGGCCAATACGCTGACCGATTTTAATCGTCTGATCGGGTATGTGTCGGCGGGGATTATTTTGATTCTTTTGTGTGTGGCCGTATTTTTGATCAGCAATACCGTTACCACCGGAATTACGGTGCGCCGGGAGGAAATTGCAATCATGAAGCTGATTGGTGCGACAGATTATTTTGTCCGTTCTCCCTTTATCGTGGAGGGCATTTTGATCGGCTTGATCGGCTCGGCGATTCCGTTGGTGCTGTTGTATTTTATGTATCGCAGACTGATTGTCTATGTGGGAGATCGCTTTATCTGGCTGAGCAATATGCTGCGCTTTTTGCCGGTGAACCAGGTGTTTTCCACCCTTGTTCCCGTGGCGCTGCTGTTGGGAGTCGGAATCGGATTTCTGGGAAGCCGTTTGACGATCCGCAAGCATTTGAAGGTGTAGAAAGGGATGTAAGACGATCGCAGGCATTGGAAGGTGTAGAAAGGGATGTAAGACGATCGCAGGCATTGGAAGGTATGGGAAAGCGGGCAGAACAATTCGTGAGAATCAAAGGGAAGCGGAGCTGCCTGCCGATGCGGACAATAACATGCAAGGTGGAATATGAGGAAAAGAAAATTCAGAATCAGGGGGATTTGTCTGTGCTTGGGTTTGCTGCTGTTTTTGGCTGGGACTGCACAGGCAGCGGCCGGAAGTATTTCCGATGCGCAGCGGGAGAAGGAAGAGCTTAAGGGGCAGCTTGCAGATGTGCAGGCATTGATTGACGAGCTTCGGACCTCGAAAGAGGATATGGAGGAGAAGATTACGCTGCTGGATGGACAGCTGACGGAGATTTCCGGGCGCATTGACCAGCTGAATGAACAGCTTGCGCAAAAGGAGACGCAGATTGCGGATACAGAGCAGGAGCTCATCAAAGCGCAAAAAGAGGAACGCAAACAGTATGAACGGATGAGAAAGCGCATCCGCTATATGTACGAAAAGCAAGAAACCTCTTATCTGGAGGCGTTGTTAGAGGCCGAGAATGCGGCTGATTTTTTAAATCGCGCCGAATACTTAGAGCAGATTGCCCGCTATGACCGCGAGATGTTAAAACAATATCAGGATACGGTAACGCTGGTGGCCAATATGGAGGATACCTTGAAAAAAGAACAGGAGGACTTAGCGCTTTTGGCGTCTAAGGTGCAGGAGGAACAGACTGCCGTAACCTTGCTGCTCAAGGAAAAGGAATACCAGCTGGCGGAGGTGGGCGAGGAGATTTCCCAGGCGCAGCAGACGGCGCAGCTGTATGAGGCGGAGATGCAGGCCCAGGACGAGATGATTGCAATGATTCAGGCCGAGGAGGCCAGAAGGCAGGAGGCGAAGAAGAAGGCCGAGCAGGAGGCGAAGCAAAAAGCCGAGGCGCAGGCTCAAAAAGAGCGGGAGGAGGCAGCCAGAGAGCAGGAGTCGCTGGGGGGAGTCGGCGGGGACGAAAATGGTGCGGCGTCAGACCGTGATGGTGGGGCGGAAGGAGCAGGAACCGTGAAGGAAGAGCCGGGTGCCGCAGGGGATGCAAGCGCGGTGCAAAAGCCGGGGGCGTCGGATGCGGACAATAATGTGGCAAAGCCGGAAAACACGGATACAGTCGGAGGAACGAAGGAGCCGGGGGAATCGGAATCTAAGGAGCCGGCCGAATCGGAGAAACCCGATGCAGCGGGAGAAACCACCGAGCCGGGCGCAGCCGATCCGAACGGGGATGAAACGGAGGACGGCAAGGAAGAAGGGAATCCGAGTGAACCGACGGAACCGGAATATGGCGGCGGCGGATTTGTCTGGCCCTGTCCTTCCAGCTCGCGTGTGACCAGTGATTATGGGCCGCGGACGGCGCCGACGGGCGGCGCTTCTTCGTATCATCGCGGTCTGGATATCGGAGCCTCCTATGGTGCGGATATTGTGGCGGCGGCGGATGGAGTGGTTGCATTTGCCGGATACAGCAACGCTTCCGGCAACTATCTCACGATCAGCCACGGAAATGGGATTTACAGTGTCTACATGCACTGCTCCTCCCTGGTGGCGTCGAGCGGTCAGCGTGTGTCTGCGGGTCAGGTGGTAGCCAAGGTCGGAAGCACGGGAATTTCCACCGGCAACCATCTGCACTTTGGCGTCAGTGTCAATGGCAGTTATGTCAATCCGTGGGACTATCTTAAGTAGAGGAAAAGAGGCTAAAAGCAATCAATGGTGGAAAAAAAGAACAAGAATCCTTTTTGGCGTGGGTTTTGCTGGGGGCTTCTGGTCATGCTGGTGTTTTCAAGCGTTGTAAGTCCGGTCATTCGCCGATCTGCGCTGGGAGATCGAATGGCGGCCGGCGTTCATGCCGGAACTGCCAAACGGGCTGTGAACCGCTGGGCTACGAGGACAAAGCTGGGGCAGCTGGCAGCGGTGATTGATCGGCTGTATTACCAGGACATATCGCCGGAGCAGATTGCGGAGGGACTTTACGGCGGACTGCTGCGGAGCCTGGGAGATCCCTATTCCGCCTATTATACGCCGGAGCAGTTTCAGGAATTGTCGGAAAGCACAAACGGAAGCTATTGCGGCGTAGGGATTGTCTTAAATCCGGCCGAGGATACGTCGGAGGTAACGGTGCTGCATGTGTACCCGGATACGCCGGCGGCCGAAGCCGGAATTGAGGAGGGGGACGTGATTCAGAGTATCGACGGAGTTTCGGTGATCCAGGAAAAAGCGTCCCAGATGTCGAAGCGGATGCGGGGTGAGGCGGGCGAGGCGGTGAAGATTGGCGTTTTGCGCCAATCGAAAGCAGATGCCTCAGGGGAGACGCTGGAATTTACCATGGAGTGCAGGGAGATTGAGGTGCCTACCGTCGAGTATCAGATGCTGGAGGGGGAAGTCGGCTTTCTGCAGATTTCGGAATTTACCGAGCTGACATCGGAGCAATTTCGCCAGGCGGTAGAAGCGTTAAACGCAAAACAGATGAAGTCTCTGATTGTCGATCTGCGGAACAATCCGGGCGGGGTCTTAGACGGCGTCTGCGGCGTATTGGATCAAGTGCTCCCGGAGGGATTGATCGTCTATACCGAGGATAAATATGGAAATCGTCAGGAATATCATTCGTCTGCGGAGCATTCGCTGGGGCTTCCCCTGGCAGTTCTGATCAATGGACACAGCGCCAGTGCGTCCGAGATTTTTGCCGGAGCCGTGAAGGATTATGCTTACGGGACCTTGATTGGAACGAAAACGTTCGGCAAAGGGATTGTGCAGCAGATTGTTTCGCTGCGGGACGGCAGCGCCGTAAAAGTGACGACATCCCGCTATTTTACGCCCAATGGGAACAATATCCACGGAATCGGCGTCGAGCCGGATGTTTTGCTGGAATTAGAATATCTGGGTGACGAGAAAAAGGGCTATGACCCGATGCTGGACAACCAGGTGAAGGAGGCGCTGCGGATATTGAAGCAGTAAGGCTATTCCTCCATGCAAAAGGAACCATGGATGATGTCAGTAGAGAGGCAACGGCATTTCTTGAATGCGGAGTACCAGATGATCTAAGAGCTAAAAGGGGCAGGCAGAGCATCGGAAGATGTTCTGCCTGATTGCATTTTATTAGAAACATTTCGTTTTGATTGTGAAGCAGATACATTCTCTAGGACCGCTTCTTCCAAAAAATGTCCATGACAAGGGGTACAAGGCGTCGTCTGAGCGAAGCCTGCATCCGAAGGTGCCAAAGCAGCATGGCGAAGCTTTCTGGAAAATTGACTTTTTATGCCACATATATTATAATGAGAGCCGTAATTGCTGATGCAGTCGGGAAAGAATACCAGGAAGGGATGGTAGTATGGGAATTTTAACAAGGTTTAAGGATATTATGACATCGAATATCAACGCACTGCTCGACAAATGCGAGGATCCGGAGAAAATGATTGACCAATACCTGCGCAATCTGGAGCGTGATCTCGGCAAGGTGAAAGCAGAGACAGCCTCTGTGATGGCGGAAGAGAAACGGACGAAACGGGAACTCGACGAGTGCAGCGATGAGATTGATAAAATGATCCGCTATGCCGAAAAGGCGCTTTTGGCGGGCAGCGAAGCGGATGCCAGAACATTCCTGGAGACAAAGCAGACGCTGGAGACGAAGCAGAAAGCGCTCAAGAGGTCTTACGATTTGGCGGCTGAGAATGCGTCAAAGATGCGTCAGATGCATGAGAAACTGGTCAGCGATGTCCGTGATCTGAATGCGAGACGGGACGCGATTAAGGCGAAAGTATCGGCGGCGAAGGCGCAGCAGCGCATCAATCAAATCGGAGGCAGCATGGCGGGGGTCGGCGAGAATCTTTCGGCGTTTGACCGCATGGAGGCCAAAGCAGATCGTCTTTTGGATGAAGCCAATGCGATGGCAGAGCTGCAGCAGGAGGACCAAAACGACGATCTGGACAGCCTGATGAGCAAATATGACGCGCAGGGAAATGCGGCGGTAGAAGACGAAGTGGCCGCTTTGAAAGCCAAGCTGGGACTTTAGGAAGCGCGCAAGGAGGAGAAGATGGCGTTATTTCAAAATCAGTTTTCCAACGTGGTGGAATGGGAGGAATACCGAGAGGACGTAATTTTCTGGAAATGGGCAAATCGGGAGATCAAGCGGGGCAGCCGTCTCATCATCCGCCAAGGCCAGGATGCCGTATTTTTGTATAACGGCAAGGTGGAAGGCATATTTGAGGATGAGGGCAGCTTTGATATTGAATCGGACATCATCCCATTTCTCTCTACCTTAAAGGGGTTTCGATTCGGTTTCAACAGTGGCATCCGGGCCGAAGTATTGTTTATTAATACGAAAGAATTTACCGTGAAATGGGGTACGAAGAATCCCATCGCGATTCCGGCTCCGGGCCTGCCGGGGGGAATGCCGATTCGCAGTTTTGGAACCTTTAGCTTCAAGGTAGCGGACCACGACTGTCTGATCGACAAAGTAGCCGGAGTGAAAGCACAGTATCTGGTGGAGGATGTAAAGGAGCGCGTGGTTGCCGTTTTAGACCAGCTTTTGATGAAGTGGATCAGCCAGGAAGGAAAGGATCTGTTCAATCTGCAGGCCAATGCCTTTCAGATTGCCGGTGGGATTCAGGAAGACCTCGATATGCAGATGGCTAAAATTGGCCTTTCGATTACCAATTTTACCATTTCCAGCTTTACGTATCCCCAGGAGGTGCAACAGATGCAGACCAGGGCGGCGTCGCAGTCGATGATTGGCGATCTGAACCGTTATCAGCAGATGGCGATGACCGACGCCATGGCCCAGGGAGGAAGCGGCTCCCGGTTGGGAGCGGACATGGCCAATATGCAGATGGGCATGATGATGGGTCAGCAGATGATGGCCCAGATGCAGAACATGTCCGGCAATCCGCAGATGCAGGCGCAGCCTGCGCCGCAGAATCACGGTGGAACGATGCAGCAGACAGCCGGGCCGAGGTTTTGCCCCAATTGTGGGACGCCGACCACCGGCAGCCGGTTTTGTCCGCAGTGCGGCAACCAGCTGCTGCCATAAGAACGGCAGGAGTTTTATATCCTGCATACGAAAAAAATAACAAACAGAAAGAGGTGACAATTATGGTAGAATTTGATCAATTCAAATCCGCTCTGAACGGATTTTCAGCACCATTATTGGAAGTGAGGGATTCACTTTGACCTGGCGAACAAAGAGCAGCGAATCCAGGAATTAGAAAAAGAGATGGAAGCAGCGGATTTTTGGAATGATCCGGAAAGCTCCCAGCAGAAGATGAAGCAGTTAAAGAGCTTAAAGGAGGACGTGGAGACTTACGGCAGTCTGGAGTCGCAATATGAGGATATTGAGACGCTTTTGGAGATGGGTTATG
>CAMULB010000154.1 GCA_947089585.1 uncultured Lachnospiraceae bacterium | reverse complement strand
ATCTGTTGGTTGATTTTTCAGAAGGGCGTACCGTTTTGTTTTCCACCCATGTAGTAAAAGATTTGGTCGCTACCTGCGATCAGCTTGCCGTTATAAAAAATTGGAGAATCAAATTTTAAAATTCACAAAAATCACCCTGCGTAACATATTGCTTGTAACGCTGCGTAATGAGGTAACATGAGGGAGAAAGGAGGTGAAATCTATGCCAAAATACACGACTGGAGAAATTGCGAAGCTCTGCGGTGTATCGGTCCGAACGGTGCAGTATTATGATACCCGTAAGATTCTAACACCCAGCGAATTCACAGAGGGCGGCAGGCGTCTTTATTCGGAGGATGACTTAAAGCAAATGAAGATTATCTGCTTTCTTCGTGACGCCGGCATTTCAATCAACAGCATCGGAGAATTGCTGTCTGGAGCTGACCCTGGCAGTGTTCTTGCTGTTTTACTGGAACAACAAGAACAGCTTCTGAAAGAGGAAATGCATGAAAGGCAAGTAAAGCTTGATATGCTCGACGGAATTAAGCAAAAGCTAAAGGGCATCGAAAATTTCTCGGTTGAATCAATCGGTGATATCGCTTATGCGATGGAAAATAAAAAGAAAATGAGAAAGCTGCACGCTACTCTCTTGATTACAGGTCTTCCTCTTAACATCATTCAATGGACCTCCATCATTCTTTGGATCGTCACAGGCATTTGGTGGCCGTTTGCTCTTTATGTTTGGATCGCCATTCTGTATGCAATTTGGGGCACAAAATTCTATTTCAAAAAAGTAGCATATATCTGTCCGCAGTGCCATGAGATTTTTAAGCCTGAACGGAAAGAGGCTTTTTTTGCCAGGCACACCCCCACGCTTAGAAAACTGACCTGTACCTGCTGTGGATCTAAGGGCTTTTGCGTGGAAACCTATGGAAAGGAGAAAAGAAAGAATGGATAAGCTTATGGAATTCCTTCCATTTTTGCTCCCATTGGCAATCGCAGAATTTGTTCTGCTGGGTTATACACTCTATCATATTTTAACCCATAAGCATTATAAAAGAGGCAATCGCACATTGTGGCTCGTTGTTGCGATCATTGGCATGGAGTTTATCGGCCCACTCCTCTATTTTCTGCTTGGCAAGGAGGAATAGCATGGATGTACTGACAATACAAAACCTAAATAAGAATTTTGGTCGTAAAAAAGTGCTTTGCGGACTTGAATTATCAGTTCCGGAACACAGCATTTTCGGTTTTATCGGCAAAAACGGCGCCGGAAAAACAACAACGATGAAAGCAATCCTTGGACTGATCAAGTGGGACAGTGGTGCAATCTATGTCAGGGGTGAAAAAGTACATTTTGGGCAGACCAGCACCAACAGGTATATCGGCTATCTGCCGGATGTCCCGGAATTTTATTCCTATCTGACAACGACCGAATATTTAACGCTCTGCGGCAATCTATGTGGCATGAGCAAGGCTGACATTGCGACGAGAAGCACAGAGCTATTGGAGCTTGTTGGTCTTGGACAAGAGAAACACCGGATCAAAGGATTTTCAAGAGGAATGAAGCAGCGCCTGGGAATTGCACAGGCACTGCTGCACCGCCCAAAGCTTTTAATCTGCGATGAGCCGACATCAGCGCTTGATCCGGCAGGGCGCAAGGAAATTTTGGATATACTTCTTGCAGCAAAGGAACAGACCACGGTTCTTTTTTCCACGCACATTCTTTCGGATGTGGAGCGCATCTGCACGGAAGCAGCTTTTCTAAACGATGGGAAAATCGCTATGCAAGGGACCATTGCAGAACTGCGAAGCAAACGGTCATCGAACGGATTTCTCATTGAAATCGGGAAAAAGGAAGCTGCTGATACGCTGATCGAAGCATTTTGTGAACTCGAACGCACAGAGGAACATGTGCTTGTTTTTCATGGAGACGAGAATCGTTTTTTTGATCTCATGCAATTTATCTCCAGAAATCGAATTCCGATACAAAGAATGGAACGAATCGAGCCAACGCTTGAGTCGCTGTTTTTGGAGGTGACAAAATGAAAGCTCTGCTTGCTCTTATGAAAAAAGAATATCTGGAGGCTGCACGGACTGGTAAACTCCTGCTTCTCATACTCCTGTTTGTCCTGTTCGGGATTATGAATCCTGCGATTGCGAAGCTAACACCGTGGATGATGGAAATGCTGTCCCAGTCCATGACAGAAAGCGGGTTAATTGTCACAGAGGTTCAAGTAGACGCCCTGACCTCATGGACACAATTTTTTAAGAACCTTCCGATTGCGCTGATTGCTTTTGTACTGATCTTCAGCGATAGATTCACGAAGGAATACAAATCTGGAACATTATTGCTTGTACTGACAAAAGGGTTGCCAAGGTATAAGGTTGTGCTTGCAAAGGCTGTGCTGCTGCTGTCGCTTTGGACCGTCGGCTACGGAATTTGCTTTGCGATTACCTATGGATACAATGCTTATTTTTGGGATAACGGGATTGCGAATCACTTATTCTTCTCGGTCGCTATCTGGTGGCTGTTCGGTGTATGGATTGTATGCCTGATTGTCCTATTTTCATCGCTGCTGCAAAATAGCACCAGCGTTTCCCTGTGTACCGGCGGGACAGTGCTGTTGGCATATCTATTGCGTATCATACCGCAAGTAAAGGCGTATTCACCCACTGTGCTGCTGAATACCAACGCGCTTTTGACGGGTGTGGAGGAAACAGACGCCTATAGAAAAGCGATTGCTCTTGCTGCTTCCTTGTGTATCGTATGCGTTGCTGTAAGTATTCCGGTGATGAACAAAAAACAGCTTTAACAAGCGGTCAGCGAAGCATAAAAGGCTGCCCTTGTTTCGGCTCGTAAGGGCAAAAACAAGGGCAGCCAGATAGCGGCTGATGCCAAACAAGCGTGAAGCCTTGTATGGCCAACGGCTTTTGAGGATTCGCTCGTTATGATTTAGAGCACAAGCATCGCATCCCCAAAGCTGAAAAAGCGATATTTCTTTTGCACCGCCTCCTGATATGCTGCCAAAACATGCTCCCGCCCCGCCAGCGCAGACACCAGCATCAGCAGCGTAGATTCCGGCAAATGAAAATTTGTAATCAGCCCGTCCAGCACCTGAAACTGATAGCCCGGATAAATAAAAATATCCGTCCAGCCGCTGCATGCGCAGAGCGTACCGTCCGCGTTCGCGGCCGATTCAATGGTCCGGCAGCTGGTCGTCCCCACACAGATCACTCTGCCGCCCTCCTGCTTCGTGCGGTTGATCTGCGCCGCCGCCTCCTGCGAAATCTGAAAATATTCCGCGTGCATATGGTGATCCAGCACATTCTCAGCCTTCACCGGACGGAAGGTTCCCAAGCCTACATGCAGCGTTACCTCGGCAATCGAAATTCCCAGGCTGCGAAGCTGTGCCAGCAATTCCGGCGTAAAATGCAGCCCGGCGGTAGGGGCAGCCGCCGAACCGTCATACTTGGCATATACTGTCTGATAACGGTTCTTGTCTTCAAGCGGATGGGTGATGTAGGGCGGCAGCGGCATCTGCCCCAATCGGTCTAAAATCTGCTCAAAAATCCCTTCATATTCAAAGCGAATCAGGCGATTTCCGTCCTCGACCACATCGAGGATCTCTCCCTTCAACAGGCCGTCGCCGAAGGAAATTCGCGTTCCTTTCCTCGCCCGCTTTCCCGGCTTGACCAACGTCTCCCACACATCCTGCTCTCTGCGCTTTAAAAGCAGCAGCTCCACGCGGCCTGCGGTTCCTTCCTTTTCACCGAACAACCGCGCCGGAATCACCCTGGTGTTATTGAGCACCAGACAGTCCCCCGGCTTTAAATAATCTGCAATCTGTCTGAACTGGGTATGCTCGATTGCGCCTGTAGTCCGATTGAGCACCAGAAGCCTGGACCCCGCGCGATCCTTCAAGGGATCCTGCGCAATCAGCTCCTGGGGCAGTTCAAAATAAAAATCTTTTACGTTCACCTGACGATACTCCTTTGCCCAGAGCGCGTCTTAGAATTGCTTTCTGACGTCTGCATCCTGCCGCAAGCGATTCTAAGACACGCGCGCTTTCAGCTTCTCAATTCAATCCCCATCTCCTTTAAGGATTTCAAAATTTGCTCCATGGCCGCCGCAACATCTGCTTCCTCCAACGTCCTATCCTTGGCGCGGAACATAATCGAATACGCCACCGACTTATAGCCCGCCTTGATCTGCGTTCCTTCATAGAGATCAAACAGCTGATAGCTTTCCAGGTATTCGCCGCCTTTTTGATCAAAGACGCGCTCTACCTCACCCACCAGAATCTGCTTTGGCATCACCATACTCAGATCACGGGAAACAGCCGGATATTTGGCAATTCCTTCGTATTTTCGGCCAAAATCTGCCAGCTGCGTGATGCTTGGCAAATCAAGTACCGCTACATAGACCCGTTCCTTGATCGAATACTGGTCGCCGACTGCGGGATGCAGCTCTCCCAAATAACCGAGACAGGTATCTCCATAGAAAATATTGGCCTGACGGCCCGGATGCAGGAAGGGCTGGCCCGCATTGGGATCATACGTCAGCTTCTGCTTCATACCGATTCTCTCCGTAAACTCCTCAACCACGCCCTTCATCGTATAAAAATCCCCGTCTCCATACATCCCCAGTGTAAATTGCATCCGTTCTTCGGGCAGCTCGGTCAGCGGCAGCTGTTTGGGCAGATAAATATTGCCCAGCTCATAGAGACGTACATTTTTGTTGCGCCGATTATAATTGTTGGCAAGCGAATTCAGCATTCCGTTTAAGGAAATCGTGCGCATAATGCTAAAATCCTCTCCCAGCGGATTGGAAATGGGAATCGCACGGCGGCGCGTGTCTTCTGCCGGAAGCAGCAATTTTTCAAACACCTTGGGACTCTCAAAGGAGTAGGACATCCCCTGGGAAAATCCGCAGAACTCGGCAATTTCCCGCGCAACCGCCTCGACCTTAAGCTTGAAGGGCAGCGTTCCGATCGTCGCTTCCCCGGTGGGCAGCGTAGTGGGAATGCGATCATAACCGTAGAAACGAGCCACCTCTTCCGCCAAATCCGCCATGCACAACAGATCCTGCCGCCAGGAGGGAACCTCCACCGTTTCATTTTGCGCATCATATACGAGCTCCAGCTTTTTGAAGTACCCCAGCATGGTCTCCTTGGAAATGTCCGTCCCCAACAGACGGTTGATTTTTTCAGCGTCAAAAGGAATGCTGCGGCCTTCTTTTTTACAGCTGTACACATCCACTACGCCGCCGATTACCTCTCCGGCCCCCAACTCCTCCACCAGCTGACAGGCCCGGTTGATCGCCGCTAGTGCTGTATTCGGGTCAAGCCCCTTTTCAAATTTTCCTGAAGCATCGGTACGCAAGCCCACTTTTTTACTGGAAAGGCGGATGTTGGTGCCGTCAAAGCAGGCTGCCTCAAACAGCATCAAATTCACATCATCCGTGATCATCGAATTCTCACCGCCCATAATTCCGGCAATGCCGACGGCTTTTTCGCCATCGCAGATCATCAATACCGAATCGTCCATCGTCCGCTCCTGTCCGTCGAGGGTGACAAATTTCTCCTCCTTCGCGGCACGGCGGACTACGATCTCCTTGCCGGCAATCGTGGCCAGATCATAGGCATGCATTGGCTGTCCGTATTCCTCCATCACATAATTGGTGATATCGACGATGTTGTTAATCGGACGGATGCCCTGGGAAGCCAGTCGCCGCTGCATCCATTTGGGTGAGGGCGCAAGCTTGATATTTTTCACCACCCGCGCACAATAACGGGGGCAGAGCGCTTCATCCTCAACTGTAACCTTGATAAAATCGTTGACGTCCTCGTCATTTCCCGTCTCCGTAACCACCGGGGGAACAAAGTCTTTGTCAAAGGTAGCCGCCGCCTCCCTGGCAATCCCCAGCACACCGAAGCAGTCCACACGGTTGGACGTAATCTCATATTCAAATACCACATCGTTCAGTCCCAGCGCCTCCACGGCGTTTTGACCAACGACTGCATCCTGATCAAATAGATAGATTCCTTCCTGGGGCGCCTCAGGATACATCTCCCGGCTGGAGCCAAGCTCTTCGATCGAACAGAGCATTCCGTTGGACTCGATCCCCCGCAGCTGGCCCTTTTTGATTTTGATTCCGCCCGGCGTTTTCTTTCCGTCGTGTCCGCCTGCTACCCGGCCGCCGTCCAATACCACCGGAACCTTATCTCCTACGGAAATATTCTGTGCGCCGGTGACAATCTGAAGCGTTTCTTCTTTGCCCACATTGACCTGGCAGACAATCAGCTTGTCCGCATCGGGATGCTTCTCAATCGTCTCGATCTGTCCAATCACAATCTGAGAAAGATCTGCGTCGAGGCATTCGTAGCCCTCCACCTTTGAGCCGGACAGCGTCATCGCGTCCGTATATTCCTGCGGCGTTACATCCAAATCCGGGACATACGCTTTGATCCATGACAATGATGTATTCATAATTTATCTCGTCTCCTTTTCTTAGTTCGAGCCTGTTTTAAAACTGCCGTAAAAACCGGTCGTCATTTTCATACAACAGACGCATGTCGTCAATTTCATATTTCAGCAGGGCAATGCGCTCCAATCCCACACCAAAGGCAAAACCGGTATATTTCTCCGGATCAATCTGACTCATGGTAAGTACATTGGGGTGAACCATGCCGCAGCCTAAAATTTCAATCCAGCCGGAGCCCTTGCAAAAACGGCAGCCCGTTCCACCGCATTTAAAGCAACTGACATCCATCTCGGCGCTTGGCTCTGTAAATGGAAAATGATGAGGACGGAATTTTACTTTGGTCTCCGTGCCAAACAGCTGACGGGCAAATTCCGCGAGCGTCCCCTTCAGATCGGCAAATGTAATATGCTTGTCAATGACCAGCCCTTCAATCTGATGAAACGAGGGCGAGTGCGTGGCGTCCACTTCATCGGAACGGAATACCCGTCCCGGCGCGATCATGCGAATCGGCAGCTTTCCCTGCTCCATCACACGCACCTGCACCGGTGAGGTCTGGGTACGCAGTACGATTTGATCATTAATATAGAAGCTGTCCTGCTCATCCCGCGCCGGATGATTGGCCGGAATATTCAGTGCTTCAAAATTATAATAGTCGTATTCGATCTCCGGGCCCTCCACTACCTCATAGCCCATACCGGTAAAAATCGTCTCAACCTCTTCTAAGGCGATGGTGCAGGGATGACGATGACCGATGCGGTTCTTCTTTGCCGGAAGCGTTACGTCGATCACCTCCTGCTTGAGCTTGTATTCGCGTTCCGCGGCTTCCATCCGCGTTTTCGTCAATTCGATCAAGGATTCAATACTCTCCCGCGTCTCATTGACTAGCTGTCCCACCAAGGGACGCTCTTCGGGGAGCACCTCCTTCATGCTCTTTAATACAGCGGTCAGTTCACCCTTTTTTCCCAAAAAGGCAACCCGAACCTCATTCAATTTGGCCAGGCCGTCCGAATGCTCAATCTCCTCGATCGCCCTTGCTTTGATTTGCTCTAATCTCTCTTTCATCGTATTCTCCTTTTTCTCAACGATAGTTTTCGTTTTCCCAAATGCTCAAGGGAAAAATAAATCGGCGTCCGCTCTGCTTCCATGCGCTTTGTATGGTTCATGTAGAACAAAGTGGGCAAGCCCACTTCAGCTCCCCTAACCCCTCACTCATGAGGG
>CAMULB010000153.1 GCA_947089585.1 uncultured Lachnospiraceae bacterium | reverse complement strand
TCCCAGCGGTTATCACGATCCATGACATAATAGCGGCCCATCACTGTGGCAATGGCGCCAACGCCGATTTCCTGCATCTTCTGCTCCAGCTCCTCCATGTAGCCCTTGCCGGAGGTCGGAGAGGTATCGCGCCCGTCCAAAAAGCAATGCACGTAGACCTTGGAGATGCCTTCTCTTTTTGCCATCTCCAACAGACCGTAGAGATGCGTATTGTGACTGTGTACGCCTCCGTCGGACAACAGGCCATACAGATGAAGCGCAGAATCGTTCTTTTTGACATTTTCCATTCCCGCCTTGAGCGCTTCGTTCTGGAAAAATTCGCCGTCCTCAATCTCTTTACTGATTCTGGTCAGCTCCTGGTAGACAATCCGTCCGGCGCCCATGTTCAGATGTCCGACCTCGGAATTGCCCATCTGGCCGTCGGGAAGCCCTACCGCCAAGCCGCTGGCATTTCCCTTGACAAACGGATACTCCTGCATCAAAGCGTCCAGATTCGGTGTTTTTGCCATATATACGGCATTGGCCTCTGTTTTCTCATTGAGTCCGAAGCCGTCTAAAATCATCAAAACCGTCGGTTTCTTTTTCATTGTTATAAATCCGCCTTTCTTTTTCAATCTATTTCCACAGCCACTCATAAAGCCGCAAGAAAATCCGCTCCCGATTTTCCCTACTGCCGCTGCCTGAGATAGCCGTCCGCGTCAAATTCCACTCCCTTGGAGATTGACTCCATATAGTCCCATATGCGCTCTTTTTCCGCTTCCTCTTCCACCAGATAGGTCTGGTTCCATTTCTGAACACAGGGCAAAAAACGAAACGCAAGCGAACCGTCCTTTTGTATAATCAACTGTGCAATTCCCGTATCCAGCTTATTGCTGTTAAACCAAAAATTGCCCAGGCTGTAAATAATCGGAACGCCATTTCTGTATTCGCACCCCTGCAGACAATGCGTATGTCCGCCGATGATTGCATCTGCACCCGCTTCAATGTAAGCATCCGCCAGCTGTTCCTGATCGTTTTCAAAATAGGGATTCTGCTCTGTTCCCCAGTGTACATAGACGATGACATAATCCGCGTTTTTCTTCGCTTCGGTGATGACAGAGACGAACTTGTCCGCTTTCAGTGTTTTCAACACGCCCGGCTCCGTCTCAGTCGCTTCCTTGGTATAGTTGAGCGTCCGCTCCACCTGGGTCGCCGCTACAATGGCAATCTTCCTGCCGTTGGCAATAAAATAGCTGGGCATCTGCGCCTCTGCGAGATCTGCCCCGGCTCCCACATAGGGAATGCCGGCATTTTTAAGCGTCTCCATCGTATCCAGCAGCGCGTCCGGCCCGTAATCGTAGGCGTGATTATTGGCCAGAGAGACAATGTCCGTCCCCATAATTTCCAGCAAATACACGCGGTCCGGATCTGCGCGGAAGGTATAATCCTTCCCTTCCACCGGCTCTCCCCTGCGGCTGTAGGTAAATTCGTTGTTGACCATCAAAAGATCCGCCTCATTCAGCTCATCCAGCAGAGAAGGGCTCAGACAGTCATAAAGACCATCCACCTGCTTGTCCAGATAACGAGTCGTAGACCACTCCTCCGCAAAATTCACATCCCCGATCAAATCAATCACAGTCTGGTCGGGACTTTTGCATTCCTTCCAGTAGACACGCGCAAGCGCATGGCTTTGAAATCCGGTCTCCTGGCAGTAGCGGCTCCACAGTACATGAATGGAATCGCCCGTCAGCTGATGCCACAGCTCCCGCTTATGATTGCCGGCTTTGACCGCATCCGCCAATGCAAAGATCGGGCTTGTCCCATAGCGTTTCGTCACCCAGGCCAAAAAGGATTCGTCGATGACATAGCCGCTGATCAATTCCCAGGTACACCCGCTTAAAATCTCCTCATAAGCATCCCATACCGCCAAATCAATCGTTTCCTTACCGTCTGAATCGGCGTCCGTTTTCGTAGTCGGCGGGTTATTTTCCACTTCTGTCCCACCGCCGTCGCTCCCGTCTCTGGCCGCTGCCTGCTCATTCCCGGAAAATCCGTCTGCTTCGGCCCCGTCCTTGTCTCCTCTTTCTTCCCTGAAGCCTTTCCCTTCTTCCTTCTGTCCGTCTGTCTGCACGCGCTGTACTCCGTCTGGAACAGTCTCTTGTTCCCCGATCCAATCTCTGCTCCCACAGGCGGCCACTGACAGCATCAAAGCAAAAAGCGCCAGTAATATCAAAAAAACACTTTTTCTCTTCATGGTTCCTCCATCTTTTGCTTCCCGCTGTCGCGTCGAAGGGGGCTGTGCCAAAATGCAGCAGCCCCCTCCCAAAGCGTATTTGAAAAATCATTCCCGTCCGCCACATCCCTGTGATGCACATTCCGGCAGGCCAGGATATTTCTACCGACACGCCCCACAGCATTGCATCCATTCCGGCAGCTGGCAATTATTTGTAGCAGACAATCTTGCCGAAATCTGCTTTCAGGGAGGCGCCGCCTACCAATCCGCCGTCAATATCCGGCTTGGCAAACAATTCCGCTGCGTTTGCCGCATTGACAGAACCGCCGTACTGAATGCGAATCGCTTCCGCGGTTGCCGAATCATACAGCTCCGCAATGCAGGCACGAATCGCCGCGCAAACCTCCTGCGCCTGATCTGAGGTCGCCGTCTTGCCGGTTCCGATTGCCCAGATCGGCTCGTAAGCGATGACTGCCGTCTTAGCCTGATCGGCCGTAACGTTCAAAAACGCAATCTTAATCTGCTGGCGGATCCAGTCAATTGTGATTCCCTGCTCACGCTGTGTCAAAGACTCCCCGCAGCAGATAATCGGTGTAATGTGATGCTCAAACGCTTTTTGTACCTTCCGATTGACCGTCTCGTCGGTCTCCGCAAAATATTCACGCCGCTCGGAATGGCCGATGATGACGTATTTTACCCCCACGTCGGTCAGCATATTTGGCGCAATCTCACCGGTATAAGCGCCGCTTTCTTCATAGTACATATTCTCGGCGCCAATCTCAATATTGGAGCCCTTTGCGGCTTCCATCGCCGGAATGATATCAATCGCCGGCACGCAGAATACCACATCCACTTCTTCGTTGGCTACCAACGGTTTCAATTCATTTACCAATGCTACGGCTTCGCTGGGTGTCTTGTTCATCTTCCAGTTGCCCGCAATAATTTTTTTTCTCGCCATGATTCTCTCCCATCTCCTTCACTGCAGTATGCGCGTGGCACAAGCCGCCACATCCGCACTTGCTGCCCCGAAGCGCTCTTATTTGTTCGTTGCCGCCGCAACACCCGGAAGCTCTTTGCCCTCCAAAAATTCCAGGGAAGCGCCGCCGCCGGTGGAAATGTGGCTCATCTGATCCCCGAATCCCAGCTGGTTGACCGCTGCCGCGGAATCTCCGCCGCCGATAATTGTAGTCGCGTCGGTCTCTGCCAGCGCTTTGGCCACTTCGATTGTGCCTTTGGCAAAGATCGGGTTCTCAAATACGCCCATGGGGCCGTTCCATACCACCGTCTTTGCCGTCTTGGCTGCATCTGCATAAAGCGCCGCCGTCTTCTCACCGATATCCAGTCCCATCTTGTCAGCCGGAATCGCATCGGCCGCAACCGTCTGATGCTCCGTCTCGGCATCAATCGGATTGGGGAATGCATCGGCACATACCGTATCAACCGGCAGCAACAGCTTCTTGTTCAGCTTCTCAGCCTTGGCGATCATCTCCTTGCAGTATTCAAGCTTCTCGTCATCAACCAAAGATTTGCCAACCTCGCAGCCCTTGGCCTTGAGGAAGGTGTAGGCCATGCCGCCGCCGATGATCAGAGTATCGCATTTCTCCAGCAGATTGGAGATTACATTCAATTTGTCCGCCACCTTGGCGCCGCCCAAAATCGCAACGAACGGCCGCACCGGATTCTCTACGGCATTGCCCAGAAAATCAATTTCTTTCTGCATCAGATAGCCGACTGCTGCCGTGGAAACCAGCGCAGAAACACCAACGTTGGAGCAATGCGCCCGATGCGCAGTTCCAAACGCGTCATTGACAAAAATATCGCAGAGGGAAGCCAGATCCTTGCTGAATGCCTCGCCGTTCTTCGTCTCTTCTGCACGATAACGGGTATTCTCTAACAGAACCACCTCGCCGTCCTGCATCGCGGCTACTGCTGCTGTCGCATTGGGGCCTACCACCTCAGGATCTGCGGCAAACTTCACTTCCTGTCCCAAAAGCTGAGTCAGACGCTCCGCAACCGGCTTCAAGGACAGCTCCGGCTTAGGCTCTCCCTTGGGCTTGCCCAAATGAGAGCAGAGAATTACCTTGCCGCCGTCGGCAATCAGCTTCTTGATCGTCGGCAGAGCCGCAACCAATCGGTTCTCATCGGTAATCCTTCCTTCCTTCAACGGTACATTAAAATCACAGCGGCAAAGCACACGCTTTCCCTTTACATCTATATCATCTACCGATACTTTATTCAAAGACATGTCTTGTCCCTCCACCTTTTACAAAATAAGAAAAAAGAGCCCGGTCCCTAAAGGCCGGACCCTTTCCTGTCCTTACGCTAACTCTGAGAAATACTTAATGGTACGAACCATCTGAGAGGTGTAGCTGTTCTCGTTGTCATACCAGGAAACTACCTGAACCTCATACAGATCCTCGCTGATCTGGCTTACCATTGTCTGGGTCGCATCAAACAGAGAGCCATAGCTCATGCCAACGATATCGGAGGATACGATCTCATCCTCGTTGTATCCATAGGACTCATTAGCTGCTGCCTTCATCGCTGCATTGATGTCTTCCTTGGTCACGCCTGCCTTCTTAACCACTGCGGTCAGGATCGTGGTAGAACCGGTCGGGGTCGGAACACGCTGTGCAGAACCGATCAGCTTGCCGTTCAATTCCGGAATTACCAGGCCGATTGCCTTCGCTGCGCCGGTGCTGTTTGGAACGATATTCACGGCGGCCGCACGGCTTCTTCTCAAATCGCCCTTTCTCTGCGGACCATCTAAGGTCATCTGATCGCCGGTGTAAGCATGAATCGTGCACATGATTCCGGACTGGATGGGTGCATACTTATTGAGTGCATCCGCCATCGGAGCCAGACAGTTGGTGGTGCAGGAAGCAGCGGAGATGATGGTGTCCTCTGCCTTCAAGGTATTGTGATTGGTATTGTATACAATTGTCGGAAGATCATTGCCTGCCGGAGCAGAGATCACGACCTTGCGGGCGCCGGCATTGATGTGCGCCTGTGCCTTATCCTTGGATGTATAGAATCCGGAGCACTCCAGTACCACGTCAACCTTGAGCTCACCCCAGGGGCAATTGTTTGCATCCGGGAAAGCATAGATCTTGATTTCTTTTCCGTCAACCGTGATGGAATCTTCACCGGCAGATACTTTGTCGCACAATGCATATCTTCCCTGAGAAGAATCATATTTCAGCAGGTGTGCCAGCATCTTAGGGCTGGTCAGATCGTTGATTGCTACTACTTCGTATCCCTCTGCACCGAACATCTGTCTGAAAGCCAGACGGCCGATACGTCCAAAACCATTGATCGCTACTCTTACTGCCATTCTTAATTCCTCCTACTATATAATTTGGATTATAATCCGGGCTGTGCATGTCCCGCCCGCGTTGTCTCTATTTTACCTAATAAAGCCCAAAATTACAATAGGCATTTTTATCTTTGTTAATTTTTTCACCACTTTTTTACGCCTTTCCGCCTTTTCAATCATTTTAGACAAGGAGCATCGGATTCGCTTCCTTCTTTTTTGACAGAATGATGGTTTTTCTGATCTGGAATATGGATAAATGTACCAAAACAGACGGCATTTTTTCTGAAAATTGAACAACGAATGAGCAAAGCATCAAGCGCTTTCTCACATGGAAAAAAGGAAGCGACATCGCCGTGCCTGACATACCGTCCCCCCGTCGGCCAGGCTGCGCTTCCAATTGACGCTGCGCCCTTTGCCTGCTACAATAGAGCTATCAGACAAACAGAAAGGAGGCACATCATGCTCTGGGACACCCACACCCATACCCATTTTTCCGGCGACAGCCAGGCCGACCCACTTGAAATGATCCGCGCTGCCCAGACGGCGGGCCTGGCCGGAATCTGCTTTACCGATCATCTGGATCTCGACTATCAAAAAGACCCTTCCCTGTTTTTGCTGGATCTTCCCGCCTACTTTCACGAAATGCTGCCCCTGGCGACAGACTGGCAAAACGCTCTGCCGACCACAGGTCACAGCCATCCCCCACAAACTTCCGCCAGCGGCCAAACCGATTTTACCGTATGCATCGGCATAGAACTCGGCCTGCAGCCCCATCTGGCGCAGACGCACCGCCAGCTTCTGTCCGCCTATCCCTTTGATTTTGTGATCGGCTCTTCTCATGTGGCGGACGGCGTTGATCCTTATTATGCGGAGTATTATCAGGGGCGAACTGAACGGGAAGCCTACGAAGCATATTTTTCTTCCATTCTGAAAAATATCCTCGCCTTTGACGAATTCGACGTCTACGGCCATCTGGACTATGTCGTGCGCTATGGCCCCAATCGGAATCGCGATTATTCTTATGACATGTTTCGCGAAATTCTGGAGCAAATTCTAAAAGCGCTGATTGAGCGCGGAAAGGGAATGGAAGTAAACAGCGGGGGGCTGCGCTGCGGACTTGGCCATCCGAACCCCACGGTGGAGATTCTGCGCCGTTATCGGGAGCTGGGCGGAGAGATCGTCACCATCGGCTCAGACGCGCATACGCCAGAGGATATCGCTTTCGGCTTTTTGCAGGTCGCAGAGCTTTTACGACAGGCGGGTTTTCGCTATTTTACGGTTTTTCGGCAGAGACAGAAGGAATTTCTCCCGCTGTAGGATCAGCTTAAAAATCCCGAATTTATCGAAATTTTGATTGATAAATTCGGGATTTCTGTCTGAACTGCGTACTGGAGCGTGTCTGAAACATACTTTGAAGCTCAATCCACTTCAAATTCCAGCACGGCGCCGGTTGCGGCATCTATCGTATACTCATACTCCTTACCGTCCTTGGTAAATTCAATCTCATAGACAACAAGCCCATCCTCCGTATCCTGTTTTACCTTCGTAAACTGCACCTCTTCCACAGAGACTCCCGCATGGTCTGCCGCAATGGCTTTTGCCGTTTCGCTATCCCAAGCATCATGCTCATTGACAGAGTGCGAGGAATGTCCATTATTGTTGTGATGCGTCTCCTCGCTTCTGCTGATAATCGCTCCGGTTGCGGCATCAATCTCATACTCATAAGCACGCGTCGAGGTATAAAACTCAATCTCATAAACGGAAACACCATCGTCATAGTCCAGCTTTTCCTTGGTAAACGTCACTGCATCCGCCGCAGCGCCGGCATCCGCCAGCGCAGTCTGTTTCGCCTCGTCAAGACTGATCTGCCCGGCTCCTCCCTGATCCGACTGCGCACCGTTCTGCCCTGCATTCTGCGCCTGAGCTGTATTGGATCGCTGCGCATCCGATGATTCCTGCCCTTGTACATTGGACTGCTCTGCCGCATCCTGTCCTTGCACATCAGTCTGCCCTGCTGCATCCTGTCCTTGCACATCGGTCTGCCCTGCTGCATCCTGTCCTTTTACATCCGATACCCCTCTCGACGCATCCTCACTCTGCACCTCCGGCGTCTCCTGCCCGGCTCCTCCCTGGCCCTGTGCGTCAGCTGTGTCCGTTCCTGCTG
>CAMULB010000152.1 GCA_947089585.1 uncultured Lachnospiraceae bacterium | reverse complement strand
ACCAGTCTATCTTTAACCCGTCCTGCAATGCCCAAAAAAAAGACAGCAAAAGCAGCAGCAGGCTGCTAAACCTAGCGCACAGATTCCATAATTTCATAGCGTCAACTCCATCTCTGTCAGCTGTTTTTCCAAATGCGCACGGGAAATTTCCCACACCGTCCCCGACGCGTCCCGCAGACACAAATCACAGACCCCGGATGCTTCCCGCGGGACCACATTCTCTTCCACCCACAAGCCGCCCGCCCAACGCACCGGATAGCCGGAGACAAAAAAAGGCCCCGGTGGGCTGCGCATCAAATGCTCCATCACCCAGTCTGCCTCTTCTGCACGAAAGACGCTGCACTCCCTTTGCTGTCCGGCCTGCTCCTTCCACACCACGCGCAGACCCATCCCGACGCCGACACAGGAGAGAAGCAGGCTGTAAATCAGCTCCATCGACTCCTTCGTCAAGCCGGAGGTATCAATTCCCAGCAGCAACGGCTGCTCCTGCGTCTGCCCATATTCTTTGACCTGCAGCTCCTCCCGCTTGGCCGACAGCTTCCAGTGAATATCCGCCATCCGATCTCCGGGCCGGTAGTCGCGAATCTGGCGCAGCACGGACACATCGCGCTTTGGCAGCGCAAAATCCAGCTCTGCTTTTTCCTCCCAGCTCTCCCGTTCCCCCTTTTGAATCCCCTTCATCGGATACCACTTCGGCAGACAGACAAGCTCCATCTGCAGCCGTTTCCATTTGCGCAGAGAGAAAAAATGCAGCAGATCGTAAATGCGGATCCTTTTGACTGCAACCTGCCAAACGCCATAGCCAAGCTCCGCCTCCTGCACCTTCAGCCGGGCCCGCCGTCGGCCGACGGCAAAGCTATGCGTTTCTCTTTGCACCGCTTTGGTGGTCTGATTGTACAGGCGCAGGGAAAGACGCAGCCTGCGGATGGGAATGGCGCTGCGATTGACCGCGATCAAAGAAAACACCTGCTCCTGCGGCGGATCAAACACAATCCTTCGCTCCAAAAAGCTTACCTGCAGAAGCGGCCTCTGCACAAAAAGAAGCAAAAAAAGAAACAGGGGCAGCAGCTCCACCCCCGCCAAAAACAACAGCGCTTCACTGTGATACAACAAAGCCGCATAAACTGTTGCCAGAAGCGCGGCTACATAAGCAATCCATCTGACCATCGTCACATCCTCTTGTCCGAAAAGACGCGTCTCTTTTCACATCGTCCGTTCTCCCGGCGTTATCTCCGCTTCAAGGTCGGCCGCCGTTCCTCCTTTACAATCTGCTCCACCAGCTGCTCCTTCGTCTTCTGCTCCATCCGCGCCCGGCCGCTCTCTAAGATCCGGTGCGCCATCACCGGCACCGCCAGATCCGTGACATCCTCCGGCACGACAAACTCCCGCTGACGCAGAAAAGCCAGCGCCCTGGCCATTTTTACCAGGCAGATCGCGCCTCTGGGGCTGACGCCCAGATCAATCGCTTCGTGATTTCTCGTGCGCTGCACCAGACGCTCGATGTAATCATAGATCTCATCGTGGACAAAGATCTGCTCAGTCTGCGTCTGCAGCATGAGCAGATCCTCGTCCGTGACGGCCGCGGACACCGGCCGCTTTAAATTTTCTCCCTTTAAAATCGCAAGCTCGTCTGTCCGTCCCGGATACCCCAGGCTCATGCTGATCATAAAGCGGTCCAGCTGCGACTCAGGCAGCATCTGCGTGCCGGCGCTGCCAAACGGGTTCTGCGTGGCAATGACAAAAAAGGGCTGCGGCAGACTGCGGGTCACGCCGTCCACCGTCACCTGCCCCTCCTCCATCACCTCTAAGAGAGCCGACTGCGTCTTTGGCGAAGTACGATTGATCTCGTCGGCCAGAAACAAATTGCAGAAAATACTGCCCGGCTGAAAGACAAAGCGTCCCGTATCCTTTTGATAAACCGAAAATCCAACGATATCTGAGGGCATTACATCGGGCGTAAACTGCACCCTGCTGGCCTTTAAGGACATTGCGCCGGCCAGGGCCATCGCCAGCGTCGTCTTTCCCACGCCGGGAATATCGTTGAGTAAAATATGCCCGCCGGCCAAAATCGCGGCTACACTCTTGACAACGCACTCCTCTTTTCCGATCACCGCCCGCTGCACCTGTTCAATCATGTTCAATGCCTTATTGTACTCGTTCATAGCTGTCCTTTCACCCCCCTGCATCCGGTTTGTCGCTTCTTTATCCCTGCTGCATCCGCTTAATCACCTTCAAGCGGGTAAATTCTTCCCGCTCCTTTTCCTCCAGCGCATTCTGAATCTCCTTCGTCAGGCGCTCGAATTTGGGAATCGTGATATTAGAAAGGGCGTTGGCCCGTTTCTGTGTTTTTTTGATGTTCACCGCCAGCCGATAGGCGGAATTCTCAATCTGCGCCAGCCGCATCGTCAAAAACTTGACCCGGTCAAATTTCTCCTTAGCCTCATCCAGGGCTACGGTTGTGCCGTAGAATTCATAGGAAGGCCTGCGTTCCCCTTCCTCGTACTCGACGCAGGGAATCTCCGCCCCCATCACACTGCGCCGTTTGACTTGAATCGAGCGTTCCACGGCGACCATCTGGCTGAATGCTTCCACCTCGTGAATTCCCATCTGAATGTTGGCCTTCTGCAGCGAAAGATATGCCTCGCGGAAGGTCTCGTCAATCTGGGACTGAATCTGCGTCGCCTCACTGATCAGCTCCATCAGCTCGCGGATTAAGATGTTGCGCTTCTTATCCATCAAATCAAAGCCTTGGCGGGAAAGCGCCAGCGAATTCCGCGCCAGCATCAGATTTCCTTTGGTTGGAAATGTTGTCGGATCCAAACTCGGTCACTCCCTTTCAGCTGCCGACGCTGCCGCTGTCCGGCACTTGCTCATCTTCCTTCGGCTGCTTATAATATTTCTCCAAAATGCGTGTATCCACGCGGTCGAGCTCTTCCTTTGGTAGCATCCAAAGCAGCCTCCAGCCGATGTCCAACGTCTGTTCCATGCTGCGGTTTTCAAACGGCCCCTGGCCGACAAATTCCTGCTCAAACGCTGTGCCAAAAGCCAGATACTTCTGATCGACCTCCGAGAGCTCGTCCTCGCCGATCACACTGGCCAGGTCTCTTGCCTCCCCCACTCTGGCGTAGGAGGAAAACAGCTGATTGGCTACATCCTGATGATCCTCGCGGGTGAATTTCGCGCCAATGCCGTCCTTCATCAGACGGGAGAGCGACGGCAGCACATTGATCGGCGGATAGATCGTCTTCTGGTGCAGCGAACGCTCCAGCACAATCTGCCCCTCCGTGATATACCCGGTCAAATCGGGAATGGGATGCGTAATGTCGTCGTTTGGCATCGTCAAAATCGGAATCTGCGTCACCGAGCCCTCGACACCGGCGACAATGCCCGCCCGCTCGTATAAGGTGGCCAGCTCGCTGTATAGGTACCCCGGAAAGCCCTTACGGCTTGGAATCTCTCCCTTGAGCGACGAGACCTCCCGCATCGCCTCGGCAAAGCTGGTCATATCAGTCAAAATAACCAAAATATGCATATGCTTTTCAAAAGCCAGATATTCGGCCGCCGTCAGCGCCACCTTGGGCGTAATCAGCCGCTCGACCACCGGATCGTTGCTCAAATTCAAAAACATCGCCACATGAGCGCTGGCCCCGCTCTCCTCAAATGTGCGGCGGAAAAACTCCGCCACGTCATATTTGACGCCCATCGCCGCAAAGACGATGGCAAATTCCTCGTCAGAATCGCCGCCCAAAGACGCCTGCTCGACAATCTGTGCCGCCAGCTGGTCGTGCGGCAGCCCATTGCCGGAAAAAATCGGCAGCTTCTGGCCGCGAATCAGCGTCGTCAGACCGTCGATCGCTGAAATTCCCGTGCGGATGTAATTGCGCGGGTACTCCCGGCTGCAGGGATTTAGGGGCATTCCGTTGACATTTTTCACACATTCGGCGGTAATTTTTCCCAGCCCGTCAATCGGCTCTCCCAGCCCGTTAAAGGTGCGGCCCAAAATGTCCTCGGACAAACCGATCTCCATCGGACGCCCCGTCAGACGCGTATGCGTATCGTCGAGCGACATGCCGTCGGTACTCTCAAAAACCTGAATCACAGCCTTGTCCTCGTTGATCTCCACAATCCGGCCCAGCCTTTTGTCGCCGCCCGCAGCCGTAAATTCCACCATTTCTTCAAAGAAGCCGCCCCGGACTCCCTCCACCGCAATGAGGGGGCCGTTGATTTCGCTTAACCCTAAATATTCAATTGACATAATTCCCTCCTGCTATGCGTTGGCGTCCATAATTTTCTGATAAAAATCGTCGATCCGCTTCTTGTATTCGTTGAACTTATTGAGCTCCTTGTTGGCCACGTCGTACTTGATGGCAATGATTTTCTCAAATACGGAATCCTCCCGCAAAAGCGCCATCGGCATATTCATTTCAATCAGAGCTTTGCATTTTTCGTAGAGATAGAGAATCGTCTCCATCATCCTTAGCTGCTTTTCCAGCGGCACAAAGGTATCCTCGGCGTGAAACGCGTTCTGCTGCAGAAAGCCCAGCCGGATCACGCGGGCAATTTCCAGCACCAGCTTCTGATCGTCCGGCAATACGTCGCTTCCGATCAGCTTGACAATCTCATTCAGGCGGCTCTCGGTCGTGAGAATGTTGATGATCTGGTTGCGGCACGAAATAAAGTCCGGCCCCACATGCTCCTGATACCAGGGCGCCAAATCATTCAGATATTCCGTATAGCTGGTCAGCCAGTTGATGGCCGGATAATGCCTGGCATACGCCAGCGACTTATCCAGCGCAAGAAAGCAGCGGACAAACCGCTTGGTATTCTGCGTCACCGGCTCGGAAAAGTCGCCGCCCTGCGGAGACACCGCTCCGATGATCGTCACACTGCCTTCGCTGCCGTTTAAATTCTCCACATATCCGGCCCGCTCGTAAAAGGCAGAAAGCCGGCTGGCCAGATAAGCCGGAAAGCCCTCCTCGGCCGGCATCTCCTCCAAACGCCCGGACAGCTCGCGCAGCGCTTCCGCCCAGCGCGACGTAGAATCCGCCATAATCGCCACATGATAGCCCATATCCCGATAGTATTCCGCCAGTGTCAGCCCCGTATAGATACTGGCTTCCCTGGCCGCGACCGGCATATTCGAGGTATTGGCAATCAGCACCGTGCGGTCCATCAGCAGCTTTCCGCTCTTGGGATCTACCAGCTTGGAAAATTCCTCCAGCACGTCCGTCATCTCATTGCCCCGCTCCCCGCAGCCGATGTAGATAATGATGTCCGCATCCGACCATTTGGCCAGCTGATGCTGCGTCATCGTCTTGCCGGTTCCGAATCCGCCGGGAATTGCAGCCGTCCCGCCCTTGGCAATTGGAAACAGCGTATCGAGAATCCGCTGGCCCGTAATTAAGGGCCGCTCGGCCACAAACCGCCTGCCGACTGGCCGGGGCACACGAATCGGCCACCGCTGCGTCATCGACAGCTTGCGCTTCTCGCCCCCGTCCGTCTCCACCAAGACCAGCGGCTCGTCAATTGTATACTCCCCGCTTTTCACTGTCGCCGCGACGACGCCGCAGAGATCCGGCGGCGTTAATACTTTATGCGTAATCGCCCCTGTCTCCGGCACCTCGGCCAAAACCGTTCCCGGCTCCACGCGGTCTCCCGGTACAACGCACAGCTTTGTCTTCCAGCGCTTCTTCCGATCGAGAAAATCCACGTTGACGCCGGTCGGAATAAACGCGCCGCCTACCGCCTGAATGGCCTTGAGCGGTCTTTGAATCCCGTCAAAAATATTGTTCAAAATACCTGGCGCGAGTGTCACGCAGATGCCTGTGCCCGCGCCCTCCACCGGCTCGCCGGGCCGCAGTCCGGTCGTCTCTTCAAACACCTGAATCGTCGTCTCCTTACGGCTTAATCCGATCACCTCTCCCACCAGACGCCGCTGTCCGACATAGACCATCTCCGACATCGAAAAACCCTGATTTCCCTCAAGCGTCACAATCGGCCCGTTGATTCCATATATTTTTCCTCTTGCACTCATTTTGGAAACTCCTCATCTCTTAAAAGGTATATGCCTCCCGCTCCTGACGGAGCCTGGTTCCCAGGGACTCGTCAATCAGGATATTTTTTGACCGCACGACGGCCTTGATGCCGCCGCCGAATTCCTCCGCACTGACCAGCAGAAAGCAGACGCAGGTCTGTTCCAGATAACGCTGCTTCTTTTGATCCTTGGGGTCAATGTAAATCTCAATCTCCTCCCCCTTGGCGAATTCCCGCACCATACGGATTTTGGAGACGAGATAATGGTCGTAAGCATCCGTCTTGCGATACGCCAAAATCTTCTTTTCCACCAGGGCAAACAACTCTGCCTTTTTCTGCTGTTGATGCTCATGCAGCCTTCGCTTCTGCTGCGTCAGCGCCTTGGAAATCTGCCGGTTGAGCTCTCTTCTGCGCTTCTCGGCCTCCATATGATAGCATTCCGTGAGCTCCTTTCGCTTCTGCTCGCGGAATTCCTCCGTCTGACGCTCCAGTTCCTCGGTAAATCTGCGCATATCCTGGCTGCTGCGCTTATTGGCGGCCTCCAGGGCCCATTTTGAAAAATTATTCAGCTTTTCTGTATTCTCCATCTTGATTCCTTTCTGCGCCAAAGCAAAACGGACGCTTCCGCTGCGCTACAGCTTTAGGCCGATCGCCTCGCTGACGTAATCGGTAATGAAATTTGCCTTCCGCCCGCTTCCATGGCGGTCAGGAATCTCCACCAAAAGCGGCAGCCGGCGGTTCTGCTTGATCTCATCCCAGAGCCCGGAAAACCTTTCACCCAGAATCTCGGTTACAAGGATGATGCCGATCTCCGGATCGGCCAACGCCCTTTGCGCCGCTTCCTCAACCTCCTCGCGTTCATGCACCACCACGCCCTCTACGCCGGCTAAGCGCATTCCGGTATACGTATCCCGGTTATCGCTGATCAAAAACATCTTCATTGTATTCCTCCCAGGTGAACGCCGATCCAAAATCGCTTCCCCATAGTTCCTTTGATAGTCACCAAAATACAAAATCAGCCCAAGATCGAGAAAGAAATCAGCAGTCCGTACAGGGCAATCGACTCCGCCAACACCACAAAAATCAAGGCTTTACCCATAATGCTGGAATCCTCGCTCAACGCGCCCAGGGCCGCACTGGCCGCACTGGCCACCGCGATTCCGGCTCCGATACAGGACAGACCGGTGGAAAGCGCCGCCGCCAGATAACGCCAGCCTTCGGCCGAAGCCTGCGCCACATCGGAAGCCGCCTGCACCTTGCCGCTGAACAAAAGAAGATCCGATACGACCAGCGTGCCAAAGAAGAAGAACAGGTTAAAGCCCAACGCCGCCTTAAAGCCGCCCTCCTTTTTCTTACTGAACAAAAAGGCTCCAAAGGGAAGTAAAATACTTGCTACTAAAATCAATACTAAGATTACTTTCGTTATCATTTGAAACATCCTCCTGTCTGCATTCAGTTCTCTTTTTTATGAAATGCCACAAAGGGCTTGCCGCTGCCTTTGTAAAAACGGCTGAACATCTCGTAATATTCCAGCCTTAAGACCTGGATGCCGACCACCAGGCCCTCTAAGCCCGTCACCAAAAGATTGCCCAAGATAATAATCAGCCAATTCGGGCTGCCCTGCTCTAACCCCGCCAGCGTCATAACGACGCCCATCATCCCGGCATGGCAGATCGGAAGAGCACACGTCTGAACTCCAGTCACGTTCTCGAATCTCGG
>CAMULB010000151.1 GCA_947089585.1 uncultured Lachnospiraceae bacterium | reverse complement strand
CACAGAGTCCCAAAAGCTTGATCCCTGCAAAGCGCTGTTTTAAATCCGCCGCCAGCTCGTCCAGCTGCCGCGTTGTCTCCCCCAGCAGGCAAACGCTCCTCTCTTTTTCAACGATCATTTTCATAAATTCGCCGAAAAACTGCTGCTCCTGTGCCTCCCTCAAACGCTCGGCTGACTGGATGCCCGCAGCCTTCAAAATCTCCTTGTCGCCTACAATCGCAAGATCCAGCTGCCCGAAGCTCTCCCGAAGTGTCTCCTCCTCTTTGGCCAGAACTAATTTCTCCATCGTAATGGAACCGATCACATTCATCATCGTATTTTCAAGAAAAGATTCTGCACAGAGCACCGCTTCCTGCACGCTGTCATTATCCAATTGAATTCCTAATATTTCAATCTTCTCACTCATTATACACCTGACTTTTCAATCCTCTCGTTAGAGCGTATCTTATAATACATCCAGCAAAAAGCAATCTTCAAATACGCTCTAGCACTGAATTTACTTATGAAGTATACCAAAATCATCCACGCTTTTCAACCACTTTTCCACACGTTCTCAAAATCTCTTACCATGCACGCTGCTGTTTGCAGCTGCCGCATTCATTTGTCAAGTGTTTTGCGCATTTTTCTTTGCCAATTCACATTTTTATTAGTACTGAACAAAACAACCGTTCTTATTTCATCCTATGTAAACCATGGATTTTATCCCCAATTTTGTGGATAATGTGCATAACTCCGTGTATAACTCATTTTTTCCCATAAATCAACATTTTCTTATGTGGATAACTTTCCGGATAACTTTCCACTTTCGACATTATTTTCGTTGACATCTTAAAGTTTTGTGCATTTTGCTATTTTTCATCATTTTTCTACGGCATACGACAAAATTCTCCCTTTTCGGGTCGAATGAACAAGAAAAAAACAGATGCCAGAATCAAGCTTCTGACATCTGTCCTGATGGTTCTCATTAATTAGAAAATTCTTCTTACGGTGATGATGCTACGATATGCTGCCGGAGAGCTGTACTTAATTCCAGTGCTCGGTGTACTTGCATGTACAATCGTATCGCCGCCTACATAGATCGCAACGTGTCCGTCATAGCAGATAATATCGCCCGGCTGCATCTGGGAGGGGCTAACCTCATAGCCAACACTTCTCATTCCACCGGAGGAATGGGGCAGGCCAACACCGAATGCCGCATATACCGCCATAACAAAGCCGGAACAGTCCGCGCCGTTGGTCAGGCTGGAACCGCCGTATACGTAAGGATTGCCCACGAACTGAGACGCATAATCTACGACTGCCTGTCCGCTTCCACCTGAAGGCGGATTGTAACTTCTCGCTGCTCCTGTATCGGAATGGGAATCGCTGCTTCCTGAGGAACGGCTGGAGGAAGCACTGGAACGACGCGCTGCCTGTCTGGCCTCCTCGGCCTCTGCTTCTTCTGCCGCTCTTCTGGCCTCTTCTTCTCTCTTCAGTCTCGCTTCTTCCTCTTCCTTGGATTCTGCAACCTTGAAGTAATTCTTATACTCTACATAATCTGCGGAAACAAGACCCTCGCCCTCTTCCGTGGAAACCTTCGCCCATCCATCGAGCTCTTCAATTACAATCAGCTCATCGCCGTTATTGGCCTGTCCCAAAACCGTGCTGTCGGTTGATTCCTGCTCACGGATGTTCAGGTTGTCCGTATTTACAACTGCAACTCTGGTGCTGATCGACTTAGCCAGCTCGTCATTGCCAGTTGTAATGTAATCACTCTTAATATATCCTTCACAATTACCGGAATGAATGCGATACCATTCGCCTTCGCTTCCTACAACGGTTACTGCGGATTTGCTGTAGAGCTTGCCGACGATCTCGCCGTCTGTACTGGGAATATCACGGATATTTATGTAAGATTCATCATCAATATTGGAAACGCCGATATCTGCAAATTCGGACTTCGGCTCCTCCTGGGACTCTGCGGCAGCCTCACCCTGATCCTCGCCGCTGTTCTCCTCAGGCTGTACACTGGCATAGCGGGCAAGTGTTAAGGATACTCCGGCTGAAGCCATGGTATTGCTCGAAGCGTCCTTCGCCGTATTGTTCTCCGTGGACGCTTCCGTCTGCATCGACGATGCAAAGCTGCCGGTTCCTACGTTCAATGCTGCATTTGATACAAAAGAGCTTCCGCTTAAAACAACCGCGGTGGCAAGACAGCAGGTAGCTACTTTTACTTTCGTTCTTATAGAATTCCGATTCATGAGAAAAGGACCTCCCGTTCATTTCAATTGTTTGTTTTATATGTTACATTGTCGCATCATTTGTTACAAATTTATTACACTGGTTATTATAGCAAAGGAACTACTGCTTGTCAACATCCATTTTTTACAAACAATTCAAATAGTTTTCGATCGAGGTTATCACATTTGCACCATCGGCCGCCGCAGTAATCACCTGGCGCAGCTGCTTCGTGCGCACATCTCCTGCCGCATAGACGCCTGCCTCGCTGGTCCTTCCGTCCTCGCCGGCAATCACATAGCCGTTTTCATCGAGCGCAGCCACATCCTTTGCCAGCACAGAATTCGGCGTAATTCCCACAGCGATAAACACGCCGTCCACCTGAACCTCGCGGCGCGTCTCCTCCTTCTTATGATATACCAGAATCTTTTCCACCTGGTTCTCTCCCACAATCTCCTCCACCTGACTGTCAAAACAGACCTCGATTCGCGGCTCAGCCAATACCTTCTCCTGAAGCGCTTTCGCGCCGCGGAACGCATCCCGGCGGTGAATCAGATATACCTTCTGACAGGATCGAGCCAAAAACAGCGCGTCCTCCAGGGCCACGTCTCCGCCGCCGACTACGGCCGTCACCTTGTCGCGGAAAAATGCGCCGTCACAGGTCGCACAGTAGGAAACGCCCATCCCCCGCAGCTTCTCCTCTCCCGAAACGCCCAGCGCGCGATAGCTGGCCCCGGTCGCAAACACCACGGTTTTCGCGTCGTACTCCTCTTTACTGGTATAAATGCGAAATCCCTCCTGCGTCTTTTCCACCCGATTCACATCTGCCTGCAAAAATTTCGCTCCCATCGAATCGGCGTGCTCCCGCAGCTTCATCCCCAGCTCAAAGCCGCCCAATCCCGGAAGGCCCGGATAATTGTCCACCTCATACGTATTGAGAATCTGTCCGCCGCTCATCGGCTGCTTCTCAACGACCAATGTCTCAAGACATGCCCGCTGTCCATAAATTGCGGCTGACAGTCCGGCCGGACCGCTGCCGATTATCACTACATCATACATCGTTCTGCTCCTTTTTTATTACAATAAGTCATATTTTTGATACATATAAAAAATCTACGCCTGCACTACGGAAACAATCTCACAGACTTCTATCAACAGTATACACACTTTTCTCAGAAAATCTACCCCTTCGTCTTGCTTTTTTGAATTTTTGGTGCAATAATAGATTTGAAACAGAGAGATAGATCAGATCAGAAAGGCAGGGATTGTATGGATATCGCTTCTTTATCGACCGCCCTTAGTTCGATCCAGACGGCAAACGATTTCGGTGTGCTCATGCTAAGCAAGCAGCTGGATTACGCCCAGACGCAGGGAGATGGTATGGTGAAAGCTTTAGAACAGTCTGTTTCTCCCCATCTGGGAGGCAACATCGACATCCAGGTATAGTCGGCCCACATACGTTGTACCAGGCACGCTGAATACCTTACACGCGAATACGGCATTGCATCCGCAGCAGGAGGAACCGTTCCTGTTCTTGGATGCAATGCCGTATTTATTTTCTATCATCGGAAAAGCAAACCGCTTTTGCCCAGGCAAGCCGCTCTTTGCTCCCATCCTGTCCGTCTACCAGGTCTTCTCCAGCTTCGTGTTATAATCAACCTGATAGGGATTATCCGGTCGGCTCTTTAAATCCTCAAATACCTGGCGGCGCTCCTCTGCGCTCTCCTCGGCCCAGTACTCATAGCCCCGCAGATAACTCTCCACCAGCTCCTCCCAGGAGCCAAACAGCGGCTGCACCATCTGCGCAATCTCCAAGGACTTGTTCAGCGCTTCTTCCTCGGTATAATACTGCGCCAGGTAGTAGAAGCTCACCAAATTCAGCGCCCGGCAATAATCCCAGCCGTCAATCGCTCCGGCTCCATACTGTTCAAACATGGCGTACCAGTTCACATAGAGCTGCGCCTTCTCTTCCGTCACCTCATAGTGCTGCAGCATAAAATTCACCCGCTCCTCCTGTGCCACATCACTCATGCCGGCGTCTGAGAGCTCCTGCATCAAGCTGGCAAATTCCGTCCGGTGGCCTTCGTTCAACGCCCACTGAAGCGTGTCGTCGGCGCTCTTGCGATCCGTTACGCTCCACCATTGCTCCAGGGATTGAACCTCCAGCTCCTTGACCATATCATTCGCCGGCAGCCCGGCAAAAATATTATAATCCCAACCGTTGAGTTCCGTCAGAATCGCATAAGAGGCATTAAACCAGCGCACCGTATCCGACAGCTCCACCGACGACTCCGCTTCCTCATTCTCGTCCGCCGCTTCTTCCCCGGCGCCTTCCTCATCTAATGCATCCTCCGGTTCTTCCTCCGCTCCATCCTTGGCTTTTTCCTCTGTGTCTCTCTCCTCGGCCGGTGAATCCACTTGATCCGACTTCTTGCCGCAGCCCGACAGCGCAAAAGCACCCAGCAGCGCCAGAAGTACCAGTAAGCCGGCAAATCGCTTTCCCTTTTTCCTGTTTCTCATTTCCTCTTCCTCCTCTTTTTTCCTGCCCCAAAAGGGGATTTATAAGATCATGGCGGCAATTGCCAGCGCTGCGGCAACGACTACGGGAATGCTCAAAATACGCTCCCGTGTCCCCGCACGCGTCATGGTCTTAACGTGATCCCAACGCTTTGAGAGGTGCGCAATCGCAATGTAGACCCCCACGGCCCCCGCGGTAGTTCCCAGCGCAACGATCCCCCAAAATGCCAATCCAACGATCAGAAACAGCAGCGACGTTTCATCCATGGTTGTCAAAAAACTGCCGCTGGACTGCGCCATCTCTGGCGAAATCCCAACCGCCTGCGTCTGCCCAACCACATCCATCAGCTTCGGCAGTGCAAAGGTAACGACGACACTGGTAAAATTAATTGTAAAATGCGCCAGCATCGAGCTGAAAATACTTCCGGTCGCCTCCACCAGCAGCGCAAGATAAATCCCCAGCACAAACGCATACAGAAACTGATTAAAATTCATATGCATACAGCCAAACAAAAAGGCGCTTAAAAAAACAGCCGGCAGAAATTTATTTCTCTTATAGGTAGAAAACAAAATGCCCCGAAATACAAATTCCTCCACAAAAGCCGGCAGCAACGCCGTCAGCAGCGCCATCGTCACAAATCCGCCCTGGCTGACGCTATTCATCAAATCCGCCGTCCCGGACTCAACAAAAAACAAGCTGATGGCATTGAGCACGATCAAAAGCGGATACATCAGATACGTACACACGACGACCAGAATCCAGACGGACGGACGCATCCGCCGAAATGGAATCAGCTCGCCCAAGCTGACCCGGCGCACCCTGCAGTAGACAAAGCTGGGGACAAAAATCAGCGCCTGGGAAATCATCAGCCGCAGCGGCAGCGGCAAAAAAGAAAGATCGACCACTCCCAGCAACAGGCTGGCGGCAAGAAAAAACACCACCAAAAACAAAAACAAGCGATTTACATTTTTACTGGACAGTACCATTTTACTCCTGCTCCTCTTTTTCCCCTAGCAAACGAATCGAATGATCCGTAATTTCAATCCTGCGTTCCTTATACAAACGTCCCACGGCACGCTTAAACGCGCTTTTGCTCATCTTCATCTCCCTTAAAATGATCTCTGGAGAAGCCTTATCGTTAAAGGGCAGCACGCCGCCGTATTCCTGCAGGACCACAAGCATCGCTGCAGCGTCCTGGTCCATCTGCAGATGCGCCTTCTGGCGCAGGGTCAAATCCAGCTTTCCGTCGGGCTTCACGCCGCTGACCCTGGCTTCCACCACATCGCCGATGCGCAAAAAGCTGTGATCCTCGTGCTTCGGAATCAGCGCGGAATAGCAATCGTCCACGGCCACAAACGCACCAAAATTATTGCTGAACTCATACACTCTCCCCGTCACCAGATCTCCGGTCTGATACGGAGAATCCAACGCCATTCTCTCATAGAGCTCCTTCATGCTCGCACAGAGACGACTGCTCTTGTCGATGTAGAGCCGTACCAGCACCTCATCGCCTTCGTATAGCGTTCCGATCTGCTCTTTATAAGGAAGAAACAAATCCTTTTCCAATCCCCAATCCAAAAATGCACCGATCCTCTGAACCGAAATGACTTTTAACACGGCCATCTGTCCGATCCTAAGCTTTGGCTCGTGCGTCGTCGCAATCAGCCGATCCTGTGAATCCTTATAGAGAAACACCTCCAGCTCATCCCCCGGCTTCGTGCCCTCTGGCACCTGCTTCGCCGGCAGGAGCACACGGCGCTCGTCCTGCTCGTCCTCGGCAAGATAGACACCGAAATCTACCGTCTTTGCGACTGTCAGCCGCTGCTTTTCTCCTAATTTAAACATAACTCTCCTTTAGCATTTTGCTGTTTCTATGTGCCGCAGAATGATTCCGCCGCTGCGGCCGGCAAATTTTGCTTTCATTCATTAATATAGCACATGGCGGCTGCTTCCGCAAGCTACGTTTGGCAATGGAACCACTGCGGAGGATCCTCATCCCAACATACCTGTCCCTCCATCCGGCAAAATACACCGGAATGAAAATTTCCTGCCGGATGGTTCCGCAACACCTGATCCTTCAAAGCCTCCGCGTTCCCTTTTGTGATTCGTTACAGCACAGAGCCTGTGACAAACTCCCGCAGCCGCTCACGCAGCCCGTCCACAAACTGATCGGACGTAAAAATCTGTCGAAACTCTTGCGGCGTAACCCAGCGAAATGCGATCGTTTCGCCCTCCTGCAAGGTAATTTTATCCTTGGCCGTATCGGTGACGCACAGAAAGCCGCAGTAAATCGTCGTATCCGTGACCACATGGTAGATCCTTGGCAGCTCCCCGTCGAAACGGATTCCCGTCTCCTCCAAAAGCTCTCTCCTGGCGCCCTCAAGCGGACTTTCTCCCTTGAACACCGAACCGCCGGCGCCGCTCCCCCAAAAGCCGGGATAATTCGGTTTGTCAAGATCCCGCTGCATCAGGAGAATCGAACCGTCCTTGTGACAGACGAAGACCTCTGCCACCATGTGATGCAGCCCGCGCGGAATAGACTCCCCCCGAATGAGGTCGCAGCCCGCGCGGAATAGACTCCCCCCGAATGAGGTCGCAGCCCGCGCGTGTGCCGTCTGCAAGGTAGGCGTCCCATACTTCTTTCTTTTGCTGTGTATCCATCTCATTTCTCCTATTCCAGTTCTGCCAAAGTTATTTACGATTCAAATTTCAAAATGCAAGCGCTGCTTAAACTCATTTACGATTCAGATCTCACGACGCAAGCGTTGCTTTAAGCCATTTTCAATTCCGCCTTCACAATGCAAGCGCTATTCAAACTCAGCCACCACATACGGCTTTCCCGCTTCATCCGCCAGCAAAACGACAATTTGATCCGCCAGTTCTGCCACCGAGGGATAGATTGTCTCGCCATAAACCGCTGACTTCCGATACTCCGCCCGCATCCGCCTGGGGGTGAAATCCTGCGGCAGATATTCCTGTGCCATGAGAATGTATTTTCCGTTATTCACATGGTGGTTT
>CAMULB010000150.1 GCA_947089585.1 uncultured Lachnospiraceae bacterium | reverse complement strand
TTATGAAGCGGCCTGTTTCGCCGGAATGCCTTTTATTCACGCCAGAACCGGGTATGGAACCGTTGCGGAGCCAGTCGTCTATATCGAACATTTGTCAGAGCTTTTGCAGCGGGCAGAGGAGGTCATGGGAGGCAGAGGCTGGCGGTAGCGAAAAACTGGGCTGTTATTGTGCAAAAATAATCGTGTGATAGAATTGCTGTGCACGTCGGATGTGTGCGTTACTGTGCAATTGATACCGAAAAAGTTGCGATACATACCCAAAGAACAACCAAAAATGAAAATTGTGTTATAATATGTTTTTTATAGGCATAGGAAATTCTCCTGTTTTCATAAAAAAAACTGACATGTGTCATGCTGTGCAATGGTCATAGAAGGGAGTGTTTGACAATGTTAGGAGGTTCTTTTGTGGTATCGCTGGTTCGCAACGGCATGGGCGCTCTGCTGATGCTGGCAGTCTTTTTGCTGCTGGATCGTCCGCGGTTTTCGATTAGACGGACTATTTTGTATTATGCGGCGTTTGGTCTGCTGGCAGCGGTCGGATACAGCGTTTGGTATTGGATCGACCGAGTACAATATGTGCATTTCTCCGGGCTGCTCGCCATTCCGGTGCTGGGCGTATTTTGTATTTGTATGAGCAGAGACAATCTCTATCTTTCTCTGTATAAGCTGACGCTGGGCTTTTATCTGCTGTCGGTGACGGTTTTTTGCGGGGTAGACGGTGCGCGTCTGTGGTTTGGCGGCAATCTGTGGGCCGATATCATGATTCGGGTTGTAATGATTGCGGTGTGCCTGCTGGTGCTCATCTTTAAGATTCGCGAACGCTTTTTGGCGGGAGTAGATTTTCTTTGTGAAGCGATGGATCTGTTCAGTGCGATCACCCTGGTGGTTGCCGTGCTGCTGGCGGCAATTTCCGCTTATGCGCCCAGCAATCATGAATTTTCTCTGGCCCATATCCTGCAGGTGGCGATGCTGTTACTGATGGCGGGGATCATTCAGTGGATGGCGTTTTCGCTCTATCTGAATCGCGGCAGAGCGTATTATTATCGGCGGGAAAAAGCGCTGTTGGAGATCAATGAACAGCTTTTGCGCCGTCAGATGGAGCAGCTGCAGGATTCCAAGGAGACGGAAGTGAGAATTCGCACCAGGCTTCGCCATCAATGCAATATGATGGAAGCCCATATACGGAACAATCAGATTCAAGAGCTGATGACTTGCGTACAACAGTACGGATCGGAGCTTGAGGAGGAGCATGCGAATCAGATCTGCGGCATTGCGGCGGTAGACGGGATTTTGTCTGCCTACGAAAAGTATGCCAAAGAAAAGGGCATTCGCGTGGTCATGCAGGTTCGGGTTGGCAAGGAGCTTGCCGTGCGGGAAATGGATTTGGCTGCGATTCTCGCTCATGTATTTGAAAATGCAATTCATGGCTGTGAAACTATAAGGGGAGAGCAGCCGCGGATTTGCTTGCTGATTCATCAGAAAAAAAATAAAGTCGTCATTCAGTGTAAAAGCACCTGCGCGCGGGAGCAGGAGTTTGGAGCTGCAGGCGGCATCCTGCCTGTCATCCGGTTTTATAACGGGGAGGCGGACATTGCGGTTAATCGCGGTCTGCTTGTGGCCCGGATATTACTCAATATGCCGCAAAGCAGCGTGAAATGATCGGTTTCTTAAGCTTTGTGCCGCAAAGCAGCGTGAAATGATCGGTTTCTTAATCTTTCGAGTGGAAAAAGCCAGATAAGTGTGGTATGATAGAACGATAACGGCACGCTGCGGGCAGCTCTGGGTGTACCAGCAGAACGGTTCATTGGGAGCGGCTGCGCGTGAAAACGGAAAGAATGAGAGGCTTGTCAGTATGAAGAATGATTTATTTTCCCTGGGGCCTTTGACCATCCACAGCTATGGTCTGATGATTGCCCTGGGGTTTTTGCTGTGTGTGGTGATGGGAATGTACCGGGCCAAAAAGCTTGGGCTCAATGCGGAAGCGATTCTTGATATCGCGTTACTGGGAATTGCAGCAGGGTTTGCCGGAGCCAAGCTGCTGTATGTGGCGGTGGAGTTTCCTGCTTTTTTACAAAATCCTGCGCGTGTGCTGGGATCGGAGGGGTTTGTGGTTTACGGTGGGATTATCGCCGGCGTCTGCTCTGCCATTGTCTACTGCCATGTGAAAAAGCTGGTGTTTCTCGATTATTTTGATTTGGCGGCGCCGTCGATTGCCTTAGCGCAGGGCTTTGGCCGGATTGGCTGCTTTTTGGCTGGCTGCTGTTATGGCAGGGAGACAGAGCTGTGGTTTGGCGTCGTGTTTCCGCCGAATCCGTTTGCTCCGGCTGGGGTGAAGCTTTTGCCTACCCAGCTGTTTTCTTCGGCCGGTGATTTTGTGCTGGCGTCGGTGCTGCTGTGGTTTGCAAAAAGAGCCAGGCATCGCGGAGATGTAGGCGCGCTCTACATGCTGCTGTACGGCGTCGGACGGTTTGTGCTTGAATTTTTCCGCTGGGATGAGCGGGGCAGCGTCGGCGCTCTGTCTACCTCGCAGGCCATTTCGCTTGTGATTGTGGCGGGAGCCTTTTTGCTGTTTTGGAGGAATCGAACAAGAGCGGAGGCCAGAGTATGATCAAATCAATCGGCTGGCTGCTGGGAGGATTGAGTATCCTTTACTTTGTGCTCTACGCGGCGGCGGCAGGGCTGAACAACAAATTTACCTTTTTCTGGCTGGCGTTGGGCGTGATCGTAATCGGCGCCACTTCGGCGGGCGCTCGTCTGGTGCATTGGCAGCAGAGGCTGCCCAGGCTTGTGTGGTGCACGGCTGCGAGTGTGGGAATGGTCGGTGCGGGCCTGTTTGCGCTCGCCTTGGCCATGGTTATTTTCTATGGAGCCGGCCGGCCGCAGAACGGGGCGGACTATCTGATTGTGCTTGGATCGCAGGTGCGGGGCCGCAGGCCGTCGGACAATCTGCAGAAGCGGCTCGATGCGGCGCTTCGCTATTTGCGGGAAAATCCAAACACCAAAGCGGTTTTGTCCGGCGGGCAGGGAGACGATGAGGAGATTTCCGAGGCGCAGGCTATGGCTGATTTTTTGACGGCGGAGGGCATTGACGCCGGCCGGCTGATTTTGGAAGACCGTTCGCGCAATACCGAAGAAAATCTGCGCTTTTCAAGAGCGCAGATCGAAGCGGATTTAAAAAAGACAGCAGGAGGCGGCGGGGACGCTGCAGCGGATGAATCAGAAAATGCGCTCCACCGATCTGCGGACGAAAAAGGCGCGGCTGCCCCCGATTTCGGCAGGGTAGTCATTGTCACCAGCAATTTCCATGTGTTTCGCAGCCTGGGCATCGCCCGCCGGCAGGGATTTGTGCACGCGGAAGGGCTGGGGGCGGGGACACTGTGGTATACCATTCCCAACCTCTATGTACGGGAGGCGTTTGCCGTACTCAAATACGCTTTTTGCGGGCAGATGTAGAGGAGAGAATCATGAAATATTACCTCGCCCCAATGGAGGGCATCACCAGTTACGTATTCCGCCGGGCGCAGCGGGAATTTTTTGCTCCGTTTGATAAATATATGACGCCTTTTCTGGCGCCGAACCGCAATCGTTGTATGAATGCCAGAGAGAGAAAGGATGTACAGCCCGAACACAACCAGGGGGCCGTGACGGTGCCGCAGATTCTGGCCAATCAGAGCGAGGTGTTTTTGCGCACGGCAGAGGAATTGGCCGCGCTCGGCTACGAGGAGCTGAATCTCAATCTCGGCTGTCCTTCAGGAACCGTTACAGCAAAAGGACGAGGGGCGGGGTTTTTGGCCAGGCCCAAGGAGCTGGAACGTTTTTTGGCAGAGATTTTTGCGCATACCAGACAGAGAATTTCGGTTAAAACAAGGCTGGGTGTGGAAGAGGCGGAAGAATTTGAGACCATTTTGGAGATTTATAATCGTTATCCCTTAACGGAATTGATCATTCATCCAAGAGTGCAGCAGGATTTTTATCGAAGGAAGCCGAATTTGACTGCTTTTGCAAAAGCGCTTGCCTGCTGCCGCCATCCAGTCTGCTACAATGGGGATTTATTTACGGTTCGGGATTTGCAGCAGTTTCGGCGGCAGTTTCCCCAGGTGGAGCGGGTCATGCTGGGGCGGGGAGCCATAGTCAATCCGGGGTTTTTGAATTTGCTGGCGCAGGGGGCGGCGGCCGATCAGGAGAGCGAAAATGTGCCGGAGCAGGGGAAGCGCACAGAGGCAATGGGATCAGACCTGGCGCAGCGGTTACGTGCCTTTCATGATCGGATCCTTGCGGATTATGAGCGTGAGCTGTGCGGGGAGCGCAATGTGCTCTTTAAAATGAAAGAGCTCTGGTTTTATATGATCCGTCTGTTTCCCGACAGCGAGAAAGAGGCGAAGCAAATCAAAAAGGTGCAGCATCTTTATGTCTATCGGGAGTTGGTGGCGCATCTGTTTGCACAGAAGGAACCAAGGGCGCCCAGTCAGCTGGAATTTTAAGCTGGCGGGCGCGTCGGAACAAAAAATGGGCGTGGCAGTACGGCGAGTCAGGAGATCCTCGCTGCATTGCGCCGCCCAATGGAGTGGTTTTTACACTAATTTGAAGGAGAAGCTTTGATCATGCAACAAAAGAAATCAATGCATACGTTGGCTGTTGTGGCCTTGTTTATTTCGGCTCTGTTTTGGGCTACGGGATATTTGTTTGTCAAACAGACAATTGAGGAATTTTCGCCGCTGTATTTGCTGGCGTTTCGCTATTTGCTGGCGGCTTTTTTTATGCTTCTGATTGCCCTGCCGAGGCTGAAGCAGATGTCAAAGGGGCTGTTAAAAAGCGGGATTTGGATGGGAACGGCCTTATTTTTTGAATTTTTGACCTATACGCTGGGGTTGCAGTATACCACGGCTTCCCGCGCCTCTTTTATCGTGGCCGCGTACATCATCATATTACCGCTGGTTTATTTTCTGGTGCGCAGAAAGCTGCCCAAGCGGCAGGAGATTCTGGCCGCGGCCGTGTGTATGGGGGGAATTGCCCTGATCGTCACCGGCGGCGGTGGAAGCGTCAATAAGGGAGATCTGATTATGTTCCTCTGCGCGGTTTCTTATGCGTTCCACATTGTATTTGGGGGCAAATTTGCCAAGGAGTACGACGGAATTTTGCTCAATCTGGTGCAGATTGGCACGACGGCGGTACTGGCAAGCATCGTTGCACTGCTGTTCGGGACTTGGCCTGCGCGGGTGACGATGCCGCAGGCGGGTTCCATTCTCTACCTGGCGGCAGTGGCGACCATACTGCCCTACCTGCTTTGCCTGTTTGGGCAAAAGTATGTCAGTACGACGACCAGCGGCATTGTGTTGTCATTTGAAAGCGTGTTTGCGACGCTGATGTCGATCCTGTTTATGAACGATCAAATTAGTCTGCAGTTTGCGCTCGGCGGACTGCTGGTGATCGGCGCATTTTTTGTCTCGGAATGGGAGCCGAAAAAGAAACAGGAACCGACTGGCATTTGAAGATCGAAGTGCTGGATTTATGAAGAATGAGAAAAAGGAGAATGAGTGACATGGCAAAAGAATTAGCAAAAAGAAGCGAAATCAGAACGGAGGATACTTGGGCGCTTGAGGATATCTATCCGTCTCTGGCGGACTGGGAAGCAGATTTGGCACGGGCCGAAGCGTTGGCGGAGGAGATCACGAGCCGCCGGCAGCAGATGACGAAGGACGCTAGGGCGCTTCTTGTGTGTCTTGATCAGTATCAGGAATGCCGGCAGCGGTTGGCCAAAGCGTTTGCCTATGCCTGTCGTGCCGCGGACGTGGATACGCGAAACAACGACAATCAGGCATATCAGCAGAAAATTACCAGTCTGCGGGTGCAGCTGCAGAGCCGGCTGGCATTTTTAGAGCCGGAGGTGCTTACAATCAGCGAGGAGCTCTGGCAGCAATACAAGGAGGAGGCGCCGGGGCTTTCACTGTACGATCTCTGGTTTGCCCAGCTGCGGCGCAAAAAGGAGCATATGCTTTCGCCGCAGCTGGAGGAGCTTTTGGTATCCTCAGGGGAGGTATGTCAGACGCCGAGCCAGGTCTTTGCCATGTTCAACAATGCGGACGTACAATTCCCAGAAGTTACGGACGAGACGGGCGAGCAGGTGCGCATTACGGTTGGCCGTTATGTACCTTTGCAGTGCAGCAGCGACCGGCGGGTGCGCAAAGAAGCATTTGAAAAGTTTTTTACCACCTATGGAACACTGGAAAATACGCTGGCGGCTGTCTACAGCGGTCAGGTCAAGCAGCAGATCTTCCAGGCCAGGGCGCGGAGCTATGCGTCTACACTTGAAGCCGCGGTTGATGCCAACGATGTCTCCCCCAAGGTCTATGACAATCTGGTGACAGTAGTCAATGAAAATCTTGACAAGCTGCACCGCTATATGCGTTTGCGTAAAAAATGTCTCGGCCTTTCAGAGCTTCACATGTATGATCTCTATGTGCCGATTGTCGCCGAAGCCGACCGAAGGGTGCCGTTTGCAGAGGCCAAGGAGACGGTGCAAAATGCGTTGGCTCCGTTAGGGGAGCGGTATGGAGCGATTGTGGCGGAGGGCTTTGCGAATCGCTGGATTGACGTGTGGGAGAATCAGGGCAAGCGCACCGGGGCCTATGCGGCCGGCGTGTATGGCGTACACCCATATGTGCTGTTGAACTACAATGAAAATTTGGATTCAATGTTTACGCTGGCTCATGAGATGGGACACGCGCTGCATTTTTATTTCTCCAATCAGGCGCAGCCGTTCGTCTACAGCAATTACAAAATTTTTGTCGCCGAGGTGGCTTCTACCTGCAATGAGGTGCTGCTGGTGGAATATTTGCTGGCGCATACCAAGGAGCCGAAGGAGCGGGCGTATCTGATCAATCATTTTCTGGAAAATTTCCGTCAGACGCTGTATCGTCAGACGATGTTTGCGGAGTACGAGCAGATCACCAATCAGATGGCCGAACGCGGTGAGAGCCTGACGGCGGAAGCCTTAAAGCGGGTGTACTATGATCTGAACTGCAAGTATTACGGGCCGGATGTCGTCGCAGATGAAGAAATTGCCTGGGAGTGGTGCCGCATTCCTCATTTTTATTATAATTTCTATGTCTATCAGTACGCGACGGGATTCTCTGCGGCTGTGGCCATTGCCCGCCGGATTTTGGAGGAAGGACAGCCGGCTCTGGAGAAGTATCTGCAATTTCTGTCCGGCGGCTGTTCGGCGGCTCCGGTCGAGCTGCTGAAATTAGCGGGCGTCGATTTGAGCACCAAGGAGCCGATTCAGGCGGCGCTTGATGTGTTCGGTGATCTGATTGGGGAGTTAGAGCAGCTGATGGAGGCGTAAGCGGGTTGCGTCTTGCAGGCGAGGCGTGCCGACGACGCATCTCGCGTGACGTATCCGGAGCGCGTCTTTTGCATCAAAGGGACATAGCTACAGGGAAAGGAGAGTCCATCATGGCACTGCAGTTTATTTTCGGCAGCTCAGGCAGCGGCAAATCCAGCTACCTCTATGAGCATATTTTGCAGCGCAGCGAGCAGGAGGCAAAGCAGCTGTTTTTTGTCGTTGTCCCGGAGCAGTTTACGCTCCAGACGCAGCGGGAGCTGGTTCTTCGTTCGGCCCGTCATGGCATCATGAACATTGACGTCGTCAGCTTTCAGCGGCTGGCGTACCGTGTGTTTGACGAATTGGGACTCATGCATTTGAAGGTGCTGGAGGAGACCGGCAAAAATTTTGTCCTGCAGAAGGTGGCGCAGGA
>CAMULB010000149.1 GCA_947089585.1 uncultured Lachnospiraceae bacterium | reverse complement strand
TGCCCAGCGAATCGCCGACAAGAATCATCTCAATCCCCGCATCATTGATCAGCTTCGCCATCGAATAATCGTAGGCCGTCAGCATCGTAATCTTATTTCCTTCTTCCTTCTGTTTCTGTAACGTTGTCACCGTATGCTTCATTGCTCCAACCTTCCTTTCAGCTCTTCATAATTCCGCTGCGGATGCTTCTGCCTGGCCAGCTCCACTGCATAGAGGGACAGAAGGCGGTAAATTTCCCGGTCTGCCCCCTCCAAGGCAGATAGATGATGACTGACCGTCATCAGATCCAACCGTTCCACCGGGCCGGTCAGGGCAGCCGCAAGCCCCTTGTCCGCAGCTGTCTGCGCATTACCCAAAAAAAGCGGCGTCAGGCTTTTGGCTGCCAATTCCGGCGCAAAGCCACATTCTGTCAGCAGCTTCTGTGCCCCGTAATTTAAGGCGAGCACCAGATTGCTGGCCATCACCGCAGCCGCATGATATTTCTCTTTTGCCCCGGCATCGAGCAATACGACCGGGTTGCCGCAGACTTTCAGCAGCCTCAAAATCTGCGCGCGCTTCTCCTGCGCCCCTTCTACGGTAAATACTGCCTGGGATAAGGATTGATCCGATTGAAATTTTTGAGAAACCGCCAACAGCGGATGGATAGAATAGCCAAAAGCGCCCTTTTGGCTGATTTCCGAAAAAACGGCCGACGACAACAGGCCGCTGCAATGACATATGATTTTTCCGGCAACAGGCAGATCCTGGATCTGCGTCCATACCGACCCGATCTGTCCGTCCGGGACAGTCAGGAATAAGACCTCGCTCTCTCCCACCGCTTCGTTCAGCGTTGAAAAATACTTCGATCCGGTAAATTCTGCTGCTTCCTTTGCCGATAAGGGATTCCGGCTGTAATAGCCTGTGATGTGCTGCCGATGCTGCTTCAAGTACCTCCCCAATGAGGTCCCTACTTTGCCGGCGCCAATAAATCCGATATCCATCGCACCACCTCCTTGTTCAGGCGGCGGGAGACAGTCCCATTCTGTGTTCCGATATGAGCTGCCGTAAAAAGGCTTTCACAAGCCTTCTGCGTCACTGGGAAGGGTCTGCGTCAGACAACTCCCGGACACGCATCAAATATCATGCCCTGGTATAGTTTCTTTTCGGAATACTATCCAAAGCTTACTATAGCACTTTGAGATGAAAATGTAAATTTGTGAAACGGTTTTTTCTTGGGTACAATTTTATGACCGGCTCGCGATTCACGGCCTCACATCGCCCCCCGTAACGAACGCTCCATTTTCTCCGCCCGACGGCTCCGTTCCCGGTTGGTTCTGCGTCCCAGTACCGTTTGTCCCGTCCGACGCCTCCTGCTCCTCCCCTGGATTCCAGGCTTCGTCCGTGCCATCCGGCCACAGCGGATCCTCCATGCCCTCCGTTTGATTCGAGTCATTCCATCCCTGCGGGTTCTCCATCTCCTCCATCGGCTCCGGCTCTTCTTCGCCCCCTTGCTCACCCGGTCGAATATACGGCAGAAATTCCATCGGCGGCTGCCCCTGGTGAATCTCCTCCATAAACTGATGCCAAATCCGCCCTGGATACGTAGAGCCGAACAGCCCCGGCAGCTCCCGCGGCAAATCATATCCCACCCAGACGCTGGTCGTATAATAGGGTGTATAGCCTACAAACCAGCCGTCCTTTTTGTCGTTCGTTGTTCCGGTCTTGCCGGCCGCCACCGTCTGTGACAGAGCCAGACCGCTGCCGGTGCCATCCGTCAGCACGCCAGTCAGAAGCTCTGTCATCATGCGCGCCGCATTCTGTTCATAGACTGCAACCGCCTCCCGTGATGCTTCGTAGACCACAGCTCCCTCGGCATCGGTGATGCGGCTGATGCAGGTAGGCTGGCGGTAATTGCCATCATTTTCCAGCGCCGCAAAACCGGCCGCCATCTCTAAAGGAGATGCTCCCTTCGTAAAACCGCCCAAAGCAGCAGCCAGATTCACATCCCTTTGATCGAGGCGGGCAAAATTCATCCTTCGCAGGTACTCCAATCCTCTCTCCGGCGTCAGCTGCTGAAATAAACTCCAGGCCACGGTATTTTTTGACTGTTCCACTGCCTGACGCAGCGTCATCTCCCCGGAAAATACCCCGTCCGCATTTTGTGGCCCATCTGGAATCTCTGCATCCACGACCACAGAATCCGGCGTATACCCCCGCTCCAGCATCGGCGTATAGACCAGCAGCGGCTTAATGGCGCTGCCCGGCTGCCGGTAGCTCTGATAGGCGCGGTTCAGGGTATACCCTGGCAGGCTCTGATCCCGTCCGCCAACAATCGCCTTGACCATGCCGGTATGGTTGTCAATACACACTGCCGCTCCCTGCAGCGCATAGATTCCCTCCGCGCTGAGCTCGCCGAATTCCGCCAGATTGCCGTCTACCGCCGCCTGCAGCTTCTGCTGCAGCTCCAAATTGACGGACGTATAGATCCGATACCCCTTCTGGTAGAGACTGGCCTGGCATTCCCCATACAGCGCGCTGTATTCCTCCTGATAACGCTCCTCTTCCTCCTCGGAATCAAACTCCGTGCGAAAGCGAAAGCCCTGCTGCTCCATCAGGGCCCGCGTCGCGCAATAATACGTATACGTCTCCACATAGTCCGATTTGCCCCGCTGGGCGCGCTTGAGCTCAATCGTCTCCTCCATTGCCTGCTGACAGGTAGCCTTGGAAATTTTCCCGTCCTCCTTCATCTGTTTTAAAATCCGGTTGCGGCGCTTCAAGGTCGCATCCATATGCTCCACCGGGTCGTACCGATTGGGGCTGTTGGGAATCGCACACAAAAAAGCGATTTCTGAGAGACTTAGCACCTGCACATCCTTACTGAAATACCCCTTGCTTGCGGCCTGGATGCCATAATATCCATTGCCAAAATAAATATTATTGAGATAAAATTCCATGATCTGTTCTTTGCTGTATTTCTTCTCCAGCTCGACCGCAATCAGAATCTCCTCCGCCTTGCGCTGCCAAGTGCGCTCCTGGGTGAGAAACGTATTCCGCGCCAGCTGCTGAGTAATCGTGCTTCCGCCCTGCGTAATCTGCCCGCTTTTGAGATAGGAAATCGCCGCCCGCAAAATCCCTTTCAAATCATATCCCCGATGCGTCTCAAATTTTTTGTCCTCGGTGCTGATCATGGCCGCCTTGGCATAAGCCGGAATCTCTTCGTAGGGCAGATAATAGACGTCTTTCTCCCCCCGCATGGCCGTAATCTGATTCCCATTATCATCAAAAACAAGGCTGGTCTCCGCTGCACGAAACGTCTTTTTGGACGAATGCTCCACCAGACGCTTCGCCTCCTGCTGCATGGCCGTGACCTGTGCGCCGTATGTGTGGATAAAATAAAATGCGACGCCCCCGACTACCAGCAGCAGTAATAAAAACTGAATCAATAAAATCCGCCGCAGCATCCGATGCTTTTTTCGTTTCTTGCCTTTTCCCATTTGCTGCACCTCTTCTTGCCCATTTCTCTCTGACCTTACCTCAAATGCAAGGCCAATCAAACACTGCTCGTCTATCCCTTCAAGGTTGGATAAATGCCATTACTCATATGCGAAATCATCAGCCGCGTAAACGTATCCAAATCCACCTGCTGCCCCTCGGTAAACCACCAGCGCATGCTGACCATCATATTTCCCAAGAATAGCCGCGCATAAAGTGAAAAATACAGCCGCTTTTCCTTACTGATTTGAGGATTTTTCTCAAATTCCCGCATCAGCTTGGCCACGCCGCCGTCCAGCATCTCTTCAAATACATTCCGTTCCTGTAAATTACAGCTCCACAGCGTCAAATATTCCGATTGTTTTCCACGAAAATATTCCAGACAACGCCGCAAATCCACATAATAGCTTTCCATCGTAATCCGCGGCATATGCAGAAATGCAATATCCAGATGCGCGATAAAATCCGCAATGATCTCATCCACATACGCATCGCGCAGATCGTACTTGTCCTTATAATATTTGTAAAACGTCGAACGGTTGATGCGTGCCTTTTCCGTAATATTCTTCACAGTCATATGCAAAAAGCCAATCTCTTTCAGGCAGCATAAAAAGCTTTCCCGTATGCCCTCAATCGTCTTGACGACCCGAATATCCATTTCTCCCATAAGACCTCCATCTTACCGCGGTCCGCACCGGCGAACACACGCCCCGTTTCCGTCTGTTTTCTTGCTCTCATTGTAACAAAAACCATCAAAAAAGCAACAATTTTTTGAAAAACTGTTGCCTTTTCTCCAGATAGATCACGCTTAGCGCATTATACTCAAAATTCAGCTCCTGGCTTCTCCTCCGCCCTTGATCGACCTGTGGGTCAAAATGGGCATCATACAAAAGTCCCGCTTCCGCCTTTTCATATTCTGTCATACCGCTCTCCTTTTTCGGACATACTTCAGAGCGTGTCTGAAAATTCATTCCAAACACGCTCTAAGGCCACACCCTCGCATCCCAATGGCCTTGCCTTAATCCAGATGATAAATCTCCTTCATACCAGACCAGAATTCTCCTTCCTCGCGGTCATCCAGCGGCTCCATCAAGGGCTTCACCACATCCCACCACGCCTGGGTATTGGGGTCAGCCGCCATCTTGGCCATATCCGCCTCAAAATCATCGCCGTCATACTCGTAATAAGCAAACAAGTATTCTCCTCTGCTATAAATGGAATAATTTTTCAGGTGACATTCCTTGATCATCTCATTGACACCCGGCATCGGATTGGCGTGCCATTTGGCATACGCCTCCAGATCCTTTACTTTAATCATCTCGCCAAATCTTCTTACTGCCATCGTCGCTCCCCCTTCTATGAATCAGTACACCTTCCGCGCCTCTTCAAACGAATCAATACACCTTCTGCGCCTCTTCAAACGAATCAGTACACCTTCTGCGCCTCTTCAAACAAAGCATGGATATTGGCCGGCGGAACATCCTCCATGATCGCCTCGTGGCTGGGCGAAATCACCAGGCCGGTGGGGAAAATCGTCCGCAGCTCCTTAACCTTGGCCTGCACCATCTCCGGCGTCCCGTTGACTAAAAGATCCTGTGTATCTACGCCGCCGCAGAAGGCCACCTGATTGCCAAACTGCTGCTTTAAGCGATCCGGCTCCATCCCGGCCGCAAGCGCCTGAATCGGATGCACCACATCAACGCCGGCCTCGATCAGATCGGGAATCACCTGCGCGATGGAGCCGCAGGAATGATAAATTACCTTCAGGCCGTAAGCATGCGCCTGATCTACCAGCTTCTTACAGCCCGGAATGATGAAATCTCTGACACATTGCGGCGACAGCATCAGCCCTCTCTGGCTGCCCATATCGTTGCCGATCAAAACGGCATCCAGCTTGCCCTTTGTCGCCTCAAAGAAAATCTCATTCGCTTTCAAATAGAAGCTGACAATCTTCTCATCAACTGCTTCGTAGATTTCGGGATTGGAAAGCATATTCATCAATGCCGTCTCCATCCCAAAGGATGCGCAGGTATCCTGAAAATGTGCAGACCAGCACATCGCCAGGCGCACCTTATCCTCCGGCGCTGCCTCCACACGGCGGCGGCATTCCGCTACATCAATGTATTTCTCAGGATCCGGCCACTGGAAAAAGTCAAGATCCTCTACTTCTTCCGCATCCTTAAAGCATCCGTCCGCAGTCAACGTCCGCTCCTCTGCGTCTACATTTCCATCCATATACCAGTCGAAAGCCGCAAAAATCGCACTTGCGGTGGGAGACTGATACGGAACCTCGATCGCATAAAAATCATCGCCAACCGCCAGCTTCAGCTCATGCATATTCTTTACGCCATAATGCGCAAACAAAGCCGGCTGTGCCTTAATATCCGGCATCCCCAACCACGCGGCAGGACGGTCTACCGGCTCGCGGTTGATAGTTGCAAAAAAACGTTCTCTGCTGTTCATCCTTTTCTCTCCTTTTTCATCGAAACTGCATGCTCACACCCTGGTCACTAAAATTCACTAATATGATCATAAGATATCTTAATTATAAGAATTCTTTTGGTGAAATTCAACAAGTTTTTATTTTTTGTTTGAATCGTTTCACTTTTGATTGACTTTTCGCTGCCGCTGTGTCAAACTAGAGCGTATCTTAGCAATGCCGTCCGATGCATTCTGCCATTCGATGCATTCTGCTATTCGCGCGGCGTCCACGGCACCGAGCTTTGTATCCGATGAGCATAGTGCGCCGAATAGGGGGGATTTTTATGGTAACTCTAAAGGATGTGGCACAACGGGCCGGCGTATCCGTGGCAACCGTTTCTTATTGTATTTCCGGAAAGAAGAATATCAAGCTGGAGACACAGCTTCGGGTACGGGAAGCAATTTCCGAGCTAAATTACATTCCCAACCACTCGGCCCGCAGCTTAAAGAATAACGTATCCGATGAGATCGGTGTCATCCTGCCCAATCTCGACGACAGCACCAACTCCGAGATTCTTAAAGGGATCATCGCCCAGGCTGAATTTGCCCATTATTCGGTCAATATTGCCTGCAGCTACAACAATCCTCGGATTGAGCAGGATATCATTACAAAATTCATCAGCAAAAATTATGCCGGTATCATTCTCATGACCTGCCAGTCGCAGAATTCCGACTTTTTCAAGCGCACGCTGGAGCAATACCACATCAGCCACGTATTTATCATGCGCCTGCCCAAAAACATTTCGACAAACTTTCTTGGATTTGACAACTACAATACGATGTTTGACCTCACAAAGCGGCTGATTCTGCGGGGCTACACCAACATTGCCCTGGTAATCGGCCCATCGGATTTTTTCTCGGAAAGCGAATGCGTCAACGGCTATTCCGAAGCCCATGACAAGTACCAGCTCGAATGCCGCACGGAAAACATTCTCTACACGGACATGTCCAAGGAGGGCGCTTTTAAGGAGACGATGCTCTATCTCTCCACTTATCTGCCTCAGGCCATCCTCACCTCTTCCCTGACCATCATGGACGGTGTTTTGGAGGCCTGCGACATTCACAACATCATTCCCGGTCAGAACATGTGCCTGATTACCTTATCTGAAGAGCGCTGGAATGTCGCCAGTTATCGGGCAAATGTCATGCAGACTGCGGCTACTGCATACATGCTGGGAGAGGACAGCTTTGAGATCCTGATGGAACACAATACCTCCGCCCAGCTCTATGACCGCAAATTCAAGCTGTACAAGGATCATATCATCGACATGGAACTGCCGATTCCGGCCCCACCCGTCCAGACCTCGCTGATCGTTCCAAATCCCAGGGTAACGCTGCGGATTGCCAGCGTAGATCTGCCGACGATCCGGGCGATTCAGGCCGTCAGCTACAAATTCTCCTCCAGCTATGGAATCCTGCTGATTTTTGATTTTTTCTCGCTTCAGGAACTGTTTGCGCTAATTGAAGCAGATACCTCTGCCGAACGGCGGCTCTACGACTTATATCTGGCAGATGTATCCTGGATGTACTATCTTTTTTGCAAGGATATCCTTCTGGATCTCAGCGATACATTAAAGAGCATTCCAGAGCTTTGGACCGCGGTCTTTCCCAAGAACCTGGAAAATGCAAAAATCAAAGGACGCTATTACGGATTTCCGGTCATCGGCGGCACACAGTTTCTTTTTTACCGCAAGGATTTATTTGACGACCCGCTCCTGCAGCGGCAATATAAGGAAGCGCACCACATTTCGCTGCGTCCGCCCAAAACATGGACGGAATACAACCGCATTGCCCGTTTTTTTACCCGCGCATACACGCCTTTT
>CAMULB010000148.1 GCA_947089585.1 uncultured Lachnospiraceae bacterium | reverse complement strand
GTCCGGTGGGCCCGGTGGGCCCGGTCGGCCCCGGAATGCCTCTGGGTCCCTGAAGTCCGACATCTCCCTGTGGACCTGCAGGACCGACTGGCCCGATCGGACCTGCGGGTCCCTGAGGTCCGATATCTCCTTTTGGGCCTTCACACCCTGGATCACCTTTGGGTCCGATATCACCGCGAATCCCCTGGATCCCTTGAATCCCTTGCGGACCAGCATAACCTCTGGGACCAGCATAGCCTCTGGGACCTGTATTTCCAGTAGGGCCCACGGGACCAGTATTTCCTCTGGGTCCCCTCGCTCCAGGGGCGCCAGGAATACCCTGCGGCCCTACGGGACCTTGATCGCCTCTATCGCCCTTGGGACCGGGACAGCCAGTATCTCCTTTGATTCCCTGCGGGCCCATGGGGCCCTGGTCTCCCTTAGGTCCCGCCGGCCCACGTTCACAACAGGTGGGATGGCATTGATTCTGACAGTTACTATATAAATTCTTATGATCCAAGAAAAACACATCCTTTCAATGAATGATCGGAAGAGCTGTCATACAAAGAAAAACAAACATTTTACGAAAGATATTCAGTGCGTCTTGACGCTATAACAGCAAAGGTTGAACGCGTAAAGCTTCGTTTCAAAATGATCTTCGCCAGACAGCTTCTTCTAAAAATAATTTATGTTTCACTGAATGATCTGTTACATATATTTTAGTAAACGAATCTATGCCGTCTCACTCATATAAACACGCTCTAAGAAATTCAAAGACGCTCAAAATACTGTTTGTTATAAAGATATGCTTGGGAATAAGGCTTACAGGCGCCAGCTTTTTCATTGTATTCTTTTGCTTTTTTTCGGTCTCCGATCTTGTCAAAACATACGCACAACTGTAAAAAAGGAATATAATCATAACAATCTGGCAGGATAAATCCGCCGGAATATTCCTGTTTGGGTCTGCTTAATGCTGTTTCATACCAGTATGCAGCAGTATGATAATTTCCTTGTTTCAAAAAATGCTTGCCAATTTCACAACACAACTCAGCTCTTGGCAAATCAAAGCTCAGGCTGCGCAGCAATGTAATTAAAGCGGATTGCTTCTGACCTAGGCAATCGTAACAATTTGCACAAATGGAGCATGCTTCAATTTTATTTTCTACCCAGCCTGTCTCTGAAAGTAAAAATTCTTCCAACACAGAAACCGCCTCTTGATACTGTTTGTGATAGTATAATTCTCGTCCATAATAATATTGCTGTCGCGGATCTAAACGTTTTCCTTCCGCCAGCAGCTTCTTATATATGTTTAGATTTCGATCCGGATCTCCCTGATTCATTTTTTTGTGAGAAATCGCGGTGTCAGAATAAACAATATTGCCGCTTGGAGGAATTACTTCGTGGACTGCGCCGATCCAGCGGTATTGGGAATTGTTTCGGATCCATCTTTCCCTGAAGTAAGAAAAAGAAGGCTTACCTGCTTCGTCAAACGAAGTAATATATCTCATCATGACCAGGTCAACATCTTTGGGAAGTGTCTGCTTTAATTGCAAAAATTTATCCTTTTCCATTTCTTCCAGAACATCATCCGCATCCAGCCACATACAGTAATCCATAGACGCTTTAGAAAAAGAATAGTTTCTGGCATCAGAAAAATCATCCTTCCAAGGATACGAATACACGTTTGACGTATAATGAGACGCGATTTCTATTGTTCGATCCACCGAGCCGGTATCTACAACAATAATCTCCTCTACAAGTCCTGCGATACTTTCAAGACAACGTGCAATATGCAGCTCCTCATTTCTGACGATCATACAAAGACTTATGGTAGGCATTTTGATTCCCCTTCCTCTTTAAATTATTGTCTGTCAAGCTTTTGTATAATCAGGTTCATATTGATTTTGGAAGCGCCTGCGGATGAATTCCAGGCAAAGAACAAAGTAGAAGCACTCGATATTTCGATCATAAAATATCTTGATATGGTAAGCATTTCTTTCCGCTTTGCCGCCTCTGCGTATGCGCTATATATCGTCTGTACACAGTCATTTAATATTGGTGTAAGCTTTATGAAACCATGTCTGCTTACGGCTACGGATACATAATAATAGATCACATAATATCCAGGAGCCAACAATACAGAATCATTATTGCAAAGAGATATGTTTTGCGTTACATCCGGGATATCTGTTTTAAGTGGAAGGTTTGCGTTTTCCGGCAAGATAAGATCCTGTCCTAAAAAAGATGCAAAGATGCAATTTTGCGGATAGCCTGAGGGTCCTGCAGGCCCGCGTGCTCCTGGCTCTCCTCTTGGTCCCTGTGGTCCTGTAACGCCTTGCGGTCCTTGCGGCCCTGTAACGCCTTGCGGCCCGATTTCTCCGCGTTCGCCGGGACAACCCTGAGGGCCTGGTTCTCCTCTCGGTCCTTGTGGGCCGATCTCTCCACGCTCACCAGGGCAACCCTGCGGTCCTGGCTCTCCTCTCGGTCCTTGTGGGCCAACCTCTCCACCTCTCAGCGTGCAAAACGGCGCGTCACATCTTGGCGAGCAGGCAGACGCGTTATATCTTGGCGTACAATCAGATGCGTCACATCTCAGCGGGCAATCAGGCGCATCACATCTCGGCGAGCAATGAGGCTCTTCACATCTAGGTGAGCAATCAGGCACTTCGCATCTCGACGAGCAATGAGGCTCTTCACATCTTGGTGAGCAATCAGGCATTTCGCATCTCGTCGTACAATCAGGCACTTCGCATCTTGGTGAGCAATCAGGCATTTCGCATCTCGTCGTACAATCAGGCACTTCGCATCTAGGCGAGCAATCAGACATTTCGCATCTAGGCGTGCGATCAGGCACTTTGCATCTCGTCGTACAATCAGACACTTCGCATCTAGGCGAGCAATCAGGCACTTCGTGTCTCGTCGTACAAGAGGGCGCGTCACACCTTGGCGTACAATCAGATGCGTCACATCTCGACGAGCAATCAGAAGTGTTGCATTTTGGTGTACAATCAGACATGTCACATCTTGACGAGCAATCAGGCACTTCGCATTTTGGCGTACAATCAGATGTATCGCATCTCGTTGTACAAGAGGGCGCGTCACACCTTGGCGTACAATCAGATGAGTCACAACTCGTCGTACAATCAGGTGCGCCACGTCCTTTCATTTCCTCCGGCGCTGCAACGTTTTCCTGTTGAGATGAATCAGATACAGCTGCTTTTGCCCCAGGTGTGCAATTGCAGGAACATTGAGCCGACCTTTGATTATAGTTTCTATTAAAATTCCTTCCCATGCCAAACAGGTTTGGAGGATTAAAGATCCAGTTAGGATTAAAATTATTCAATTAAAACCACCTCATTCAAATTCGGGATTTCATACATAATACATTTGTCGTACCCTTTACAGCCACTCCGAAAGAATATGTCATGTCGAAATTCTCGGAGGGTTTAATAAATTATATGCATAAAAGATATTTTTGTTTTTAGAAATAGCGCTACCTCAATCATAGATGCAGATCTAGGAAGAGAGATGAAATTTCCCATTTGACATCATCCCTATATGCCGTTTAGCATATGGCAGGTCATCATGGCTGTCTCTTTATAAAATTTTCACACAATTTTAGCACTCACCTATTGACAGTGCTAACAACAAGTGTTATAGTGACACTAGAACATACAAATCAACAAAACCATGCGATGCATGGATGGGTCAAACATACACATACTACGAAAAGGAGCTTGTAAGACAATTCCGCGGCGTGTTAAAAACACGCTCCAGAAGAGGAGGAATCTGTGATGAATATTCAGAAATTTACGCAAAAATCCATTGAAGCCATCAATCAGTGCGAGAAGCTGGCTTATGAATACGGCAACCAGGAGATCGAGCAGGAGCATCTGTTGGCTGCGCTGCTGCAGCAGCCTGAGGGGCTGATGCCGAAGCTGATTGAGAAGATGGAGATTGATTTGGCGCATTTGATCCAAACGGCGCAAAATGCGCTTGCCAAACGGGTTAAGGTATCGGGCGGACAGATTTTTATGGGTAAGGATCTGAACAAGGCCTTGATTCATGCCGAGGATGAGGCGAAGCAAATGGGAGATGAATATGTCTCAGTTGAACATTTATTCCTCTCTCTGATGCAGTATCCCAATCCGGCGATGAAAGCGATTTTCAAGGAGTACGGCATTACCAGAGAGCGGTTTTTGCAGGTGCTGTCTACGGTGCGGGGCAATCAGCGGGTGGTCTCCGACAACCCTGAGGCGACCTACGACACTTTGGAAAAATACGGCTATGACATGGTTGAGCGGGCCAGAGACCAAAAGCTTGATCCGGTGATCGGCCGGGACGGTGAGATTCGCAATGTGATTCGGATTCTTTCCCGTAAGACGAAGAATAATCCGGTGCTGATCGGCGAGCCGGGCGTGGGCAAGACGGCCGTGGTTGAAGGGCTGGCTCAGCGGATTGTCCGCGGCGACGTGCCGGAGGGCTTGAAGGAAAAACGGCTGTTTGCACTGGATATGGGCGCACTGGTGGCGGGAGCCAAATACCGGGGCGAATTTGAGGAACGATTAAAGGCCGTTTTGGACGAGGTGAAAAAGAGCGACGGGGCGATTATTCTCTTTATTGACGAGCTGCACACCATTGTCGGCGCCGGCAAGAGCGAGGGCGCGATGGATGCCGGAAATATGCTAAAGCCGATGCTGGCCAGAGGCGAGCTGCACTGCATTGGCGCCACCACACTGGATGAATACCGCGAATATGTGGAGAAGGACTCCGCCTTAGAGCGCCGTTTCCAGCCGGTGCATGTGAAGGAGCCGACGGTGGAGGATACGGTTTCGATTCTGCGGGGCTTAAAAGAGCGTTACGAGGTGTTTCACGGCGTCAAGATCACGGACGGCGCGCTGGTCTCGGCGGCAGTCCTTTCCAACCGCTATATTTCCGACCGTTTTCTGCCGGATAAGGCGATTGACCTGGTGGACGAGGCCTGTGCGCTGATCAAGACCGAGCTCGATTCGATGCCGACGGAGTTAGATGAGCTTCAGCGGCGCGTGATGCAGATGGAGATTGAGGAGGCCGCGCTGAAAAAAGAAGAAGACCGGCTAAGCCAGGATCGGCTGGCCGCGCTGCAGAAGGAGCTGGCCGAGCTGAAAACGGAATTTCAGACGAAAAAGGCGCAGTGGGACAATGAGAAATCCTCGGTTGAGCGGCTGCACAAGCTGCGGGAGGAGCTGGAGGAGATCAACGGTGCGATTGCCAAAGCGCAGCAGGATTACGACTTGGCCAAGGCGGCGGAGCTGCAGTACGGCAAGAAGCCGCAGCTGATGCAGCAGCTGGCGCTGGAAGAAGAGAAGGTGAAGCATGAATCCATGCAGCTGGTGCATGAAAATGTCAGCGAGGAGGAGATTGCCAGCATCATTTCCCGCTGGACGGGGATTCCGGTTGCCAAGCTGACGGAAAGCGAGCGCAACAAGACGCTGCACCTTGACGAGGAGCTGCACAAACGGGTGGTCGGGCAGGACGAGGGCGTGACCAAGGTGACGGAAGCCATCATCCGCTCGAAGGCGGGGATCAAGGATCCGAGTAAGCCCATCGGTTCCTTCCTCTTCTTGGGGCCTACCGGCGTAGGTAAGACAGAGCTGGCCAAAGCGTTGGCCGCAAGCCTGTTTGACGACGAGAATAATATGGTGCGGATTGATATGAGCGAATATATGGAGAAATATTCGGTTTCCCGGCTGATCGGAGCGCCTCCCGGATACGTAGGATACGAGGAAGGCGGACAGCTGACCGAGGCCGTGCGCCGCAGGCCTTATTCGGTCGTGCTGTTTGACGAGGTGGAAAAAGCCCACCCGGATGTGTTCAATGTCCTGCTGCAGGTGTTAGACGACGGGCGGATTACTGATTCACAGGGTCGCACCGTGGACTTTAAGAATACGATTTTGATTATGACCTCCAATCTCGGTTCCTCCTATCTGTTAGAAGGGATTGAGCGCAGCGGCGCAATTAAGCCGGAGTGTGAGGAGGCCGTGATGCAGGAGCTGCGCGGCAGCTTCCGGCCGGAATTTTTAAACCGTCTGGACGAGATCATCTTATTTAAGCCGTTGACGAAGGAGCACATCGGCAATATTATTCACCTGCTGCTGGCAGATCTGAATCGACGGTTGGTCGATCGGGAGATTTCGGTTGAGCTGACGAAGGAGGCCGAGACGTATGTCGTTGCGCATGGCTATGATCCCGTCTATGGGGCAAGACCGCTCAAGCGGTATCTGCAAAAGACCGTGGAAACCCTGGCTGCCAGACTGATTTTGGCGGACGAAGTGGGAGCGAAGGATACGATTCGCATTGATGTGGTTCAGGGGGAATTGACCGCCCAGGCGTGTTCGGCGCATGCTGCGCATCCATAAGCATTCCGCGCCTGCCCCACAACGGTGCTGGCCGTCCTCTCCTAGCGAATGCATGGGGACGGCCGGAACCGGAATGAACCGTTATGAGATTGTTTGCATCAGCCAAATGCGGCATTGATGTTTTGGAGCATATCGTGTATAATAGCGGCAGATTCGATTAAAAATTGCAGTGGTGATCGAAAGGAGTACAGGAATGCAGCTTGGTTTTTCTTATGTAGGTTTTGCTGGCAGTCTATGGAAAAAATAGTTTATTGGCGGCATCAGCGCTGATTCTTGGAATCGGGCATATCGGGATTCATTGGATGCACAGCAGGGAGAATGAGGCAAAAGGAGATACAGAATGATCATGGGGAGAGAGCCGTTCGGCTCGATGGAACAACGAAAGGACGGCAGTGAGCGGGGAAATGATCGGACCCATCAAATTCTCAAAAAATACTTTGGATATGATTCCTTCCGCGAGGGCCAAAAGCTGCTGATTGACAGCATCTTAGCCGGGCGGGATGTGTTGGGCATTATGCCCACCGGCGCCGGGAAATCGCTTTGCTATCAGGTGCCGGCGCTGATGCTTCCGGGGATTACGCTGGTGATTTCGCCGCTGATTTCCCTGATGAAGGATCAGGTACAGGCGTTGAATCAGGCCGGAGTGCACGCGGCCTATATCAACAGCTCGCTCACTGAGACGCAGATTCAAAAAGCGCTTGCGCTGGCGGCGCGCGGGCAGTATAAAATGATCTACGTTGCGCCGGAGCGGCTGGAGACAGACAGCTTTTTATATTTTGCTCTGCAGGTCGAGATCTCGATGGTGACGGTCGATGAAGCGCACTGCATTTCACAGTGGGGGCAGGATTTTCGCCCCAGCTATCTGAAAATCGTCCGTTTTATTGAACAATTGCCGCGCCGTCCGGTGGTAAGCGCCTTTACGGCCACGGCCACCGGGGTGGTGAAGGACGACATTGTCTGCGTGCTGAAGCTGGATGCGCCCCAGGTGCTGATTACCGGATTCGATCGCAAAAATCTCTTTTTTTCCGTTGAAAAGCCAAAAAATAAAGATCGGTTTCTGTTGGAGTATGTAGCGAAGCATCCGCATGAGAGCGGGATTATTTACTGTGCCACGCGCAAAAACGTAGAAAAGGTCTATCAGCTGCTGGCAAAGGAGCGGCTTTTGGCGGCCCGATACCATGCGGGGCTGACGAACGAGCAGCGCAGAGAGAGCCAGGAGGATTTTATTTACGATCGCATGCCGGTCATGGTGGCGACCAATGCGTTTGGTATGGGCATTGACAAGTCGAATGTGCGCTATGTGCTCCACTACAATATGCCGCAGAGCATGGAAAATTATTACCAGGAGGCCGGCCGGGCCGGGCGGGACGGAGAACCCTCAGAATGCGTGCTTTTGTATTCGCCGCAGGATG
>CAMULB010000147.1 GCA_947089585.1 uncultured Lachnospiraceae bacterium | reverse complement strand
TATCCTGCATATCTTTATAATGATCTTCCAGTGTCTGGCAGACATCCTGGAACTGTTTGAATGCTTCCGGGAACTCCGCTTCCATCTTGGCAATCGGCATCGGAGTACGAACGCCGGCAACTACATCTTCGCCCTGAGCGTTGATCAGGAATTCACCCATCAGCTTCTTCTCGCCGGTTGCCGGATCACGCGTAAATGCAACACCAGTACCACAGTCATCGCCCATATTACCAAAAGCCATACTCTGTACATTGACCGCGGTTCCCCAGGAATAGGGAATATCGTTGTCGCGGCGGTATACATTTGCACGGGGGTTGTCCCAGGAACGGAACACAGCCTTTACGGCTCCCATCAGCTGCTCCTTCGGATCGTTGGGGAAATCCTCTCCGATCTTGGACTTGTATTCCGCCTTAAACTGTCCGGCAAGCTCTTTTAAATCCTCTGCAGTCAGGTCTACGTCATAGGTCACGCCCTTTTCTGCCTTCATCTTGTCGATCAGCTCTTCAAAATATTTCTTTCCAACTTCCATAACTACGTCGGAATACATCTGGATGAATCTTCTGTAGCAGTCCCATGCCCAACGGGGATTCCCAGACTTTGCGGCAATTACTTCCACCACGTCCTCATTCAGACCCAGGTTCAGAATGGTATCCATCATACCCGGCATGGATGCTCTGGCACCGGAACGAACAGATACCAACAGCGGATTCTCCTTATCTCCGAATTTCTTTCCCGTAATCTCTTCCATCTTTACGATGTATTCATTGATCTGACCCTGAATCTCATCGTTGATCTCACGACCGTCTTCATAATACTGAGTACATGCTTCCGTTGTAATGGTAAAGCCCTGCGGTACCGGCAGTCCAATATGCGTCATCTCTGCAAGATTCGCACCCTTTCCGCCAAGAAGCTCCCGCATGTTCGCGTTTCCTTCCGTAAACAAATAAACCCATTTGTTCGCCATTTGAACATTCCTCCTATATACTCTTTGGATTATCTTTGCGTCGGTAAACAGAACACAGCCTGTCCTGCGCACATATTTATTCTAACATATTTCCAGATTTTATCAATATCTTTTTGTGAAATATTGATCGAAAATATTCCATCGCTGTTTGCAGTGCAAAGCCTTCGTACTACAGCGAACCGTTCCCCTATCCCAGATACGACTGCAGCAGCCGCAGTGTCTGCTCCACGCCGTCCTTATGGCTGCGCTCATACCCATGCGAAGCGTAGACGCCGGGCCCGATTAAGCCGTGGCGCACGTCATATCCCGCCGCCAGCGCCGCGTCCGCGTCCGACCCATATTTGGGATAGACATCAACGGCAAAATCAACTGCTCCCGTCTCAGCAGCCGCAATCAAAGCCGATACCACGTCATAATGATAGGGGCCGGCGCTGTCCTTTGCGCAGATGGACACCTGATGCTCCGTGCACGAAAGCCCCTCTCCAACACAGCCCATATCCACGGCCAGAATCTCCGTCACACCTGCCGGCACCGTGCCGCTGGCTCCATGTCCCACCTCTTCAAAAACAGAAATATGCTGATAAATTTTACGCTCTGGCACGATCCCACGATCCCGCAGATATTTTGCAAATCCAAGCAAAATTCCGACACTCAGCTTATCATCGAGAAACCGGCTCTTGATGTAACCGGAATCCGTGATCACCGTTCGAGGATCAAACGCTACAATATCCCCCGTTCTGATTCCCAGCTGCTTCGTCTCTTCTTTAGAGGAAGTTTTTTCGTCAATCACTACCTCCATTGTCTCATAGCTGCGCTTGCTGCTGTCATAGTCCAGATTCACATGTGTGGAAGCATTTTTCAGCTGCAGCGTTCCGCTGTAAATTTTTCCGCCTCTGGTAAAAATACGGCAGTTTTCCGCTTCTCCATTATAAGGATTCATTCCGCCTAAGGGCGACAGACGCAGCCTGCCGTTTTCCTTCACCTCGGCTACCATTGCGCCCAGCGTATCAATGTGCGCCTCCAGCAAAACACCGTTTTCCTCATCTCTTCCGCCCAAATCAACAAGCACGCCGCCCTTCCTGGTCTTAACCGGACGATAGCCCAGCCGCTCGTACTCCCCAATCACCAGATCCGCCGCTTGGGCTGTAAAGCCGGTTGGGCTGTCTACTGCCACGATTTTCTGCATCATTTCCACACTGAATTCCATATACGTTTTCATACCTTCTCCTTCTTTTTTCCTTTCTTAATGCAACATCAAAAATGCCCCCAAATTGCCTCTTTTTCCTCCCGAAGCACGATGGGAAAAGAGCGCCTCGCTGTTGCAGCAGGTACAAATCCCTGACACTGCAATGTGCTCTGGCCGGACACCGGCGTGAAGCAAAATCCGCTCGTTGGCCTTCCACAGATCCAGCTGATATTTTCCGTTTTTCTTTCTGACAAAAAATTCCTCGCATTCCTGTGAAAATTCGTCCGCAAAGGCGCGGTACACATCCTCGCTGACCTCATAGCAGTCGGCGCAAATCGAGGGGCCAACCGCACAGAGCGCATCCTCCGGGCGCGTGCCATACTCCTTTTGCATCGCGTCAAGCGTCACTGCTCCCATCCGTCCCACCGTTCCCCGCCAGCCGGAATGGGACAGTCCAATCGCCCGATGTACGGGATCGACGAAATACAACGGTACGCAGTCCGCGTAAAACGTAGACAGCATCAGCCCCGGCTCGTTTGTGATCAGGCCGTCCACATCCGTATAATCTCTTTCCCGTGTCAGTCCGCAGCCTGCGTCCGCGGCCGTAATCTTCCGCACATGAACGGTATGCGTCTGATCGGAACATACAAACTGCTCCGGGGCAATCCCAAACGCCTGTGCCAGCCGTTCAAAATTCTCGTGTACTGCCTTCGGGTCGTCTCCTCTGGAAAAGCTCACATTCAGAGAAGAAAAAATTCCCTGACTGACGCCTCCGCGACGTGTCGTAAAGCAATGGCTCACCAGTCCCGTCTCCTCCAGCAAAGGAAAATACAACAACGGAAGCTCTCCCACTTCCAGTTGGACGCATTTTTCCCGCATTGCATCCGAATCTCTTTTTCTAATCCACTCCATCATTTCTCACCTTTTTCGCGGCTGCTTGGACATTGGATGATTCCAGTCCACCCCAGCACTGCAAAATGCTTGGTTTTTTCGGGTCGTCCTGGTGTCGTCAAGCTTAAGCCCTTTCCTCGTCATCCCAACACTGCAAAATACCTGGTTTTTCGGGCCATCCTGGTGCCGTCTAGCATAGGATCACTCCGGGTCATTCCAACACAGCCAAATACCAAATTTCTGCGGACCATTCAAGCGCAGCCAAGCATTCAATTGTCCCTAGACCATGCAAAGCTTCTGCATGAGACGCATCACGAAAATGCATTTTCCACATGCACCAGTTCCTCTCCCAAAATTCCCACCACATCAAAACGGCAGGCCATGTCCTCCCCCAACCCACGCTGAAAACAATACCAGCGGGCCGCACGATAGATTCGCTTTTGCTTTTGAGCGTTTACCGTCTCCAATGGATGACCGCCCCGCATCGTGGCCCGATAACGCACCTCGACAAAAACCAGACAAGATCCATCCTTGGCAATCAGGTCAAGCTCCCCATGCGGAGCGCAAAAGTTCTGCTCCACAATCTGATAGCCCTTTTGCTCCAAATAATCCGCCGCAATCTGTTCGTAATAAGCGCCTTTTGCACGTCTCCGTTGCGCATCTGTTTTCATTTTACACGCTCCTTTACGCCCAATTCAGGCGCTGTCATTTCACACGCTCCTTTACGCCCAATTCAGGCGCTGTCATTTCACACGCCCCTTTACGCCCAATTCAGGCGCTGTCATTTTAACTTCTCCCGCAGCTTATCCATTCGGTCTACAAACACCAGAATCTCGGCCACCACCTCGTACAGCTCCGGCGGAATCGTATCGCCGATCTCAAGCTTTGACAGTGTTGCCGCCAGTTTTTCATCCTTATGCAAAGGAACATCCGCCTCTTTAGCCCGGTCGATGATTTTCTGCGCCAATTCACCCTTTCCCGCGGCAATAATCCGTGGCGCCTCATCTCCCGGCTCATAGCCCAAAGCTACTGCCGTCTTGCTCTGCTCCTCCGTTTTTCTTCCTGCCATCCTCTGCCACCTCGAATCACAGCAATTTTTATACAAACTCCTATGCCCTACCCAAAACAAAGCATTTCATCCGGACAAAACATCGGTTCCCTTCAGGAAAAAGCGTTCCATTTGCACACAATACCTGTTCCTTTCTGAAAAAAGCTCTCCTTCTGCACGCAATACCAATCCCTTCCGGGCAAAACACTCTGTCCAGCGGAAATACCAGTACAGCCCAGCGGAAACGACGCTGTACCCGTATCTTATGTCAGCACGTCAAACGAATACCGCGACAGCTGCCCGACCGGCGCCTCGCGTTCCAGAAAGTCCTCGACAAAGTCCATCTCCTTCACCTGCTGCTCCAGCTGCACACTGCAGCGATAGCCTTTTTGCTCCAGGCGTTCGGTCAGCTCCTCCGCATGCTGTTCCACCAGGCGCAGCGCCAGCTCATCCGACAGAAAGAAATTGGCAGTCACGCCGTTGCCCAGAAGCTTGACCTGTACATCGGTCGTTCCCAAATGATCGAGCTCCAAATGCAAGAGCGCCGAGAGTTCTCCCTCTGCATCCTGCAGCTTCTTTTTGTTGGTATAGACATAGAGATCGCTGTGCGCATTTTGCCCGTGGAGCTTGAGCGGAAGCTGCACATAATTGTACAGCTGATTGATCTGGTTCATCAGCTCCAGATTTCCCCGCACCTGGCTCACCTGACGATTTGCGGCCGGCACCTCTTTTCCGGCGTTCTGCAAAAATTGCTCCAGCTTGGCCATCTGGCGGTTGATGCGCTCATACAGCTGCTCGACCTGCTCCTTCTTTGTCACCTGTTCGGGTTCGAGCAGCCACTGCTCGCCCATCACCTGCTTAAGCAGGCTCTTATATTCCTTGCCCTTGAAAAGCTCCTTGACTGCCGCCGCATCCGTTTCGCCTCCTGCCGACAGGTTCTGGCGAATATAATTCAACAGCTCACCGGCGTTCAGATTACGGTTCAGCTCGCCCTGTGAAAAAATCCTGCCGTCCGCTTCCATTCCTGGAAGCTGCTTTAACTGCTGGCCCAGGCTTTTGAGATCCGTTTGGGAGAGAAATTCTCCCAGGGTCTCCGGCCTGCCGGCATGGGACGTCTCGTTTCCCAAGACAGCACCGGTCTCGCTCCCTTGCACCGCAGAAGCGCCGTCAGCCAAAACCGCACTCGGATCCGAGCCGCCCACCAAGGCCGCACCCTCTCCCAGGGTGCCGGCCGTACCCAGAGCCGAAGCGAGAGAACCGCCGGCTATGCCTTCGCCCACTGCAGCCGCATTGCCGCCGGCGGACGCCATCCCTTCCCCCGCCGCAAGCCCTTCGCCCATTGCCGTCTGATTCCCGCCGACCGTCAAATTTTGCAGGTTCCCCACAGCTGCGCCCTGGCCCTGCAGATTCCCGGCTGCACCCTGCGCATTTGCCTCCGTGCCCTGTATACCACCAACCGCGCCCTGCATGCTTCCATCCGCATTTTGCATTCCACCAGCTGCGCCCTGCACACTTCCATCCGCGCCTTGCATCGTTTCGACTGTGCCCTCCTGCAGGGCTCCGCCGCCCGTGCCAACCTCCAGAAGATCCAGCAGCTGATTCTGCAATTCGATCATCCTGCCTGCGCCGTCGTTCCCCGTACCGATCAGCTCTGGAAGCTGTTCCATCAGCTGTGAAAAACGATCCACCAATGCATGCTCACCGGCCTTGTAAGCTTCAAACTGCGCCACCGATTCCGCATTGAGGGGAAATCCGAGCTTTTCCATCTGAATTAAGGTCTGAGGCTGAGCGTCGGGGTAACGCAGCAGCTGACGCATCATTCCGGTTAAGCTTTCTCGGTTGATCGGCAGCTGATTTTTCATCAGCAAATCGACCAAATCCAGGTTGCGCTGATTGACCGGAAGCCCCGCGGCGGACAATGCCCGTGACAGCGTGGGATTAAACTGACTGTTGACCGGCACTTGCCGCAGCATAATCCGCCCCTCCTGATTTGATTTTACCTCAAACAACACCGGTTCGCCCATTCGCACCTGCACACCAGGCTCCAGCTGCGCGCGGATGCTCTGGCCGTTGGAAAGCTTCAGCTGTACCAGTCCGTCCTTCACGTCCGTAATGGTGCCTTCAAATACCGTTCCCTTTGGCAGCTGCTGCAGCTCCTTTGAGACCGTCCCTGTACCCTCGGCCGCCGTACTCTGCACACTTTGCCCCGTTTGAAAGTGATTCTGATATTGAAAAAATCCGTCTACTCTCTGCAATCTGACCACCTCTGCATCTGCTTTCCCGCTGACATGCACAAAAAATGCCCGACCTCTCCCTCAGCCTTTGATCCCCTCAGGGCTTTCACGTCCGCTCATAACCGTTGCATGTCTTACGAGAGAAGAAATTTTTTGATAAAGCTCATCCGGTGAATGGGGCTGGCCCCATAACGACCGATGGCTGCGATATGCTCCTTTGAGCCATAGCCCTTGTTCGATGCAAAGTGATATTCCGGCAGCTGCCGATCGTATTGTGCCATCAGGCGGTCCCTTGTCACCTTGGCGACAATGCTGGCGGCTGCGATGGAAATACTTTTGGCGTCTCCTTTGATGATCGGCACCTGACGAATCGCAACCCCTGGAATGGTCACTGCATCGTTTAATAATATATCGGGTGTCCGATTCAATTTCTGAATCGCCTCCCGCATCGCTTCATAGGTCGCCTGCAAAATATTGATCTCATCAATGCGCTTGGGGCCTGCCATCCCAACCCCAACAGCAATCGCCTGATCGAGAATTTGTTCGTACAGTTCTTCCCGCTTGGCGGCGCTTAACTGCTTGGAATCATTGATATACAAGATACGACAGTCCTTGGGCAGAATGACGGCTCCGGCGACCACCGGCCCCGCCAAGGGCCCGCGCCCTGCTTCGTCGATGCCGCAAACCATGCCAAGCTCTGCATACTGCCGTTCATAGCTTCCCAGCTCCCAGATTCGCTGCTGCTCCGCCGCAAGCCTTTGCAGCCGCTTCTTTGCCTGCTCCACCAGCTTTTGCACACCCAGGCGCGAGTCACATTGATATGCAGTGATAAAATCAGGCAGCTGCTCCAATGCCGCTGCCTGAAACTCGGTTCGGATCACTCCGATCTTCTTTTCTTCCTTCATCGTACCCTTCTTTCACCGGAATCTTTCGTCCGCAAAACGCCGCTCTACCGATGCCGAATAAAGCCAATTTTATGGAATGGATAAATCCTAAGCCAGGCCCTGCCAATGATATCCTTACGCTTGATATTTGCCACGCTCGGATCCCGGCTGTCGCTGCTGGCATTACGGTTATCGCCCAAAACAAAATATTCGTCCTCCGCCAGCGTAATCGGCTCCTCCGCCAGCCCAATCATCCGTTCATCAATCACTTCGCGCCCGTAAGATTCCTCCAGCACTTCTCCGTCGATGTAAATATTCCCCTGCACATCAATCTGCACCGTCTCGCCCGGCAGTCCGATGATCCGCTTGATGTAATACGTCTTTTCCTCATATTGAAACGGAAAAACGATAATGTCAAACCGCTCCGGCTCTCGGAAGCGATAGGAAATCTTATCGACAATCAGATTGTCCCCGTCACTTAAGGTACTCTCCATCGAGGAGCCGCTGACCTCTGTGCGCTGCCCGACATAGTGGATCACAAGATACGTCAGCAGGAACACAATCCCGATATACAGCAGAAAGCTGATCA
>CAMULB010000146.1 GCA_947089585.1 uncultured Lachnospiraceae bacterium | reverse complement strand
AGATGACAAGACAAGCAACAATAAAATCGGTGAAATCGTGAATCTGTCCCAGGAATTAAATTCCCTCTTATGGGACATCGTCGCCAAATCGAAAGACTCTGTGGAAAACCAATATCCGGCGATCCAGGGAATCTACTATGACGTCTGCCAGCTGGATGTAATGAGCAACATCGAAATTGATAAGGCCAAAAAAGACTATCCCGTTGACACCGTCAAAGAGCTGAAGCGAATGCGGAAAAAATACGAAAGCCTTCTCACCATGTCCGACGGCAGAAAAAGGACTCCGTATTTCTTAGGCTTTATCGCTGATACGAAGCATTATAAAAACGAAACGCGAAAGGATTATCAAAAATACGACACCACGATGGATTTTTTGCACACCTGCATTGGCAATGCCCGCGCCGCAAAATCCAAGGGAAGCAATTTTTTGCCGCTGTCTTCGATCTTCAAGCCGGTCAATTACGATAAAAACAAGGTCGTGAAAACGCAAATCACAAAAATCCTGAGCATGGCAGAGAATACTTACGCTTATAACCAAACGATCGCCCAAAACCAGTTCCTTTCTCAAGAAGAAAGAGCCATTTATATCCAGAAGGCAAAGGAGGATTTGCTCTATGCCCTCAACCGCATGAAAATCAGCGAGCACACGATGTATCGTCTCTTATGGCATTTGGAGTCGCAGAAGCATTCACCGATTAAAAATTTGTTATTTTACCTCCTATTTCATTATAAGAACGATACCCTGACCAAGCGGTTACATCAATATGCGCGCATTGATACGTTCTTAACGGAACATCCGGCGGGAGAAATTGTGATCTATAACCGGCGATACCGCAAGCAAAAATCCCCCCAGGCTGTTTTGGAACCCGAAATTATTGCGGTTCCACCAGGATCCTTTGCACCCGATCATAAGTAAGCTATTGGTAAGCAGCAAAGAAATTTTGAGAAGAGATGAAACTATGGTCAAATCGGAACTAATTCATAAAACATGGAAAAAGCTGCAGCATCCTGCTGCCAAAAAGGATGTGGAGCACATCATCAATACCTTCATCGCAGCCATCAGCGAGGAGCTGAAGCATGATTCTAAAATAAAAATTGAAGGCTTTGGCACGTTCTCTTCTTATGTCAGACAAGCCTATATCGGAAAAAGCGTCAACCATGGCACCACAGAAACCATACGAACCACAAAATATATCAGCTTTAAACCGAGCAAAAAATTAAAAGGAGAATCGAACTATGAATAAGAATGCATTGATCAAGAAAATTTCAGAAATTTCAGCCGAGGAGGTCAATCAGAAACAGGTCGCTTCTGTTCTTTCCGCGCTTGAAGCGGTTGTCCGCCAAGTACTGACGGAAAACGGTACGGTGATTGTTCCCGGCATCTGCAAGGTCAAGCCAAAAACCGTAAAAGAAAGAACAAGAACCATTATGATGGGACCGATGAAGGGCGAAACCTATACGATTCCAGAACACAAGGAAGGCTCCGTGAAGGCTGTCACCTCTTTAAAAAGAGTCTTTCGCTAAAGCCTTTTGACGACGGGCAAGCCTATGGAACCGAAAAAAAGCCTTTTTCATTTATCTTCGATTGATCTCATACCAAACCTATCCATTCGGATCCCTACGGTCGGAGAAATCTTAGAGGATGAATCCAATTATTACAATCTTGTATCCTTTTTAACTGCCACTCCATTTCAATATATGGTTCAATTAGACGATCTTGGACTTGACTATTCGGCGGTGAGTGAATACGAATTGTTTCGCCTCTTCTTTCCATTGTATGCACAATCCGATCTGTCCATTCTGTTTGGCGATTTAGATACCTCCGACTTTCAGGTGTATCCTTCCAAATTCGACCAAACAGAGGTGATTTACAGCCCAAAGAATGACATCGAGATCAATGAATGTGTCTACCAGGATTTAGCGGACCTGATCCGCAGGATCAATCTGTTTGAAAAGATAAACGCCAAACCGGGAAACGATTCCGCACGAAACTATCTGTTAGAAAAAGAGCGGAAAAAGCAAAAGCGAAACAAAGCCAGACCATACGAGCCTTATCTGGAAAAGCTGGTCATCGCATTGGTCAATACGAGTGAATTTCCATACAACTATGAAACCTGCATGGACTTATCCATTTACAAATTGAATCAAAGCTTCAGGCAAATCCAGAAAAAGCTGGCATTTGACCACACGATGATCGGCGTATATGCGGGGACGATTGATACCAGCAAGCTTACAGATAAATCTTCGCTCTCATGGATTTCATAATCAAACGCAAATACAAGGCCCTAACCGGTCTTTGTATTATAAATTCATCAAACACAAGGAGGAACATCTATGAACATCGACAAATTTACAATCACATCCTACGATCAAATTCTTGGCTTCGACAAGGCGAACGGCAGCCTTGACATGATTCTGGACGAGCTCACCGATTTCAGCTTATCACAGGAGGAGGAAAAGGTTGATATCAGCGGCAAGGCCGGCAGAGTGATCGGTTCGTTGAAGAAGAACAAGAAAGTAACCGGCAGCGGCACCAATGGCATGCTCTCCGGCGGAGCCCTGGCTGCTATGACCGGAACGCAGATCGAAGACGGTGAATTCACCATTCGCTATACCGATTCCGTAACCGTTGTTTCAAACAAAGCCGTCACCTCTGAAACCGCAATCGGCACGGCCGGCAACGAGATCGGAACCATCTACCTGCGCGACGAAAATAAAGCCTACATTTCCGGCGGCAAAAAGCTCACACAGACCAGCGCCGCACCCGCGGCAAATGAATTCTCTTACGATCCCGCCACAAAGGAGATCACATTCTTTGCCGGCGACGTGGCGGACGGAACGGAAGTGATTCTGTTCTACGACGCCAAAGTGACCGGAAAGAAGATTACAAACGACGCAGACCAGTACAGCAAGACGCTGCAGGTCTTCATTGATGTGACATGCCAGGATTCCTGTGATCATCTCTTCCATGGACAGTTTTTGATTCCGAGAGCGGATTTCAGCGGAACCTTCCAGATCCAGGGCGGAGCCGAGCCGTCCACGCAGGGATTTGAATTCATCTCCCAGCCCGATCTTTGTACCGGCAAAAATTCCCTCTGGGATTTTATCGTCTTTGACTAACCAAACAGCAGGCGTGGGCGAATCTTCATTCGCCTGCGCCCTCTTATGGAGGTATGTATGAAACAAAAAAAGAAAATTCCATGCCGCGTATGCAAAAAATTGTTTGAACCGTGCGCCTACTGCCAGTCTCACTCCGACGTATTTCGCTGGAGAAATTTTGCCTGCTCAAAGGAATGTGCACAAAAATACATCCGCGATACCCTCGCGTATCGAAACGCGCGCAAGTTAAACGACCAGCCAAAGGAACCGGCAGCGGCCAACGACGCGGCAGCTGACACGCATGAATGCCAAACGGAGGCCAGAACGGAATGAAGGAAGAATTATTTAACGTAATTTTAACGCTGATCCCGGTGCTTGGCGCAGTCATTACCTATTATATCCTTCCCTGTATCCGGGCAAATCTTGATTCCGCCAAGCTCGCTCAGTATCAAAAATGGACAAGCCTGGCCGTTGAGACGGCCGAAATGCTCTGGCAGGAATCCGGCAGCGGAAACGAAAAGCTGGCATACGTCGTTTCCTTCTTAAACGATATGTTCAACAAAAATAAGGTCAGAATCACGGACGAGCAGCTTCGTGTTCTGATTGAATCCTGTATCAAGCAAATGAAAACCCAGGAAAACAAACAATCAGGAGGTTCTCTATGAGCAGAAATACCATCATTGCAAATTGTAAAAATTATCTCGGAAAGCCTTATGTCTGGGGCGGCGAAAGCATGGAGGAGGGCGGATACGATTGCTCCGGCTACGCCTACCGCGTGCTAAAGGATTCCGGTTATCCCGTCTGCCGGACTACCGCGCAGGGCTACAGCAAATTAGGCGTAACTGTGCCGTATGAAAAAGCCGAACCCGGTGATCTTCTGTTTTTTGGCAAGTCCACTTCTGCGATCACGCATATCGCAATCTATGCCGGAGCCGGAACGATGTATGAGTCGATCGGCGGATCAAAAAATACGAAGTACAACCCCGGCAAGGGCGTCAGCTATTCAAAGGTTTCCCGCAGAAGCGATTTAATCCTGATCAAAAATATCGCCGGCGATCCAATGCCCCCAGCCGCTTCCAGCGATCCCAAGCCCCCAACTGCTTCCGATGCTCCCAAGCCCCCGGCCGCTTCCGGCGCTCCCGCCGTTCATTATCAGGTTGGACAGATCTATACTTTGCAGGCCGAAATGAAGGTTCGTCAGGGCCCCGGCACCAATTACGCGGCAAAAACACATCAGATGCTGACACAAAACGGACAGCTGCATGACTCAGATCGCGACGGCGCCCTGGACAGAGGCACGCAAGTAACCTGCAAGGAGGTTCAAAACGTGGGAGACGACATATGGCTTCGGATTCCCTCCGGCTGGGTTGCCGCAAGATACAACGGAACCGTATATGTAAAATAAAGGTGGGATTTTATGCATGGAAGCATTCAAGGAATTATTTCAGATTAATTTTTCTTATGTTTTTCTCTCGGTTTTTTCGATATTCATTGGGATTAAATTCATGGTATCCCTTTTTGAATGGGGCATTGATAAGCTTGGGCTTGAAACAAAATGGATGAGAGCCAAACGCGAGGAGCACAATCTGATTGTCCAAACCTCGCAAAATCTCGCGAAATTGCAGGAAAAGCACGCAAAGGACATGGAGCAGTCCGATCATCACGACGAGCGGATCCGCCAAGAGCTTTCCGACTTCATCCATGATATGAGACAGTCTATTTTTGACACACAGAAGCAAATAGAGACGCTGATGTGCGGAAGCAAGGAATTATTAGGCGCAGAAATTGACAAACGATACCGGGAATATATCGCGTTAGACGGAATTCCCGAAAGCGACGTCACCGAATTTGCCGACATTTTTACCGCCTATAAAAAATTAAACGGCAACCACAGCAGAGATGCAAAATACGACTATGTAAAAAATCATCTGTCCGTAATTCCGGTAGAAACCAAATTAATCACAAAATAACCCCCGATCATAGGGACAAAAAAGGAGCATTTCTATGGAAACAAAGTTAAAAGTAAGCGAAATTTTGAACCTGCATCTGACGCTTAAGACCATCATCGACCATGAAACAAACGTGGACGCGCTGTTTAAATTCAAGTTACTGGGAATTTTAAAAGCGATCGAACACCATGTGATCCATTTTGAAATGGTCAAGAACGAAAAAATCAAAGCGCTTGGCACCGAAGACGAGAACGGCAACACCGTCATCCCCGCAGACGACACCGAAGCGATCCAAAAATTTTCAGAAAGCATGGAAGCCACGTTAAACAGCGAGGTCACGGTTGCCGTTGACAAGTTAAAGGTAAGCGAAATCTTTGACAAGGGAGTGCCCTGCGAATACCTGATCGGGCTCTATTCCATGATGGAAGAATAATTGGGCCGGAGGTAAATCCATGGCAAAAAATATATTGAACAAACAAAAAAAGGTGGATGTTCCTACGCTTCTCTTACAAAACAGAAATTTTGATACCATTGGCAGCATCCATCCGATTTTTGATTTGAGCTACACTGAAAACTTCAACAGCAGCAATCTTTTGACCTTTACGATCTACAAGGATTCGGACAACGAAGCGCTATGGGAAAAAATCACGGATTTAAAGATTATTTATATTCCCGAATTTGAAGAACGGTTTGAGGTCGATCTGTCCACAACCTGCACCAATACCGTTGCCAAATCCGTCACTGCTGCTTCTCTCTGTGAATCTGAATTATCGCAGGTTCATTTGTATCACATCGAAATCAATACCGAGGCAGACCTCTTAAATGAAGTGTATGACGAGGATTTTCCAACCTTATTTTATCGCGATCCAGACGATTACGGCAAATACGATTGGAGCGATTTCAAATACCGGGCGTTCACCATCGAGGACAAAAAAAATCACCTCAAACACGCCTCCTTATTGCACCGAATTCTCGAAAAAGCGGAGCATTACACGATTGGTCACATTGATCCCTCATTAAAAGAGCTCAAAAGCATATGCAGCTTCAGCATATCTGACACCGATCTTTACAGTGAATTGATCGGCGAGATTTCGGAGACGTATCACTGCATCTTCATTTTTGATTCTATGACCAGAACCATTTCCGCTTATGACCTATATCATACCTGCAAAGCATGTGGTTATCGGGGGGATTTTTCAGAAGCCTGCCCCAAATGCAGCAGCAAGGAGTTTGGCGGACAGTATGGGGCCGACACAACCATTTTTATTTCCAATGAAAATCTTTCCCAGGAAATTTCCTTAGAATCGGATTCGGACTCGCTCAAAAACTGCTTCTACGTAGAAGGCGGCGATGAAATCATAACCGACGCCGTGCGGGCGATCAATCCAAATGGAACAAATTATTTTTATGAATTTAACCCGGATACTGTAAAAGATATGCCGGCGGAGCTTTCCGCTGTGATTCAAAGCTACGACGAGGAATACCGCGCCTATAACACCACAAAAAAATTTCCCCTAAGCCTGCCATTGGTCGAAGCATATAACCGCACGGTATCTGCGATCAACGAATTGTTCTCCTCCGATGACCAGATTCATTTTCAAGCATTGTCACAGGAATTGACCGGATATCCCTCGGTCATTTCCGCGATTTATGAAGCAACGGATTTATATGAATTCCTGGAAAATGCGATGATGCCCACGATCAGCATAGACGGACTTGGGATCGAAGATTCGATTCAAAGCATTCTGTCGGGATTTTCCAACGGGTTCTCTACCATTCACAGCGACGGCACCACCTCCGTCAGCTTTAGAAATCAAATCGCCGTCCGCAAGCCGACGACGGCCACCTTGTCAACCATTGAAAATACGATCAAAAATTCTGCCAAAATGTTTTACAGCAGCGCATACTATACGCTTGAAGTAAACACCTTGTCCTACACACAGTCCACCTCCACAGTAAACGGCAGCTGGCGCGGAACCTTTACCTTGACGAGCCGAACCGAAACTGAGGAAAATGGGGAAAAACAATCGCATACAAGCGTCCCGACCGCGCTCACCATCACCGACCAGATCGAATTATATACCGAGCAGTCCATCTATCACAGCATCGCCAAAATGGAAAAGGCCAAATACTGCGAAATCACAAATTTAAACATGGATCTGAATACGTTCAGGCAGAAGCTATCCCGATACGCCTTAGTCGAATTAGAGCGTTTGAAGGAAGCATTCCGAACCTGTCTGGATGTGATTATTTCTGCCGGTCTTACCGATCAAAGCCTGTTTGACCGCTACTATCGTTTTTATCAGGAACGCTACCACTATATTGACCAGGTAATGCTGCCAATCCGAACGGCCCAATTAGAATCCATCGAATCCTTGTACTATTTTGATTCTGGAACAAATGAAGCCTCCGGCCTTCTGTACGAGATCACGGTGCAGGCCCGGCAGGATCTGAACCTGAAGGAATACATTACAAACCATCCCTCGCTCCCAGACAAGGAGCATGGCGCACGACTCTGGAAAACCTATTGCTCCTATCGCCGGGAAGAAAAGTATACCAATTCCAATTATATTTCCGATGGGCTGAGTAACGCCGAACTCATAGAAAAAGCGCAGGAATTAATTGACTGTGCCAAAAAAGAGCTTTATAAGGCGTCCCATTTTCAGTATACCCTCTCCTCCAATCTGAACAACCTGCTCGCGCTGGAAGAATTTCAACCACTGGCCGACGCGTTTGCCTGCGGAAATTGGATCCGGGTGGGGTTTGAGGATCAGATCTATAAGCTGCG
>CAMULB010000145.1 GCA_947089585.1 uncultured Lachnospiraceae bacterium | reverse complement strand
GGCTTAACCAGGTTCCTTTGAAGCCGGTATGGCCTGTCATGAGTACTGTTTTATTCTGATAGAAATCAAACAAGGTCATTTTGGTTCATCCTCCCATATTTTCCAGGGGGCCTGTCCGGTTGCCCATAAGTGTTCTAACCAGGTCTTATCCCGAATCGTTTCCACCGGAGACCAGAAGCCCGAATGGCGATAGGTCTGTATTGGTTCCTTTTCTGCTAAACACTCCATTAACGTGTTTCCTGTGGGATGCACGGCATTCAAGCCCAGATATTCAAATGCCCCTGGCTCTAGAATCATACTGCATGCATTCACCCATGCATCCTGCCTGACGCCGCACTGTGTTCCACGATAGGTTCCGTCTTGACGCAAGGTCAAAACCTCATTTCTGCCCGCCGGATGCGCAACCGCAAACGTTGCACTCCGTCCAGACCTTTGATGCATTTGTACCATTTCCTCCAGGTTGATATCGGACAGACAATCACCATAAGAGACAAGAACCGTTTCATTCCCGACATACTCACGAACCATATACATACGTTTTAGGATAGAAGAATCCTTTCCGGTATCAATCACAGACACCTTCCAGTCTTCCGTTTGTTTTCTATGAATTTTCACTTGGTTTGTCTGTAGATCTACGGTAATGTCAGACTGAAAGATATAAAAATTCATAAAATACTCTTTGATCACCTCACCCTTATAGCCTGTGCAGATGATGAAGTCCTGATATCCATAATGAGAATATTGCTTCATGATATGCCACAGCAGCGGACGTCCGCCGATCTCTGCCATTGGCTTTGGCATCTTTTCATCTTCTTCAATTAACGTACTTGGCAACCCCCCTGCCAAAATAATCACTTTCATTATCGTTTCTCCTGCGTCTTATAAAGCGTTTTGCCCGTGTCAATCATTGCTTATCAAATATACTTTCTGTCACGAATTTTATGTTAATGTTTGTCTTGATCGAATTTTGAAAGTCCTGAAACATGTCCAAAATTTCATCATTTAACGCATCCCACTGATTATCCGGGTTCAGGGTCGGCAGCAACGCATCTGCATAGCTTTCATTGTACCTGTGCTTAAAGCCGTCAAACCCAACGATCGAGATCTGTTCTACCTCTAGCTTTTCTAATAGTCGAAGCAAATTGATCACCGCATTATCAAAATGCTTCCATCCCCGTTTCACAACTCGATTAAAATTTACAATTCTTTCATTTTCATCGGGATTTGTCTTGATATTCGATAGGAGAATCTTGTTCGTGCGGGCAAACTGGCTGGCATAGCTTTCTTTTGCATACTCATAACGAACAGAATTCACAAAAAACAGATAATCGTATTCATAAAGTGTATTGATCGCGTTCACCCCAATGATCATCGGATTCTTGTCCCATATATAGGATTTGACTTTTTCTTGCTCCGTCTTGCTCGTTATCCCTGGCGCAATGAGCAGAATTTCCCGTCCGTAAAATTCCTCTTTCAGCTGCGCCAAAACAGCTGCGTCATCCACCGCTCGATTTTGATTTTCCAAATACTTTTTTTCCAGCAGATCATAGTCGTATTTTCTTCGATCCGCTGGCTCTAAGGATTCAATAATGTTTCTCATATCCTGTGTATTGGCACGGTGGTTTTCTTGTAAATAGGCAATATTATTCACATGGCAGCAATACATCCCCGCTATAAAGTAGGGGGTCGAATAGCCCCACACATAGTTTTCCTGGAAGTACGGCATATACATGTCGATCGCATCCAGAATTTGATTCATGTCATAATTGCTCTGCCACTTTCGGTTCAAATAGCTCGCCACCAGCTCTGTAGTTGCATTTCCTGCTCCGCGTCCCATCCCACACAAGCTGGCATCCACGATACAGTTCCGGTTTGTTTGACGCATCAGCTCTATAAAGCGCATGGACAGGGCAAATGAAAGCTGTTGGTTATTATGAGAGTGGAAGCCCAGACGAATTTGTGAATCCAGCGTTTGATTCAGTACGGACACGATCCGTTCCAGATCCTCATGATACATCGCCCCGAAGGTATCGACAATGGATACTCCCACGGGATTTACTTTATTCATCTCCTCGGCAAGCATAATCAAATCCTGCTCGCTGTACATCAATGTATTTGCTGCCTGAAAATAAACTTGATATCCTTTCTTTGCGATCTCACGGCCGACAGCAATTCCCTCCAAATGTTTTCCATGCGGAAAAACAACGCGAATGGCATTGATTGTTTTCCCATCGCATTGCGGAAGAGCATCAACTTGATATCTGTCCCAGTCGATCATAGCAACATAAGTTACTCGATCACGTTTGTTTACAAGATAGGGTTGAAGATCGGAGGGAAGATGAAAGAACGAAGTACCCTCTTCGTGTGGACTATCCTTTAGCCATCCACATTCAATGATATCCACATTCGCATCCTGAAGCTTTTTTATGATCCCTCTGATAGCCTGAGTTCCAAATTTTCCGTCTACAATATATGCACCATCTCTTAAAGTACAATCTAATAATTCGATTATTCCTCCCACCCGCATTGCCTCCCTGTTGCAATCAAAATTCTATAAAACTATAATCTCGTTTTTCGTCTGCATCTGTTCTAACTGATGCCGAATCTCATTTCCGTATAACATAGAGCAAATCAGAACGGTACATTTTTTATGCTTCAAATATTCAGGAGGATATATTTGATATCCATAGATACTCCGGCCCTGCTTGATGCGATTGTTATCAATAAATCCCTGAATTTTACACTGAAGCAAGGTTGTGGTCGCTAACAGGCGCATCACATAGGATCCTGTCCCCCAAATCAGCAATTCTTTTTCTTCTTTTCTTAAGTCCTCGATCAAGCCTGCAATCCATGCTTCTTTTTTATGTTGTCGCTGAAAATAAGTACGGACTGCCATTTCTGTAACCGTGTCCTTATTTAAGGGCTGCACCTCATTGACTTTCTGATAGACCTGAATCAAGTCGATCCCTACGCGCTTTTGGTCGATGCGCTTCATGCCGTGCAATGCCAGGAGGTAATCCAAGGAAGCCTCTGAAAAATAATTAATATGTTCCAGATTAAAATAATTCGCAATACTATTTAACTCTTCACCAACAAGCGAATAATCTGGTACGCTGATTATAAAAACCCCATCCTGTTTCAGCATTTTCGTAACATTTTCAATTCCTTTTCCAGGAAGAAGTAAGTGCTCTGCAACTTCAAACAAAAAAATACCGTCGTATTTTGCCGACTCCTCGATTGGAACCTTTTCATAGATACTGGAAACATAAGAGGGAATCCCAGCCGCCTGCAAAAGACGGACGCTATCCTCTGACGGATCTGTTGCGGTCACATGGACATAGCCATGCTTTTTTAATGCAATCGAAAAGCGGCCATTTCCGGCCCCCATTTCCAATATCACAGCATTTTTACTGATATGGTTTTCCAAAAGTTCCTGTGTCTGTTCAAAGCGAAGACGATTATCATCCTTGCTGCAATCGCCATAAAAATTGCAGTTGGTATAATACCATTCATAGTCTTCCATAGAGGCCGTTGTATCTGCAAAGACTAAGCCGCATTCCTCACATACCACTACCTGATATGAATCTGGCAAATGATATTCCGCTGGTATCTTCATGTCAATTTTCTCCAGAACCGTAACCTGATTTTTTTCACAAACGGGGCATGTTCGATTGCTTATGATAAATCTCTTACCCCCCCCCCTGAAATAATTTAGTATCATTTTCGCCTGTACTTCTGGACGTACAGCTCCGTCATTTTCCAGAATTAAGTCTGGATTCTTCGGCTCGTCCATCCCAACCTGAAATCCGGCCAGCTCCTGTTCTTTGCCTTGCAAATATCTGCTATACAATCCCTTTTGATCACGATTCTGTAATGTTGAAACAGACACTTTAATGTATATTTCCCGATAATTTTCAATATGCTTGCGGTTCCACTCCCGCACACGGTCAAACATAGAAATTGTGCAGCAAACGACATTTAAACCTTGCTTTTGCAGCATCTCACACAATCTGGAATACCGCATGGCGCATATTTCCCGATCTTTCTGAGAATATCCCAGATCATTGCCGAATACCTGTCTTAAGGTATCGCCGTCCAAAAATACGGTATTGATATATTTTTCTTTCAACTCTGCATATAAAAATTTACCGATTGTTGTTTTCCCCGCCCCTGAAAGTCCGGTAATCCAATATACTGCACTCACGTTTCTTCCTCACTCTATTTGCTGTTCCACGAGTTTCAAATCCTCGCAATCATCAATCTCAAACCAATCTCTATGAATATGAAGCGCCTTGATCGGATGCTGTTCCTCAATCAATCCTTGTAGCAAGTCAGTCATATACATTGCCTCATAGCTTCTGTCTGTTCTCCAAAGCGGTTGTCCCTGCTCCGTCCGTTTTTTTGCCGCAGCTGCTGTCTCCAAAACGGCTTTCAACCCGCCTTCTTTAAAACGCATCAAGCCAATATACTGCGACTGTACTTTATTTAAATCGGTAGTTTTCTGTCCGATTTCCGTGAGATAATCATTTTCATCGAACATCAACGTTTCCGCATCGTCCAACGGGTTCTCACATCTTTGTGACCAATATTCATACCAATCATCATCCACGACGACAGACGCGTCGGACTCCGCGTTCAGTAGTTTTTGAAGCACTTCCTGTCCATAAACAATGTCTCCATAAGAAACTAAAATATCACGCTCTGATTGTAACAAAGCCTCTGCGCACATGAGAGAGCACACCATATTGGTCGTCTCAAATTTTTCATTTACGATAATACGAACTTCTGTATCCTTGAGCGCCTCTTTTAATACATCGCTTCGATAACCTGCTACGATCGCAATATCCTGCTCCTTGATTCCACATGTGCGCATCGTCTCAAGCTGGCGCTCAATCAGACTTCTTCCTTTTACCTTCACCATGCATTTGGGGCAATGGTCTGTCAACGGCCGCAGCCGCGTCCCCTGCCCTGCTGCTAATAGAATGACCTTCATTTTATTTGTCCTCTTTTCTAAACAAATCCTGGATCAACTGTATGTCTTTTCTGAGAAATTTTGGTTCTCGTTCCGGGTGCCACATTACAGCAAGCACTTTTTTCTGCTTTGCCGCAACAGCCTCAATCACCCCGTCATGCGTCCGTGCGAGTACGTCCAGGGATGGCCCTGCATCAAAACATGCCTGATTATGGTAGCTATTGACCTCAAACGTGCCCAATTTCCCCTGAATCACATGGCGGACTGCTACATGGTCTTTGACATTTTCTAATTTACAGTTAAAATGATCCAATATTACCTGCATACCGCGGCAAAAGCCAAATACCGGCAGATTCTGTTCAAAGGCAAGCTTTAACAGGCTATGTTCCATCTCGTCCCGTTCAAATGCTTCTCCGCCATATCGAACCAAACTATTTCCTCCGGTCAACACGATCCCGGCCGGCTTTAGCTGGTGCACCATTTCTTTTGCGATGGATGAGATATTTGGGAGTGCTACAGGGAGAAAGCCGCATTTTTCCAGAAAAAGAGGAATATGCTGATCTGCACAGTCTCTCCGTTCACCATAATGCTCCACTATTTCTACACGTTGTGTATATAAAACGATTTTCATTTAGAATACGCTCACCTTACCTGTGCCATCCAGATTCTTGTCGTATAAGGAATTTTAATATATTTCTGTTCTGTTGCTTCCACTACTTCTCGAATCCTTGCGTTAATATAATCAAATTTGCCCTTTGACTGTCTCTCAACCGTACCATGAGATTTCCAGCCCTCAATAAAATCCTCTGCCAAAACCTCATGTATCACGGCTCCTTCTACATAAATAACTTCTTGGAATAAACCGCTTTCGCGAATGACCTCTGTTTGATCTTCCCTTCTGGTTCCATATCCATAATTCTGGATCTCTTGCTTGAGTACATCTTCAATTTCTTTCTGCAACGGATCGCGCAGATCCCTATGATTCCACATGCAGGCGAACCAACCGTGCCCCTTTAAAATTCTTTTTGCCTCTGTCAAGGCCTGCTGTCTATCGCATACATTAAAAGAGGACCCAAATGTCACGATATCAAATTTACCGCTTTGCATGCCGGTGTCTTCCCCGACACCCTCAAACCATTTGACGTGATCGAACGCTTTCATTCGTTCGATTCCGTTTGCCCGCATCGCGTCATTTGGTTCAACTGCGCATACATATAGTCCATATTCAGCCAATTTTTTTGTTAAATGTGCAGCTCCAGCCCCTATATCACAAGCCCAGTCGCCTTTCTTTACACCAGCGGTTTTGAACATTTTATCAATCGCATCCTGCGCATAATCCGGTCTTTTTAAATAAGCGGCAGCTAAATTTGTGTAATCCCATTCTGTTTTCATGATATCTCCTTTGATTTTTCCCAATTACAATTGGGATATCGCACCAAAGGAGACGAAAAGCTTACCGCTTACAGATTTTTACGAATGCATCTGTGCCGTCCATGCTCTCGACTTATATGGTACCGATATCTCATTGTAATCGTGTATGATGGTCTCAATATTTTTTAAGATTCTTTGAAATCCTTCTTTCCCAGCCTGCACCTGGATATCATTAACAGAACGCCATATATTCATATAACGCTCTTTTGACATCCATTCATCATGCATGCACTCCATAAAAATCAGTTCTTTAAAATACCCCCCCCCCTGAATTTTTTCTGATATCTGCTCAGTGGTTATTGTGTTTCCAGAAGAAACGCGCTTCATATTCGGCACCTCCTTATAAATCATATTTTCAATCTGCATGTGCAGTTCATTTCTTTGAATATCTCTCGGATTCCAGATTGCGGTAAAAAAACCACCTGGTTTTAAAATACGGCAAAATTCTCTCGTTGCTCTCGGCGCATCCGTCCAATGGAAGGATGACCCCATTAAAACCCAGTCTACACATGCATCCGGCAGGTTTGTTTCCTCTGCAAACCCGCTTTTCCATTCAAAGCAATCCTGATCCGCAAATAGCTTTATTCCTTCCTGACGCATGGCATCATTGGGCTCAACGGCATACCCGGACAATCCGATTTCTGCCAAATTTTCTGTTAGCTTCCCTGTACCTGCTCCTACGTCTGCGACAACAATTTTTCTCCCCAAGGTTGCTTCGATATGCGCTTTGATATACCGCAATAAGTTCAAAGAGTATCCTGGCCGATCTACATAAAATTTTGCCAGCTCTGTAAAGTCTCCATGTTTCATACCACTTTCCTCCATCTCTCATTCGCTTCTCAAAATTCTTACATTCTTTGCCAATGCATTAATCTCAATTATTTTTGCTTTCTTATACTGTTCAAATCGCTTTGTTCCAACACCAATCACGGCAGGAATCCCTAATTCTCCGGCGCGTATTGCCATATGTGAATTAGCGCCGCCATATTTTGTAATAAATCCCCTGATTTCATGTGCAAAGATCCAATCGTAACCTGGATCAGCGCTCTGAATCAACAAAATTTTATTTTTAATCTCTGTATTTTCTATGTTGCCCTCAATCACGAGGACTTCGCCTTCTGTAAATCCCAAGGTAATATAATTCGGTTCCGTATCTGGATAGCAAAAAGCCCATACATCCTCTTTCCCTAAGATAAGAGGCGGAAGCGTAATGGATTTTGTCAATTCATATTCTGCTCTTCCTTTTTGAATCGAATGTTCCAAGTTCTTCTTGGTATCTTTGGTAGACATATACAATTCCCGAATTGCCTGTATATTCATGTAGGAACAATCCTCTTTTGAAAATCCGTAATCTGCCCCAATCTCACCGATCATTTGTATAACCTTGCTTAAGCTTTTTGTAAAAACAAACTTTCCATACTCTCTTCCTTCGATCACCCAT
>CAMULB010000144.1 GCA_947089585.1 uncultured Lachnospiraceae bacterium | reverse complement strand
GGCGGCATGATCTGTCCGCATTGCAAAGGAAGCGGGCCGGCGATTCCGGTCGAGGCTTCGGCCTTGTACGCGATCCAGTACATTCTTACCTCTTCCATTGAGAAGCTGTATACGTTTTCAGTCTCTAAGCAGGTTTTGACTACGTTGGAGCGGATCATGCAGGAATACCGCGCCCATTACGTTGATCGGAGCTTTCAGTCTTTAAAGGTATTGGAGGAGCTGTAGGCTTATCCCGCATCGCTGCAATGAGCGGCCCTTGAGCTGTAAACGGCGGTTCAAAATATGGGGTTTGGAAATTTTCTTAAAACAGCGGTTGAAATCAAATTGCGAAAAGGGTATAATGATTAAGATTTACAGATATTAGGAGGTTTGTTATGAAGAGATACATGAGTCTGTTGCTGATCGGTGTTCTACTCCTTTCCCTGACCGCTTGCGGAAAGCCCCTCAAGGTGGATCAGAATACGATTTACGTGCAGAAAAAAGGCAAAATCATCAGCGCCATTGTACAGAAGTTTGATAAAGATTATTACGATGCCGAAGAGCTGAACGCTTACGTCAATGAGCGGGTGGAGGCGTATGTTTCCACGCATGAGAAGGACAGCGTGAAGGTGGAGGAATTTTCAGTCGAAGAGGGCGTGGCCCGCCTCAACGTACAATATGCCGGCTATGCCGATTATGCAGCCTTAAATGAGGTCGAGCTGTTCGCCGGAACGGTGCCGCAGGCGTTGGCGGAAGGGTATGATTTTAACGATGAGTTTGTGAAGGTCGAGGACGGCGCGCTGGGGGCAAAGGCGACGAAGGATGAGATCATTGCGCTGGCTGATTACAAGGTGGTTATTTTGAGTGAGAAGCTCGATGTGAAGGTGGATGGGACGATCGCATATGCTTCTGCAGCCAATACCAGCCTGTCGGCGAAGGATACCGTTTCGATTACGATGCCTGAGGATGCCATGGACGGCGAGGAGCTGTCGCTTACTTATATTATCTATAAATAGAAGGGAAATGAGGAAACACAGTATGGAAAAGACAATGGATAAGATTGTGGCTCTGGCCAAGGCGCGCGGATTTGTTTATCCGGGCTCGGAGATTTACGGCGGATTGGCCAACACCTGGGATTACGGCAATCTTGGTGTAGAGCTGAAGAATAATGTCAAAAAAGCTTGGTGGCAGAAGTTTATCATGGAGAACCCCTATAATGTGGGCGTGGATTGTGCGATTTTGATGAATCCGCAGACCTGGGTGGCCAGCGGCCATTTGGGCGGATTTTCCGATCCGCTGATGGACTGCAAGGAGTGTCATGAGCGTTTTCGGGCCGACAAGATCATTGAGGATTACGCTGCCGAACAGGGACTGACGCTGGAGAGCTCGGTTGATGCCTGGAGTCAGGAGCAGATGCGCACGTTTATTGAAGAAAATCAGGTGCCCTGCCCGACCTGCGGCAAGCACAATTTTACCGATATCCGTCAGTTTAACCTGATGTTTAAGACCTTCCAGGGTGTGACTGAGGACGCCAAGAATACGGTCTATCTGCGGCCGGAGACAGCGCAGGGAATTTTTGTGAATTTTAAAAATGTACAGCGTACTTCGCGCAAAAAGATCCCCTTCGGCATCGGCCAGATCGGAAAATCCTTCCGCAACGAGATTACGCCGGGAAATTTCACGTTCCGTACCAGAGAATTTGAGCAGATGGAGCTGGAATTTTTCTGCGAGCCGGATACCGACCTGGAATGGTTTGCCTATTGGAAGGAATTCTGCATCTCCTGGCTGAAATCGCTGGGCATGAAGGAAGAAGAGATGCGGGTGCGGGATCATGAGCCGGAGGAGCTGTCCTTCTACAGCAAGGCGACCACGGACATTGAATATCTCTTCCCCTTTGGCTGGGGTGAGCTGTGGGGTATTGCCGACCGCACGGATTATGATCTCACGCAGCATCAGAATACGTCCGGGCAGGATCTGACTTATTTTGACGATCAGAAAAATGAGAAATATGTGCCCTATGTCATCGAGCCCTCCTTAGGCGCTGATCGTGTGGTGCTGGCTTTCCTGTGCGGCGCTTATGACGAAGAGAATCTGGGGACTGAGGAGAAGCCGGACATGCGCACGGTGCTTCATTTCCATCCGGCACTGGCTCCGGTTAAGATCGGCGTTTTGCCGCTCTCGAAGAAATTAAACGAAGGTGCGGAGAAGATTTTTGCCACACTGTCGAAAAAATACAATTGTGAATTTGATGATCGGGGAAATATCGGCAAGCGGTATCGCAGACAGGATGAGATCGGAACGCCGTTTTGCGTGACGTATGATTTTGAATCCGAGACAGACGGCGCGGTGACGGTTCGCGACCGGGACAGCATGGCGCAGGAACGGGTTAAGATCGAAGCGCTGGAGGCGTATTTTGCGGAGAAGTTCACCTTTTAGGGATGGCTTGCAGAACGGATTACGTTCTGGCGAGTAAGGTGCAGGGAAGTCTGATTCAGCGCAGTGAAGCTGCGGGGAAGCGCACCTTTTAGAGGTGAATTGTAGAAAAGCGCACGTTCTGGCGGGCAGGCTGCAGGAGAATACGATCAGGCGCGGTGAAGCTGCGGAGAAGCTCACCTTTTTGTGGTGGACTTCTCCGGGCTTTTTTCTTTTGGCTTGCGGCCGTCGATGATTTTTTCGATCAGCTGTTTTTTTACATAGACATCAAAGCTGAGCATGCAGAGGAATGCGAATTGCTGCATCTCTTCTTTGTCTGCGCCCTTGAGCATCTCAAAGGTTTTCTGACTGATCTGAAATTTTTTGGTGATATCCTTTTGAAGATCAGAGACTTCATTTTTTTCCAGACGGAAAACCTCGGTGTATATCTCTTCCAGGTTGAAATCTGCTTCGCTGCCAAAATATTTCTCGGTGATCGGGCGCAGAATCTCCTGAATGTCACTGATGCTTAAGATGCTTTTGAAATAGTAGATAAAGATCAGCATCAGCACATGCTCTTTGGAATATTTCTTCTTCACCGGCGGCGGCAGCAGGTTGTTTTTGGCGTAGTTGTTGATCATCGTTTTGGTCAGAATCTTGTCCTCCTCGTGACGTTTCGAGATGGCCATTTGCTGATCCATAAAGGTGGTTACTTGATCCATGTAGAGGTCTATGTTGGGCAAGTCCTGCGGCTTCACATAGTCGATGCGGGCGAGACTTTCTTAAATGCTGTTCAGCAGATCTTTCGTGTCGATTGTCATTTTTTCCTCCTTTGACGCATTTGCTACGTCGTATCTTATTATATAGTAATGATTACCAGATGACAAGAGAGAAATCATAAAAAAGGAGAAACGGATGAGTATTTATGATACCTTAAATCCCATGCAGCAGGAGGCTGTCTTTCAGACCGAAGGGCCGGTGCTGATTTTAGCGGGGGCAGGCTCTGGAAAGACGCGGGTATTGACCCATCGGACGGCTTATCTGATTGAGGAAATGGACGTGCAGCCGTACCATATTTTGGCGATCACCTTTACCAACAAAGCGGCCGGGGAGATGCGGGAGCGGATTGATAAGCTGGTAGGCCCCGGCTCTGAGGGGGTGTGGGTGTCTACCTTTCACTCTGCCTGCGTGCGGATTCTGCGCCGTTATATGGATCGTCTGGGGATGGAAAACAATTTTACAATTTATGATGCAGATGACCAGAAGGTGCTGATCAAGGACATCTGCAAGCGGCTGGAGATTGATACGAAGCTGTACAAGGAACGAACGTTTTTGCAGGCGATTTCCAGCGCCAAGGATGAGCTGATTTCTGCTGAGCAGTATTTGAAAAATGCGCTTCTGGCCGGGGATTACATTCAGCGAAAGCAGGGGGAGGTCTATCTGGAATACCAGAAGATGCTGAAAAAAAACAATGCCGTTGATTTTGATGATCTGATCGGCAGGACGGTGGAGCTGTTTTTGGCTGAGCCGGAGGTGCTGGACCAGTACCAGAGCCGGTTTCGTTATATTATGGTGGACGAATATCAGGATACCAATACGGCGCAGTTTCGTCTGATTCAGCTGCTGGCTGGAAAATACCGCAATCTGTGTGTGGTGGGCGACGATGATCAGTCGATCTACAAATTTCGCGGGGCCAATATTTATAACATTCTGAATTATGAAAAGGAATTTCCCGATGCCAAGGTCATTCGCTTAGAGCAGAATTACCGTTCCACGCAAACGATTCTCGACGCGGCCAACAGCGTGATCGCTCACAATCAGGAGCGGAAGCCAAAGACGCTGTGGACGGCCAATGAGGCGGGGGACAAGGTCGATTTTCAGCAGTTTGATACCGGCTTTGAGGAAGCGGAGTATGTGGTGCGTGACATTGCGGCCAGCGTGAAGGAGGTGGGCGGCGCTTACGGCGATTGTGCCGTGCTCTACCGCACAAATGCGCAGTCTCGTCTGTTTGAGGAGCGCCTGGTGCTTTCCGGGATCCCCTACAAGGTGGTGGGCGGCGTCAATTTCTACGCGCGCAAGGAGATCAAGGATCTGCTGTGTTATCTCAAGACGATTGACAATGGCTTTGACGATCTGGCGGTCAGGCGTGTAATCAATGTGCCAAAACGCGGTATTGGGGCGACGACCTTAGCGCGGGTTCAGACCTTTGCCAATGAGCAGGAAATCAGCTTTTACCAGGCCCTGACCCTGGCGGAGGAGATCGGGACGCTGGGGCGGGCATCAGCCAAAATCAAGCCCTTTGTCGCGTTCATTGAATCGCTGCGCGAAAAAGCGCCGTATTGCTCCGTGACCGAGCTGTTGTCCGGGATCATCGAAGAGACGGGCTATGTCAAGGAGCTGGCGGCAGAGGGCACCGACGAGGCAAATGCACGGATGGAAAATATCGACGAGCTGATCAGTAAAACGACAGCTTATGAGGCAAAGTGCCAGTCGGAGGGGACGAGAGCTTCCTTAAGCGGATTTTTGGAGGAGGTTGCTTTGGTGGCGGACATTGACAGTCTTGAGGAAGGCAGCGATTATGTCGTGCTGATGACGCTTCACGGCGCGAAGGGACTGGAATTTCCCCGTGTCTATCTGGCCGGCTTGGAGGACGGCGTATTTCCCAGCTATATGACGATTGTCTCCGATGATCCGATGGATCTGGAAGAGGAGCGGCGGCTTTGCTATGTGGGCATTACGCGGGCGATGAAGCATTTGACGATCACCGGCGCGAAATGTCGTATGGTTCGGGGTGAGACGCAGTACCATAAGGTGTCTCGTTTCGTCGGCGAGATTCCAAGGGAGCTGTTGGGGCATGCCCCGCGCAAGGAGAAGCCCAGCCGCACAATGGCCAATCCCAATTTCAGCTTTCAGCAGGCCAAAGAAGCGTTTCACAGCAAGACGGCTTATACAGCGGCGGAGCCGGTGAACTTTGGCAGCGGAGTCAACGCCGGCAGCCTTTCCTACGGTGTGGGCGATCGGGTCAGCCATCTGAAATTCGGAGAGGGGACGGTGGCAAATATCGTTTCCGGCGGCCGCGATTATGAAGTGACCGTGGATTTTGACAAGGTTGGCGTCAAAAAAATGTTTGCCGCTTTTGCAAAACTGAAAAAATTATAAAATTTTCAAAATATGGTATGCGAAAACGGAAACTTATGGTATAATCGTGAATATGTATAAAAGCAATCTATAAAACCAAAACTAAGATAAAAAAGGAGCGGTAGAATATGAATAAAAAAGTAGAAGAGCTTTTGAGCACAGCCAAATTGAACGACATTCTGCACAGACAGGATAAGGAAGACGAGAAGAGAAACAAGGTGTTATGGGTTCTGGCCATTGTCGGCGCTGTAGCAGCCGTGGCCGGCATCGCCTATGCCGTATATCGTTTCTTCACGCCGGACTACCTCGAAGATTTTGAGGAAGATTTCGATGACGACTTTGACGACGATTTCTTCGACGACGAGGACGAGACAGAAGAGTAAGCGTAGCGCGGTAAGCGGCGTCAGAAGCGTCGGATATGCTAAGCTGAGCGCGATTAAGCGACAAGTGTCGTTAGAAGCGGTGGAAATGTCAAGAGAGCTTAAATCGACAAGCGTCGGATATGCTAAGCTAAGCGCGGTTAAGCGGCAAGTGTCGTTAGAAGCGGCGGATATGCCAAGAGAGTTTATATGTGACAAGCGTCGGATATGCTAAGCTGAGCGCGATCAAGCGACCAAGCTGCGTTAGAAGCGACGGATAGCCAAAATGAGCGATAAGCGATGTTAGAAACGACGGATTTGTTAAAAGAAGTTGAATGAGATTGGAGGCCCACAGAGATGTGAGCCTCTTATCATTTTAAAAAGGAGAAGCGATGAAAAAGGGACAGATTTATGAAGGTTTGGTAACAGAGGTGGGCTTTCCCAGTAAAGGGCTTGTCGTCACAGACGACGGTGGTCAGGCCGTTGTGAAGCATGTCATCCCCGGTCAGAGGATTTCTTTTTGTGTGCAGAAGGTACGAAAAGGGCGTGCCGAAGGGCGCCTGATTTCGGTGCTGAAGCAGTCTCCGTTGGAGCTGACCGAACCGGTGTGTATGCATTTTGGCTGTTGTGGCGGCTGTACGTTTTTGACGATGCGTCCCGAAGAGCAGCAGAGGATGAAAATGCGGCAGGTAAAGGAGCTGCTGGCGCCGGTTCTTTGTCCGGAGACAGATCTGGAAGCGGTTTTTGAGGGCATCCGGACAAGTCCAAAGCAGTTTGGCTACCGCAACAAGATGGAGTTTTCCTTTGGCGACGAAATCAAGGATGGCCCGTTGTGCCTAGGAATGCATAAGCGGGGCAGCTTCCATGACATTGTTACCGTAGCGGGCTGTCGGATCGCCGACGAGGATTTTGGCCGCATTTTGAGTTCAGTCCTCTGCTTTTTCAGAGAACGGAAGATCTCATATTTTCATAAGCGGACGCATGAGGGCTATCTGCGTCATCTTCTGGTGCGCAAGGCATCAAAGACGGGAGAGATTTTGGTCGATTTGGTGACGAGCAGCCAGATGGAGCCAGTTGCGGAGAAAGCTCTGCTAGAGGAGCTGGTACAATTGCTGTGCGTTCAAAAGCTGGACGGGAAGCTTGTCGGTATTTTGCACACGAAGAATGACAGCTTGTCCGACGCTATTGTCGATCAGGGGACTACGGTGCTGTATGGGCAGGATTATTTTTATGAGGAGCTTTTAGGGCTGCGCTTTCAGATCTCGCCGTTTTCTTTTTTTCAGACGAATTCGCTTGGGGCCGAGGTGCTGTATCAGACGGTGCGGGAATATGCGGCCGATGCCGGGGACGGGAAGGTGATCTACGATCTCTACAGCGGAACCGGTACGATTGCTCAGCTACTGGCGCCGGTGGCTAAGAAGGTGATTGGAGTCGAGATTGTAGCGGAGGCTGTGGCAGCGGCGAGAAAAAATGCCGAGGAAAATGGACTGGACAATTGTGAGTTTCTGGCGGGAGATGTATTGAAGGTGCTTGAAGAGATTGAGGAAAAGCCAGAATTTCTGGTGCTTGATCCGCCGCGGGAGGGGCTTCATCCCAAGACGCTGCGCAGATTGGGGGCTTATGAAGGGGTGGAGCGGATGATCTATATCTCCTGTAAGCCCAGCAGTTTGGCGCGGGATTTGGTTGGGCTGCAGGAGTGCGGCTATCGGGTGGAACGGGTGTGCTGTGTCGATATGTTTCCGGGGACGGAGAATGTGGAAGTCGTGTGTTTGCTTTCCAAACTTAAATAAAATAAGTTGAAGCATATCAATGTGGAATTAGAGATGGACGAGCTTGATTTGACGGCGGCGGAGAGTAAAGCAACCTATGAGGAAATTAAGGACTATGTGTTGGAGCATAGTGGATTGAAAGTCAGTAGTTTATATATCGCACAGGTAAAGGAGAAGAGCGGAATTATTGAGAGAGTGAATTATAATCTGCCAAAATCAGAAAATTCCAGACAGC
>CAMULB010000143.1 GCA_947089585.1 uncultured Lachnospiraceae bacterium | reverse complement strand
TAAAAATCCGCAATTTAGGATTTGAGTGGGAGTAAACATTCATGCGTTTGTCGTGCTTTCGCACGTTGAAGCATTGACTTTTCCAGGGAAAAAGGGTATGATAAAGGATGCCGCCGGCCAGGTCACTGGCTGACGCCGTGCGTTTTGACCCGCCGGCTTTTTACTGCAGCACAGATACGAAAAAGAAAACGAGGTATTTTATATGATTATCGTAATGAAGCCCAATGCTCCAACCGACCAGATCCAGCAGGTGACACAGATCATCGAGCAGTGCGGCTTAACCGTACATCTCTCCCAGGGCGAAGAAGTTACCATCATCGGCGTTGTGGGGGACAAGGCGCAGCTGGATACCTGTGCCATTCAACTGAACCCCTCGGTCGAACGAATGGTTCCCATTACCGAGAGCTATAAGCTGTCCAACCGCAAATTTCATCCCCAGTCCTCCGGCTTCACGGTCAAGCATACGTCGATCGGGCCGGATACGATCACTGTCATGGCCGGCCCTTGCGCCGTAGAGACCGAAGAACAGCTGCTGCTCATCGCCAGAGCGGTCAAGGCGGCCGGAGCAACATTGCTGCGCGGCGGCGCGTTCAAGCCGCGCACTTCCCCCTATTCCTTTCAGGGTCTGGAAGAGGAGGGCCTTAAATTCTTAAAAACAGCCTCCCAGGAAACCGGTCTGGCCACTATCTGCGAGGTGACGAGCGCCCACGCCATCGAACTGGCCATGCAGTATGTAGATATGCTGCAAATCGGCGCCCGCAATATGCAAAACTTTGAGCTGCTAAAGGAAGTGGGAAAAAGCCGTCTGCCGGTTCTGTTAAAGCGTGGACTTTCTGCGACGATCGACGAATGGCTCAACGCGGCGGAATACATTATGTCCGAGGGCAACGAACAGGTCGTGCTGTGCGAACGCGGCATCCGCACCTTTGAAACGGCAACCCGCAATACACTGGATCTCAGCGCAGTCTGTGTCTTAAAGGAAAAAACCCACCTTCCGGTGATTGTAGACCCCAGCCACGCAACCGGTGTGCGCAGCTATGTAGAACCGCTGGCCAAAGCCGCCGTCGCCTGCGGCGCGGATGGATTGATGATCGAGGTGCACAACAATCCGGCCAAGGCTTTATCTGACGGCCCGCAGTCTTTAAATTTTGATCAATTTTCAAAGTTGATGAATGAGCTTAAGCCTTACATCCACTTATCCGGGAGGACACTTTGATGGCCAAGGAACAATTAATCCCGCCTAAGGCAGTCGGGATCGTCGGACTGGGATTGATCGGCGGCGCCCTGGCAAAAACGATTCACCGCATCCATCCTTCCATCCGCCTTCTGGCGTGCGATCCCAATGAGGAAAGTCTGGCGCAGGCGCTTGCGGAAGGAATAATTCATCAGGGGACAACCGCACTCACAGAGCGCTTTTCTCACTGCCGCTATATTTTTCTATGTGCGCCGGTAGAAAAAAATCAGCAGTACCTGGATCAGATTGCGCCCTGGCTGCACGACGGCTGTATCCTCTCTGACACCGGGAGCGTCAAATCCGCCATCCATCGGGAGATCGCCGCACGAAAGCTCTCCCCCTGGTTCATCGGCGGGCATCCCATGGCCGGCTCCGAGATGAGCGGCTATGCGCATGCCACCGCCTACCTGCTGGAAAACGCCTATTTTCTGATCACGTATGATCAGGCGGTGAAGCGCGAGACAGCTGCAGAATACAAGGATTTTATTGCTTCCTTAGGCTGCATTCCATTTCCGATGGCCCCACAGCAGCATGATTTTTCTACCGCAGCGGTCAGCCACCTGCCGCATATTTTGGCCTCAAGCCTCGTACACCTGGTCAAAAATTCAGATGATGCGCATGAATCCATGAAGGCCATTGCCGCCGGCGGTTTCAAGGATATCACGCGAATTGCTTCCTCCTCCCCTGTGATGTGGCAGGAAATTTGCAGCACAAACCGTGCGCAGCTTCTGCTTCTGCTCGATCATTTTCTGGAATTTTTGACACAGACGAAAGAGATGATTGCCGCTGGCGACCGCGAATCGCTGCTTACATTCTTCCGCGAAGCCAAGGATTATCGCGATTCTCTTCCGATCAAAAAAACCGGGCCGCTGTCCCGAATCTATGAGATTTACTGCGATTTAATTGACGAGGCGGGCGGAATCGCCACGATTGCCACGATCCTCGCCACCAATGCGATCAGCATCAAGAACATCGGGATCATTCACAACCGGGAATTTGAAGAAGGCGTTTTGCGCATTGAATTCTATCGCAATGAGGACATGGAGCAGGCGGCGCTGCTGCTGCAAAAGCATCATTATACCGTGTATCGGCGGGATTAAGGATCATAAGTCATAAAAGGTCCCGATATGTGTACGCATCTTATGGTTTTAAAAAGAGGCTGCTTCTGCAGCCTCTTTTGTTCATTCTTTGATCGCTCTTCTTCTGTCTATGCTTCCTCATGCTGTAAAGCTTCCTCTTCCCCATGCTTGGCATCATCCAGCTTCTTTTGCCTATGCTTCCTCATTCTGTGAAGCTTCCTCTTCATCGTGTTTGGCATCATCGAACATCTGGTAAATTTCAATCTTTAATGCGTCTGTGTCCGTCATCCCAACAAAGGCAGCGCCATATTGTATCTCATCCTCACCCGCATTCTTCCGCACAATCTTCAAAATCGTGTCAATCACTTCTTTCGTCCAGATCTGCAGCTTTGCGTTATAGAAGGTGCCTACCTCCAGATCCTGATTGCAATGGAAGCCGATTCCCGTCTTGGACAAATCTGAAACCTCAACATGGACATATTTCAAAGTGGTAATGCCGCCTTTATCCAACCGCTCCAATTCCAGCGATACATCCAATGCGAGTCGTTTGCAGCGTCTTCTTTCTTCCATCTGTCATTCCTCCTTCAATTTATCTGTCATAAGCATCGCATCCCCTCTGATGCGGTTTCGGCATATTTTTCCACATTTGTAAAAAATATTCCAACATGGTTCTTGCTTAGTTAGAGTATATCACATTTTGGAGTACACGACAATCCCCTGAGGCACAGCTTTCTGATTTTTTATTCCCTCAGGTTATCGTTCACACCGATGGTGTTCACAGCAAGGAACCTCTTCGACGGCCCAAATGACGCCGAGCTTTGACGACTCATTTGATCAGATTCTTTTTCTTAGCGTAATCAAGCAGAAAGGAACTAAACGCCAAGACCAGCAGGCTAAGCACAGATAACATATCCCATACATCAAACACAGGCTCCGCGATCTGTTTCGATAGTATCACATTCAAGATAAATAAAAATGGAATGGCCAGCAAAAAAACAATTCCGAACGCAATGCATTTTCTTGTTTTTCCAACACGATAAAAAACTGCAGCTATGATCCACAGGAACATAATGGAAGCCACTGCGATTCCTACGCCGATTGAAAAAACCTCTTTTACGTTTATTAAGCTACTCAGCAAATATAAATAGGGAATCAAAAAGACGCTGAATGACAGGAAGCTCACGTTGATGCCTCTCTTTCCCAGTATGATACTTGGAATCGAGATCACCCATGCAAAAACAATCGAGCTGACCGGAATCAATGACCAGGAGAAACGGCCCGATATTGCAAGATTGCAAATGAGGCATACCATAATTCCAACGAAACACGTTACCGAGAAAAGAATGGATAGAATCACATTGACCGCCATGTTATTTTCATCTTTCCGTTTCAAGACAATCAGGTTTTCGTCCGCCTTTTTTTCAAAACATTCCATCTCAATCTCCTCCCCGCTTAGCAGCTCGTTCACTGTGATTCCCAGTATCTCACAAAGCTCCAACATGATGGATGAATCCGGCATACTTTTCCCCGTTTCCCATTTGGATACCGCCCGATCCGTAATATTCAGCCTTTCTGCCAACTGCGCTTGCGTTAGTTTTTTGTCTTTGCGACATTTGGCAATAAATGCTCCAATTTCTGTTTGATTCATGATACTTTCTCCTTTTTGCTTAAATGATATACTGAATCCTATGTTTTTTACACAAACCGGCAGTTGAATGGCACAGATTCAACCGTTGGTTTGGCGGTCCCTTTGTTTTGTGGCTGAAGCTTGCAGCGTCGTGTTTGTTCCGCCCTCCATACGCAATATCGCTCCGTTGCGTATGGAGCAAAAATAACGACGAAATGATCAAGAACATTTTTTCTGAAAGCGGATTTGCAGTCTCACCGATCACCACTCCCATATTTACCACAGATCGTATGGCTTCGTTGGTTTCAGATCAGCGTTTGAACAAGTACTTTTTGAGATAACATTCGCTACTTTGTAATACAGTCGACCTGAACATGGCGCATTTACTGGAAAAACACTTCCGAATCTGCTCTTTTAACGTATATCGGACATAACTTGCCGTGAAGAAAAAATAAAAATCAAAAAATTTTCAAATACACTTGCAATTGATTCCATGATGTTATATAATATGCTATATGAATATACATATGCATACTCAAATATTTATATTGAGTATTTATATTTATGCATATGCCATTACTTTATGAAAGGAGATTTTCACTATGGGTGCAGAAAGATTTGTGATTGATTATTACACAAGTGCAACGGTACATCCAATTTCATCTACTGAATTTGTAAATGCTGGTATGCGCAATACTCCCCCTTTTAAACCAGAGGAGGTGCGTGGTGGGATTGGTTCCGCCAGACGTAAGCAAAAGCTTCCTCCACCGAGCAGAAACAAAATTGGTGATAAATTCGTAAATTTTTTCTAGCAGGAGATGTTCAAATGGAACAAATAACAGCAAACGAGCTATTAACCGAGGCAATGAAAGAGCTTGAAAAGCTTCAGCCTGGCGAAACCTTCATTGTGAAAGACCTTTTTCAGGGGATTCGATGGAATCGTTTTCCCAGAAATGAGCGCATCCTTCTCGGTACATTATTTTTAAACTATGTAAAAACCGAACGCCCTGATATTGAACCGTCAGGTAAAAATGGAGCAAATCAGCAAAAATATACTATGAGATAAGTCTTAAGGCTCAAACAGGCTCTCAGGATCTACTCCTCAAGAGCCTGTTTCTTTAGTTTCTATGAATGTTGTTATTACTCACATTTCTCTTTTCGTAAGTGGCTTCCGATTCCTACAGTGACCTTCCTGTATTCATTTTCTTTCAATTCCTGTCTGCATTACTCTATCCTCTGTAAAAATTCTTCCCAGTTATCGCCATCACATCATCTAAGGAAAAATACGCATGCTCATGAAATGCAGATGCAAGGCTCATCTATGATCTGCCTGTTGGATACAGAGCAAAATATTTCTATATGCATGATGTCCTATCTGCCGCCAGAAGCTTGCTTTTATCTTACGACGAACAGAATCGCAAAACTAATACATGCAATCTGGGCAGAATGTGAGAACAGAAAAGCAAAAGAAGCAAGATCAAAGCTGAAACAGGCCGAGAACGAAAAGAAAACCGGGGAATATCTCTGTAATATCACAAGAATGACACACGATATGGAAAGCTTTGATACGATCGAAAGTATATACAGCTTTATCATGGACATGTCATCGTCAAAGAAATGCGGCGATGCGGATCAATAAAACTGATATAGCAAAGAAAATAACCGAAGATTTATTGAATTTCGTGTGCTACGTGGCAAAATTAAGGGCTTCCGCTGACAATCCACAGCAACGGAAACCCTTGAAAATACACGATTCTTTAGAACTTCCCAGCCTTAGCCGCTTCTTCGATCGAAACTGCAACCGCAACCGTAGCGCCGACCATCGGGTTATTGCCCATACCGATTAAGCCCATCATCTCCACATGCGCCGGAACAGAGGAGGAGCCTGCAAACTGAGCGTCTGAATGCATGCGGCCCATCGTATCCGTCATACCATAGGAAGCGGGGCCTGCCGCCATGTTGTCGGGATGCAGAGTACGTCCCGTACCGCCGCCGCTGGCTACGGAGAAATACTGCTTGCCCTGCTCGATGCATTCCTTCTTATAAGTACCTGCTACCGGATGCTGGAAACGTGTGGGGTTGGTGGAATTGCCAGTGATCGAAACGCCAACGTTCTCATGATGCATAATGGCAACGCCTTCCTGCACGTCGTCTGCGCCATAGCATTTTACGGTTGCCCGCAGACCCTCAGAATAGGGCTTCTCATATACAACATTGAGCTTTGCTTCCTTATAGTCATACTTTGTCTCTACAAAGGTGAAGCCGTTGATTCTGGAAATGATCTGGGCTGCATCCTTGCCCAAACCGTTTAAGATGACACGCAGCGGCTTCTGGCGCACTTTATTGGCCTTCTCGGCAATGCCGATCGCACCCTCTGCTGCGGCAAAGGATTCATGGCCGGCGAGGAAGCAGAAGCACTCCGTCTCCTCCTCTAACAGCATCTTTCCAAGATTGCCGTGTCCCAGGCCTACCTTTCTGTGATCTGCTACAGAACCGGGAATACAGAATGCCTGCAGTCCCTCGCCGATCGCTGCAGCCGCATCGGCCGCGCGCTTGCACCCCTTCTTGATGGCGATGGCAGCGCCAACAGTATATGCCCAGCAGGCATTCTCAAAGCAGATCGGCTGAATCTTCTTCACCTGCTCATACACGTCAAGCCCGGCATCCTTTGTAATCTGTGCCGCCTCCTCAACGGATGCAATTCCATAATTGTTCAGCACAGCATTGATCTGGTCAATTCTTCTTTCATATGATTCAAATAAAGCCATTTGTCCAATCTCCTTTCCTTATTCCTGACGTGGGTCGATGATCTTTACTGCGTCTGCAACGCGGCCGTACTGGCCCTTTGCTTTCTCCCATGCAGTGTTGGGATCATCGCCTTTTTTGATGAAGTCCGTCATTTTTCCCAGGGAAACAAACTGATACCCGATGACTTCATTATCCGCATCCAGAGCGATCCCGGTGACATAGCCTTCCGCCATCTCCAGATAACGCACGCCCTTTTCCTTGGTGGCGTACATGGTTCCAACCTGAGAACGGAGTCCTTTGCCCAAATCCTCTAAGCCGGCGCCGACTGCAAGTCCGTCGTCGGAAAATGCGCTCTGAGTACGTCCATAGACAATCTGCAAAAACAGCTCTCTCATAGCCGTGTTGATAGCATCACATACCAGGTCCGTGTTCAAAGCCTCCAAGATGGTCTTGCCCTGCAGAATCTCCGCTGCCATAGCGGCGGAATGGGTCATGCCGGAACATCCGATCGTCTCCACTAAAGCCTCTTCGATCACGCCGTTCTTTACGTTCAGGGACAGCTTGCAGGCGCCCTGCTGCGGTGCACACCAGCCAATGCCGTGGGTAAAACCGGAAATATCCTGAATCTCTTTGGAATGAACCCACTTTCCCTCTTCGGGAATCGGTGCAGGTTCATGCTTTGCGCCCTTGGCAACCGGACACATGTTTTCAATTTCCTTCGTGTAGATCATGTGAAATCTCCTTTCAACCTTCAACTTGATACGATGCTAAACTATTGTTATGTATTTAACATTCTCAACTCACATTTAAGCACATTTTGCCGAAATAGTCAATTCCCTTTATTCCATCACTTCCATTTTTTCAAAGGACATGGCGGCAATCAGCGCACCGGCTAAGGTCAGCGCCAGCATAACAAGAATCATGATGAAAAAACCGGCCTCTACACCAAGGAGCATTCCGCCGACAACAGCGGCTGTGATGCCGATGCCAATCGCCAGCCCCTGAAAAAACAGCTTCACCATGCTGCGGCCCACACTTCCCAGCACCTTGCCAACCAAGAGATCGGCCAGCATAAAATAGTAGAGCTTATTAGCCATCAGGCAGATATACAACAGGACAATCAAAACGATCTGCAACGGCGTGAGGCCCAGCACAATGGCGCCCGGAATCGTCATCAAAATTCCGTCAATCACTGCGCGGATGTGCTCCATTTTCGTGGCATACCACATTTTGCGCAAGCTTCTGTCCGGAATCAGGAAAGTATACGGGTTCTCCAGCTCCT
>CAMULB010000142.1 GCA_947089585.1 uncultured Lachnospiraceae bacterium | reverse complement strand
AAAAGGTGATTTGGAGATTGAGTATTTCTGATGAATGTGATACACTAGTACTGCATTGCATAATTAACGAAAAATCCATCGGAGGTGGAGTATTTGAGCAATAGGGAAGACTATCTGGACAGCTTGCTGCGGTCGGTCACGGACAGTGAGGCAAAAGAGATTTTGAATCAGGGACCGGAGGATGAGTTCCTGACAGAATATGACGAAGATATCCAGAGTCTGAATGATGAAGATTTTTTAAAGCAGTTTGAAAAAGAGCTGGAGCGTGATCCGGGAGATTTGGAAGCGTTTCAGCCGCAGCAGGAGCCTCAGGCGCACACAGACGCATTGGATTCTCTGGAGTCGTTCGATTCTCTGGAAGCTTTCAATGGGCTGAATGCCGCGAAGTCCTGGGATAGCCTGGATGGTTTGGATTCTCAAAATCCGCTGGATGCGTTCGATTCTCTCAATTCGTTGGATGTGCTGGATGGGGCGGATGATTTTGATGTTGATACCATGCAGCTTACTCCTGCAAAGGGAGAGACGGAGGCGAAAGCAGATTCCGGTGAGATGATGGTGGATACCATGAATCAGGAGGATCTGGATTCCATGCTGATGGCGGCTGTGGGAGGCAGTTCAAAGGACGATCTGCTTGGCGGGGAACAAAAGAAGTCTTTCGATACGGATTTTGGAATGGGAGAGAATTTTGATATGAGCGACAATTTGATGTCCTTAGAGGAGCGGCAGGCAGGCGGCGATGCAGAGGAAGTGACGTTGGACGACATCGACGATGTGAGCGATGCAGAGCTTCTGGACATCTTGTCGGGCCTGACCTCGGATGAGGATTTGGAAGATATTGGCAATATGCTGAAAGCCCACGACGAGGAGCAGCTGTTGATGGATCCGCAGGGCGCAGAACAGCCGAAGGAGCCTGCGCAGCCAGAGCCGGCAGAAGAGCAGGAGACGAAAGGAAAGAAAAAGAAGAAAAGAGAGAAGAAGAAAAAGGAAAAGAAAGAGAAGAAGCCAAAAGAGAAGAAGGCAGGCGGATTTGGCCACCGATTTTCCAAGCTTTTGTTTGGTGAGGATGAAGAAGAGCGGGTTGTGATCCCGGAATCCGGTGCAATCGAGAATATTTCCGATGAGAATATAGAGATTTTGAAGGAATTGGAGCAGTCAGGCAAGATGGCAAAGAAGACAAAGGAAAAGAAAGAGAAAAAGCCCAAGGAGAAGAAGCCGAAGAAGGAGAAGAAGCCCAAGGAGAAGAGGCCGAAGAAGGAGAAGAAGCCCAAGGAGCCAAAGGTAAAGGAGCCGAAGGTTAAGACGAAGCCGCTGCCGAAGGTTCCGGTGATTCTGATCGTTTTGATGACCGTTTCCGTGCTGGTACTGGTATTTTTAGGCAGTAATCTGGCAGGCTACAGCATGGGATTTAGTCAGGCCGAAGCAGCGTATAAAAAAGGAGACTATGTCGCAGCATACCAATGTCTGCGCGGACTTAAGATCAAAGAATCCGATGAGAAGTTTTATGATAAGATTCGTTTGACCGCATATTTGCAGCAGGAGCTGAATACCTTTGACGGCTATATGGTACAGGAGGCTTACCCGGAAGCATTGGATGCTCTGATTAGCGTCGTAGGAAAATATGACAAGTATCAGCCGGAGGCCAAAGCGGTGAATGCAGAAGAGGAATATGAAGCGCTTTTGGCGCTTGCCGCAGCCGGCCTGGAGGAGGTATTTGACGTGTCGGTCGAGGAGGCGCGAGAGGCTTACGCTTTGGAGGATCGTCAGGCCTATACGTGGATGGTGTATCAGCTGCTGAGCCGTGCAGGCGTGGAGGAAGAGCCATGATTGCGATCATAGATTATGATGCAGGCAATTTAAAAAGCGTGCAGAAGGCGCTTTTGCACATCGGGCAGGAAAGCATTGTCACCAGGAAGCCGAAAGAGCTTTTGGCGGCCGACCATGTGATTCTGCCCGGCGTGGGAGCTTTTGGCGTAGCGATGGATCAGCTGAAGCGATACGATCTGATTCCGGTGATTGAGGAGCTCGTGCAGCGGCAGACGCCGTTTCTTGGCATTTGCTTGGGTCTGCAGCTGCTGTTTGAGGGCAGTGAGGAGAATTCCGGTGTGGAAGGTCTTTCCCTTTTGCCGGGCGAGATCCGAAGGATTCCGTCTAAGCCGGGGCTTAAGATTCCCCATATCGGCTGGAATTCCTTGGCGCTTCCCAGGACGGGCAGGCTTTTTCAGGGGATTGCGGCCGAGCCCTATGTCTATTTTGTCCATTCTTACTATCTCAAGGCGAGAGAAGAGGCGATTGTAACGGCGGTGACGGAGTACGGTGTTCCCATCCATGCCTCTGTGGAGCAGGGAAATCTGTTTGCCTGTCAGTTTCATCCAGAGAAAAGCAGCGAGACGGGGCTTATGATCCTCAAGAACTTCGCTGCGCTGGGAGGTGCATGAGTATGTTTACAAAACGGGTGATTCCTTGTCTTGACGTTCATGCAGGCCGTGTAGTCAAGGGTGTGAATTTTGTCAATCTCAAGGATGCCGGCGACCCGGTGCAGATCGGTGCGGCCTACGATGCGGCCGGGGCCGATGAGCTGGTGTTTTTGGATATTACGGCTTCTTCGGATCAGCGCAGTACGGTGGTGGAGCTGGTGCGCCGCGTGGCCGAGCAGGTATTCATTCCCTTTACGGTCGGCGGCGGTATCCGCACGGTGGAGGATTTCAAGGCTCTGCTGCGCGAAGGAGCGGATAAGATTTCTGTGAATTCCGCAGCGCTTATGCGGCCAGAGCTAATCGCGGAGGCGGCGGAGAAATTCGGCAGTCAATGCGTCGTCGTAGCCATAGATGCCAAACAAAGGCCGGACGGCGGCTGGAACGTATACCGCAACGGCGGGCGAACTGACACCGGCATTGATGCGGTAGAATGGGCGCTGCGGGCCAATGCACTGGGTGCGGGAGAGATTCTTTTGACCAGTATGGACTGTGATGGAACCAAGGCCGGGTATGATTTAAAGCTGACGCGCACCATTGCCGATGCAGTCTCCATTCCGGTGATTGCATCCGGCGGGGCCGGGGGAAAAGAGCATTTTTACGATGCACTGACAACGGGCGGGGCCGATGCGGTGCTGGCGGCTTCTTTGTTTCACTATAAGGAACTGGAGATTCGGGAACTGAAGGATTATTTAGCCAATCGGGGTGTTTCCGTGCGGAGATAACGAAAGAAGGAATGCAAAAATGGCAATGATCGAAAATGACTGGCTGCCCGCGGTGGGCGAGGAGTTTAAAAAGCCTTATTATAAGGAGCTGTATCAGTTTGTGCGGGAGGAGTACAATACGAAGAAGATTTTTCCGCCGGCCGATGATATCTTTAATGCGCTTCATCTGACGCCCCTCTCGAAGGTAAAGGTGCTGATTTTGGGGCAGGATCCTTACCACAACGACGGACAGGCGCACGGACTGTGCTTTTCCGTCAAGCCTAATGTGGCGGTTCCGCCTTCACTGGAGAATATTTACAAGGAGCTGCATGAAGATCTGGGCTGCTACATACCCAACAACGGTTATTTGGTAAAGTGGGCTGAGCAGGGAGTTTTAATGCTCAATACCGTGCTGACCGTGCGGGCGCACCAGGCCAATTCCCATCAGGGCAAGGGCTGGGAGAAATTTACCGATGCCATCATTCATGCGGTCAACGCCCAGGAGAGCCCGATTGTTTATCTGCTCTGGGGCCGGCCGGCGCAGACGAAGATTCCGATGCTGACGAACCCCAAACATTTGATTTTGAAGGCGCCGCATCCAAGCCCGCTCTCCGCAAGACGAGGATTTTTCGGCTGTAAGCATTTCAGTCAGGCCAATGAATTTCTTGTGTCCAACGGCTTAGAGCCGATTGACTGGCAGATTGAGAATCTGTGAATATATCCTTGAACAGGGCGCAGAGCGTCGACACAATGAGCACGGCTGTGGGAAATGTTTTGCAGCTGCGGCGAAGAAGGAGGCAATAGAATGATAAAGGGCTTTAAAATGAAGCTGTATCCGGGGATGGAGACAGAATACGAGAAGCGTCACAATCAGCTTTGGCCGGAGATGGCTGAGATGATTCATCAGCACGGCGGGAAGAATTACACGATTTTTCTTGACCGCGAGACGCTGACGCTGTTTGGCTATATTGAGATTGAGAATGAAGCACTCTGGAGCAAAGGGGCAGATACGGCGATTAATCGCAAGTGGTGGGATTTTATGGCCGATATTATGGAGACGAATGCGGACAACAGCCCGGTGAGCGTAGACTTGCAGCAGGTGTTTCATTTGGATTAGTGTGTGAGCGCGGTGGCAGAAAAGGAGTCCTGACTGCTTCATGGCGAAGCCTTAGTCTGCTCTTGCAATGGTATTCATCATATCTACGTCCTTCCCATCGTATATCATTTTTATCTTCATATCAATGATATATGCCTCCCCGGCTCTCCTGAAAGAAAAAACATATTCTTTGCAGGAGAGCCGGGGAGGCATGCGGGCAGGAGCTTCACCGCTGCGGCCCGTCAAATTTTCTGGCCGGAATGCGGATCTCCACCTCAGTCTCTTTCCCAGATGTGCTGCGGTACGATAATCCGAACTGGGTATCATAATAAAGCTGCAGACGGCGGTGCGTGTTGTAGATGCCGATGTTGCTGCCTTTAGAATCGCTTTGCCCTGAGCCGTCTAACAGATGGGTGATTTTTTCTTCGGGAATGCCTACGCCGTCGTCTGAGACGACGAAAATCAGCGTTTCGCCTTCCTGCCAGCCCATGATGACAATGGTCCCCTCCTTTGACTCTTTCTCAAAAATCCCATGTTGGATCGCATTCTCGACGATCGGCTGAAAGACAAGCTTGGGTATCTCATAATCCGTCATTTCCTCCGGTACATCAATAAAAAAGTGAATTTTGTGGTTGTAGCGCATATTTTGCAGCTGCACATACAAAGAGACGTGCTCTAATTCCTCCTGCACGGCGACGGTGATATTTCCTTTATTTAACGTCAGCTTATAGAAGCGGGACAGCATCTGCACGGCTTTTGAGACCTCTTGGCCTTTGCCGGCCTTGGCCATCCAGCCGATCATATCCAATGTGTTATAGAGAAAATGCGGGTTGATCTGGGACTGGAGCGCTTTGAATTCCGAAATCCTAAGATCGTTGGCGGCCAAAAGCTGCTGAGCCATCAGGTGGTTGATCTCGTCGGTCATATAGTTGTAGGTTTCGACCAGATTTCCGATTTCGTCCTGACCGTCCTCGGTATTTAGATGGACCGGCGGGCCGCTGCGCACTTTTTTCATCTGTTCCACAATTGAAGAAATGCGCCGGATGATCGAATTGCTCAAGGAGAGGGCGATTACGCAGCCAGCGATCAGAACAATGCCATAGAGCGCGATAAATTGAAACAGCAGCGTCTTTCCCTCCTCAAATACGTTGCCGGCCGGGATAGCGGAGATCATGTACCAGTCGGTGCCGGCGATCCGCTTGTAGCCCATGTAGACCTTTTCACCCATAATGGTCAGCGAATCAAAGCGATGGATGGAGGAAATGGCGGACGGAACCTTTTCGTAGGGCAGATGATAGAGACCGGACAAGGTGCGGTTGGAGGTGGAGACGATCGAATCGCGTTCGTTCATAATGTAGATCACGCTGTTGGTAAACGGACTGTCCTTGAGTAGAATAGAATCCAGAACCTGCTGAGGGAAATAGAGCGCCAAATATGCGGCGCTCTCCTCATTGTCATAAGAAATCTTGTGAATGATGGCCAGTTCGCCGTATTGTTTCATCTCACTGGGTGAGAGATAGATGCTGGGGCAAAACAAGGTATTTTTGTCTGTACTGGAAAAGATGCCATGCCAGTAGGTGCCCTGGGCTTTAAGCATCGGCGCGTAAAGCTCGCTCTGACTGACTGAACGGGCGGCCTGGTAATGCTCTTCGTCGAGATAAACGCGCACGGCTGAGACGAGATCATCCTCCTCCAAATAGCCGACTGAGTCTGTAAAGGCGATCAATTCTTCTCTAAGACGGGCTGATTTTCCGTAAGCGGAAGGAGTGCGGCTGCGCAAAAAAGACCAAAATGTGTCCTGCGATTCCAGGGAGGAGAGGGATGTCTCCATATGGGAGATCTGCGCCTCGACCGTGGCGGCTGTCTGTTCGGAGATCGCGTGCAGCGACTGCAGCGTATTGTTGGTGATGATATGGAACAGCTGCTGGTAGGAGAGGATGGCCAGGGCCAGAGTCGGGGCCAGGGCCAAAAGCAGATGGGAGAGCATGAATTTGGATTTCAGCCTCATATGATGAAAATAATAGTGGTGCAGTTTTTGCAGCATATGTTTCATGACAACTCCTTTTCCCGGTATTCCGAGGGACTTAGGCCGACTGCCTTCCGGAAGCTCTTACTGAAATAATTACCGTCGGAATAGCCGACGCGGGCAGAGATATCCGCAATTTTGTTACGCGGGTCGGCCAGAAGAAGCTTTGCTCGCTCGATACGGTATTCCGTGATATACTGGTTCAGGGTCTGTCCGGTTTCTGTTTTAAACAGTGTGCAGATATAGGAGGTGGACAGATGAACATGCTCGCTGATGGCCTTGATCGAGAGCTGATCGTCACCGAAATGTTGTCCGATATAATCGCGGATCAAAAAAATGGTCGAATTTTCTGAGGGAGAGCGATCCAATAGCTGTGCAAAGGAGCCAAGTCGTTCCAGAAGCAACTGAGAGAGCTCTTCTAGATTATTGCATTTTGTTACCAGCTCCATCGGGCTTTCCTGCTCCGCAAGATGAGGCGCAGCGGAGAGCTTGAGCTGATACAGGGCGGTATGGATGTGCAGCAGCAGCTTATAGTAAATGTCTTTGGCCTGATTGGCCAGCAGATCGCGGCAGTACAGCAGTGTCTGAAATAATTCTCCGGCCAGCCTGCAGGCGCCGGCGGCATCCTTTTTCAGCAGCAGTGATTGAAATTGTTCCGTTAAGCCATTGAGATCCGGCGTCTTTTTGCGCGGCTCATCCGCGGAACAGAAGAGGATACTGCCATAGGGGCAGAAGAAAGCGTTTTGCAGCAGGACCGCGGCGGAGCGATAAGAGAGGTAGACGCGACCGGGCCCGGTTACGGTTTTTCCGACCACAATATAAAACTGTCGGTAAGGTGCAAGCAGCGTTCGGATGCCGTTGCAGAGCCGCTGTAGCAGATAGTCGGAAGGCCGCTGTGGGCCATACAGATGTAAAATGAGGAATTCTTCATTTTTTAAGGTAGAAAGTTGGCATAAGTCATATTTGGACGAAAGCTGTTCAAGCTGCTTGAGCAGGGCGGCCAGATCTGTTTCGATAAAATCAGCCAGATGTCGATTAAATTTGAGAATCAGCGTGCAAAAGCAGGTGCTGCTGTGGATGGAAAGGGACGAAAGCGCTTCCTGCTGTTTTGGGTTCACAAGGCAGCCGGCCCTGGTCATATCCAAGGCCAGCCGGGAGGCCGCTTCCTTCTGAAACAATTCATAATTCTGTGATTGGCGCCGCCGTTCCGCCACGGAGCAGACGGCTTCCCGCACCGCTTCCATGATTTCCTCCGCATCGATTGGCTTTTCTACATAGCGCACGGCTTTTAAGCGAATTGCAGCCTTGAGATAATCTTTGTCCGAATAGCCGCTCATAAAAATAATCGGACAGTCTGGATTTTGCCGTTGAATTTGTTCGGACATTTCGATGCCGCTCATCCGGGGCATACGCACGTCGGTGAGCACGAGATCGGGCGGCGTCTTACGGGCAGCGGCAAGACCGTTTGCACCGTCGTCTGCCTGTAAAACCTGGGTGATTCCAAGGGATGCCCAGTCAATACTTTGCACCAGGCCGTTTCTGGTCAAATCTTCGTCGTCTACAATCAGTAACTTCATATTTGCAACTCCTGATTTTTGCTGCCGCAGGCAGCATTTTTTCTTATTATATCTGCACAAAACATCTTAGTTTTATTATAGCGAAAGTGAAAAAAATTACAAGACAGAGAAGAGGAATTTACCCGGAATGAGAAAATTTTACCATAGGAATAGAAAAAAACAGATGGTAAGATAAAAGTAATCAAAAACGCTGCTGTATCCAGCGAAAGCGTTGCAGCAGACAAGGGAAAGTGGGGCGGAGATGCTTGATTGCTTCCGCACACAAGCAGGAAAGGAGAATGCAGGAACGTGTCTGATTATG
>CAMULB010000141.1 GCA_947089585.1 uncultured Lachnospiraceae bacterium | reverse complement strand
ATGTTGTTGAAGTTTTTCTACATCTATAATCAACTAGCACAACAGGTTAATTTAAAGAAAGAATTGCATCTGGATGGATTGCGTCTATATCAGGATTATAATATTCAATCCTTCTCCAGTTGTCTATGTAATCAAAAATATAGATCTCTAAAGCCCCAATCAACCTGTTTAAATCTTTCATCATAATCGAAATAAGATTTCCAATTCCCTGTTCATGTGGCAGATAATTCAAAAAACTTCCTGGCAATTTTTCCTTACAACGCTTTATCTTTGCTTCATAAAAATTTCCATCTTTCTCCATATACGCATGGTATAATTCATCCACATTCTGAATTACCTGTGAAATTTCACTCTCAAAATCAATCCAATTTTCTTTATTTTTTAAATGCTCTTTATATGCCAATTTAAAATGTTGAATCCAAATATTATCCTTCAAATATTCATATAACGCTTCATCAGCATTCGTCTCAGGACTCTCAAATATAAATTTTAAATATTCGTCTTCTATTTTACTTTTTGTATTGGGTTTTATTTGCACCATCATATATGTTTATATACAATTTTTTATATTGTCATAAGTATATCACACAGCCCAATACCACCGCAACCAAAAAGAACCACCGCTTTTTCCGTCAGAGGCTATACATACATCCATACCGCCCAAATAGAGGTGTACAGTGCGTCCATAAAGCCCAGAAAACAAAAAAGACAGTCAGAGAAGCTGCCTGTGACCGTCTTTTTCCATTTTTATTCGATTCTCATCTATGCTGACTTTTCCAAAACCACCGCCCAAACACAACTCTCAGGCGCTTTCCCCCATATTCGCCAGCTTTGCCGCCTGATCGGCTGCAATACAGGCATCCACAATCTCCTGAATCTCCCCGTTGATCACCTTATCGAGCTTATACAAGGTCAGGCCAATCCGATGGTCTGTCACCCGGCCCTGCGGGAAGTTGTAGGTACGAATCTTCTCCGAGCGATCGCCGGTTCCGATCTGACTTCTTCTGGCTTCGGCCTCGGCATCGTGCTGCTTCTGGCATTCCAAATCGTAGAGCTTCGCGCGAAGCAGAGCAAAAGCCTTCTCCTTATTCTGCAGCTGAGACTTTTCCGTCTGACTGTAGATGACAATTCCGGTGGGGTAATGCGTCAGTCGCACGGCAGAGTCCGTCGTATTGACGCACTGTCCGCCATTTCCAGATGCACGCATCACATCAATGCGGATCTCCTTCTCGTCAATCTGAACATCCACCTCTTCGGCCTCCGGCATCACAGCTACCGTGATCGTCGATGTGTGAATCCGCCCGCCGGACTCTGTCTCAGGCACACGCTGTACACGGTGTACGCCGGATTCATACTTCATCACCGAATAGGCGCCCTGTCCGTCAATGATAAAGGTAACATTCTTCATCCCGCCAATGCCGATCTCCTCGCACTCCACCAGCTCCACCTTCCAACGGCGGCTCTCGGCAAAATGCACATACATGCGATAGATCTCTGCTGCAAACAGCGCGGCCTCGTCTCCGCCGGCACCGGCACGAATTTCGACAATAACATTTTTATCATCGTTGGGATCCTTCGGCAGAAGAAGAATTTTCAGCTGATTCTCCAGCCCCTCGACCTTGGCCTTGGAATCGTTCAGCTCTTCCTTCGCCAGTTCCTTTAATTCCTCGTCGCTTTCTTCCTCCAGCATGGTCAGGCTGTCCTCAATATTCTGCTTACATTTCTTATACTCCTGATACGCCTCGACGATCGGAGCCAGATCACTCTGCTCCTTCATCAGCTTACGAAAACGAGCCTGGTCATTGGCCACTCCCGGCTCTCCCAGCTCACTCAACAGCTCTTCAAAGCGGATTAATATATCCTCCAACCGATCAAACATCGTCTACTCCTTTCTTCCGCATACCACACGATTGTTGCCGCCCAGATCACGAATCACCCGCACCTGTTCATATCCTGCCTGCTTCATCAAAGACGAGACAGCCTCTCCCTGATCATAACCGATCTCCAGAATCAACGAACCTCCGGTCTTAAGATAGGAAACACTCTCGGCAACAATCGCTGCATAAAAATACAATCCGCCGCGGTTCAAAATCACGAACCTCCGGCATCAGCGTGTCAATGACCTGCGTGGGAATATAGGGCGGATTGGATACAATCACATCAAAGCATCCGCTCAAATTAGAAAAAAGATCACTGCGAATCCACTCCACCTCTGCCTCGTTCGCCTTGGCATTCTCCTTTGCCACAATCAACGCCTGCTTGGAAATATCACTTCCCACGCCAATAATCTCTCTGGCAAAATGCATCAGGCTGATCATCACGCACCCGGAACCGGTGCACAGATCGAGCACCCGCATCCCCGGACGCAGCACACCCAACGCAGTCTCCACCAGAAGCTCCGTATCCTGACGGGGAATCAGTACATTGGAATTCACCTTAAAGCGCAAACCCATAAATTCCTGCATTCCGGTCAGATACTGCAGGGGAATCCGCTCCGCCCGCTTGCGGATCAGCGTCTCATATTCCTGATGTTTCTCCTCCTCCAACTCCTCCTGACCATGGAGGTAATAATAGCCTTTGTCAAATTTCCCCACATATTCCAACAAATACCAGGCGTCCAGCGAGCTGTCCTCGATTCCCGCCTCTGCAAGCACTTGTCTGCCATGCGCCAATACTCCTTCCAAAGTCATACAATTTCCTTCTTTCTATTTTTGCTGCGACTGCAAATAGCTTCTCCAGTCAAACACGGCTTCCACCGAGGCGATTCCTACCTCGATCATATCGTCCTCCGGTTCCTTCGTCGTCAGATGCTGCATCCACATGCCCGGCTTGCTCAAGAGATTTACAAGCGGATTCTCACTCCTTCCGGCCAGACGAATGATCTCGTAAGAAACACCGGCAATCACCGGAATCAGCAAAAGACGCAGCAGCAGACGCAGGACGCCGGAATCCACCCGGATAAACAGGGTGACAACGATACTGATCAGAATGACAAAAAACAGAAAGCTGGTTCCGCAGCGTTTATGCTCTTTCGAGCTGCTGCGCACATTTTCCACATTCAACTCCAAGCCATGCTCAATGCAATTGATGCACTTGTGCTCCGCACCGTGATACATAAACAGTCGTTTGATCTCCCTCATCCTCGAAATCAGCACGATATAGAGAATAAAAATGCCCAAGCGAATGATTCCTTCCAGCAAAATCACCAGTGTCTGATTGGGAATCAGCTTCTGAAATAACTGCGAAATCAAAAAGGGAAGCACCATAAAGATCCCGATCGCCATCACAATCGAAACAAATACCATCAGCCCCATCGCTGCCTGCTCCTTATTCTTTGCACGTTCGTCCTGCTCCTCTTCCTCCTCAAAAAAAGAAGCGGAAAAGGTCAACGTCTTCATTCCCAACACCAGCGAATCAACAAAATTAATAACGCCGCGAAAAACCGGCAGCTTGCGCAGCGCCTCATTCTTACAGATACTTACAAATTCCTCCTGTTTTACAAGAATCGTCTGATCCGGCTTGCGGACTGCCACCGCATACCGATCCTGATTCTTCATCATGACCCCTTCCATTACGGCCTGTCCGCCAATCCCCGATGACGCCATCTTCCCACCTCCCGGACGGATCCATCATTGCTGTCCGTGCCTGTGCTGATGAAGGGCAATTGCGCTCCCGTTCACTTAAGTAAAATTTTTGTTTTTCACCTGCACCGCGCACAGCCGCATAAATCCTTATAATCCAAAAATAGAGGATGTCCAGTATGGAAACATCCTCTTATTCTTCTCTCCAGCACGTATCCCATCATAGCTTCCTACACGGCACGCCCGGAAATTATCTGTACAAGCTCTCTCGTAACTGTCTCTACTGATTATTCATGTCATACTTCCGATTGAACTTATCAATACGTCCGCGGGCCTGAGCAGCCTTCTGCTGTCCGGTATAGAACGGATGGCATTTGGAACAGATCTCAACGTGGATGTCCTCCTTCGTGGAGCCTGTTACGAACGTATTCCCACAGTTGCAGGTCACAGTTGCCTGATGATAACCAGGATGGATTCCTTCTCTCATGTCTTTCACCTCTTCATACTATATTAAATCACTCATGCGAGTTGCCGCTCACACCTCTGGCGCCCGCAGCAATTCATTCCATTCTCTTTCCAATACTGTCTCTTTACAACAGCTTTCTTATTGTAGCATATGTACTATTTATATGCAAGTTCTTTTTTGCATTTTAGACATTTATTTTAAAAAAGTCTTGTTTTTTTCACCATTTGGGCGAACTCCCGATTATTTCGCGTCCGCACAAACAGATTCATGATATTCTCCACCGCTTCTTCCGTCTTCATGCCGTTAATTCCGCGGCGCATGAGATCCACCGCTTCCCGCTCTTCTCCGTCGAGCAGCAGATCCTCTCTTCTGGTGCCGGACTTCGTAATATCAATCGCCGGAAAGACACGTTTTTCAGACAGCTTCCGGTCCAGAATCAATTCCATATTGCCGGTTCCCTTAAATTCCTCGTAAATGACATCATCCATACGGCTGCCGGTATCGACCAGCGCCGTCGCAAGAATCGTCAGACTGCCGCCCTCCCGCATGTTCCGGGCCGCACCGAAAAAGCGCTTCGGCATATGCAATGCCGCAGGGTCAATACCGCCGGACAGCGTCCGCCCGCTGGGGGGCACAATCAAATTGTAGGCTCTGGCCAGCCGCGTAATGCTGTCCAATAAAATCATCACATCTTTCTTGTGCTCGACCAGACGTCTGGCCCGTTCAATCACCATCTCCGAGACGCGTTTGTGATGCTCAGGCAGCTCATCAAACGTGGAATAAATGACCTCCACATGCTTTCCTTCAATGGCCTCCTTAATATCGGTTACTTCCTCCGGCCGCTCGTCAATCAAAAGAATGATCAAATGCATCTGAGGATTATTTTTGGTAATCGCCTTTGCTACTTCCTTCAGCAAAGTCGTTTTTCCCGCTTTCGGCTGTGAGACGATCATGCCGCGCTGTCCCTTGCCGATCGGAGACACCAGATCCATAATCCGCATCGACGTTGCGCTTTGATGTGTCTCCAAGCGAATACGCTGATTGGGAAAAATCGGCGTCAGATCTTCAAAATTCGGCCGCTGCTGCGCTTCCCGCGGATGGAAGCCGTTGACCGAACGGATAAAGAGCAAGGCGCTGAATTTCTCCTGCATGGTCTTAATTCGGGTGTTGCCACGCACAATATCCCCGGTTTTCAAATTAAACCGCCGAATCTGCGAAGGAGATACATAGACGTCATGCTCCCCCGGCATATAATTCTCGCAACGAATAAATCCATATCCATCCGGCATAACCTCAAGAATCCCGTTGGCTTCCACCCCGCTGTCCAGCTCTGGATTCTCAATCTCGATTCCGTCCGAGGTGACAATCCTCTGGGCGGCTCCCGAACCGCCGTCCCCAGCATGACCACGCATCTCTGGCTGACTGCTCATACGGCCCTCCCGGTTTCCGCCTTCCGACTGGCTGCTCATGCGGCTTTCCCGATTCCCACCTTCCGACTGGCTGCTCATACGGCCCTCCCGGTTTCCGCCCTCCGGCTGGCTGCTCATACGGCCCTCCCGGTTTCCGCCTTCCGACTGGCTGCTCATACGGCTTTCCCGATTCCCGCCGCCCTCCGGCTGATTGCTCATACGCACTTCCTGGTTTCCGAAACTACCCGCAGCCGCACTTGACCGTTTCTGCTCCTGCCCAGCCGCTTCTTTCCCTTCCCGTGCCGCTTTTTCATCCTCCTCCAGCATGAGCTCCACCAGCTGACTTTTCTTTAAACCGGACAAATGGCGCAGCCCTCTCGCCTTGGCAACCTCCCGCAGCACAGTAACGGACAGACTTTCATATTTTTCTCTCATTGTTTGCTCCTTTTTCATTTATTTCAAATACTCTGTTCATGTTTGACTCTACTTCCTGGAAACCTCGTCGGAAATGACAATGACAAAATTATGATAGATGTAATTATACACTATTTTTTTTCAAATAGGAAGCCTTATTTTTCTTGATTTCGCATTTTTCAAATGGTATCATAGAAGTATCAAACTGTAAAGGAGCCAAAGCATGGATACAAACGAAAAAGCATTATTTTTGCACAAAGAATGGAATGGTAAAATAGAGACCATTTCCAAATCCCACATCAAGACCAGAGAGGATTTGGCGCTGGCCTATACCCCCGGCGTCGGAGAGCCCTGTAAGAAGATCGCCGAGAACCCTGAGGACGTGTATGTCTATACGATGAAGGCCAACACCGTTGCCGTTGTATCAGACGGAAGCGCGGTGCTGGGTCTTGGCAATATCGGTCCCAAGGCAGCGATGCCGGTCATGGAGGGCAAGTGCTGTCTGTTCAAGGAATTCGGCGACATCAACGCCGTTCCCATCTGTCTCGACACGCAGGATCCCGAAGAGATTATCAAAGCCGTAACCTGGCTGGCGCCGGGCTTTGGCGGCATCAATCTGGAGGACATCTCTGCTCCGCGCTGCTTCGAGATCGAATCACGCTTGAAAGAAACCTTGTCGATTCCGGTCTTTCATGACGACCAGCATGGTACGGCCATTGTTGTTTTAGCCGGAATCATCAATGCCTTGAAAGTTACCGGCAAGCAGAAAGAAAACTGCCGCGTGGTGGTAAACGGCGCCGGCTCTGCCGGAATCGCAATCACCAAGCTGCTTCTGTCCTACGGCTTCATCCATGTGACGATGTGCGATCGCCTGGGAATCATCGGCAAGGACTACCCGAATCTGAACTGGATGCAGCAGAAGATGACCGAGGTGACAAATCTTGAGAATCAAAGCGGCTCTTTAGCGGACGCTTTAAAAGGCGCCGATATCTTTGTGGGCGTCTCCGCGCCTAATATCGTAAGCGCCGAGATGGTGTCATCCATGAACCAGGATGCGATTCTGTTCGCGATGGCCAATCCCGTACCGGAGATTATGCCGGATGTAGCCAAAGCAGCGGGCGCACGGGTGGTCGGCACCGGCCGCAGCGACTTCCCAAACCAGATCAACAACGTGGTGGTATTCCCCGGAATCTTCAAAGGCGCTCTGGAAGGACGCGCAACTCAGATTACCGAAGAGATGAAGCTGGCCGCTGCCGAAGCGATCGCCGCACTGGTATCCGACGAAGAACGCAATGAGGATTTCATTATCCCGGAGGTCTTTGATCCCCGTGTCGCACAGGCAGTCAGCCAGGCAGTGAAATCCCATATTCAGAAATGACAGGCCCGCTCACAGCATGGGGGGATAAGCGCTATTACGCACTGGATACATATCTGAAAGAATGCTTTGGGGAGAAGGTCTACCGGCTCTCACTCAACGCCGGTCTGACCTGCCCCAATCGGGACGGAACGCTGGGAAGCGAAGGCTGCATCTTCTGCAGCCGCGGCGGGTCCGGGGACTTTGCCGCCCCGGCCAGCCGTTCTATTTCCCAGCAGATTGAAGATGCCAAAGCACGCGTCTCCTCCAAAAGCAGCTGCCGCAAATTTCTCGCTTATTTTCAGGCATATACCAACACCTACGGCCCGATTTCCTATCTGCGCCGTATTTTTACAGAAGCGCTGACCCCGCCTGAAATTGTCGGTCTGTCCATCGCCACCCGCCCGGACTGTCTGTCTGCACAGATACTCGATCTGCTGACCGAGCTGAAAGAGCAACGCTTCGATTATAAAGCTTCCCCAACCGGTGCCGCTTTCGATGCAGTCGTTCTGCAGCAGACTGAAAAACCACTTTGGATCGAGCTTGGCCTACAGACCATACACGAAAAGACTCGCAATTTTCTGGGCAGCGGCTTCTCCCTTGCCTGCTTTGAGAACGCCGTAAGCCATCTAAAAGAACGAAAGATTCCACTGATCGTCCATGTAATCTTAGGACTTCCCGGAGAAACAGAAGCGCAGATGCTGCAAACAATTGACTACCTGGCTGCTCTGGGCATCGACGGCATCAAGCTGCAGCTGCTCCACGTCTTAACCGATACCAGGTTATACCAGATCTACCGAGACGATCCTTTTTTGCTGCCTACCTTGGATGAATACTGCGTGCTCTTATGCAAATGCATCGAACGACTTCCGCCTGAAGTTGTCATCCACCGTCTGACCGGAGACGGGCCAAAGAAGCTCTTGGCTGCTCCCTTGTGGAGTGCTGACAAAAAAC
>CAMULB010000140.1 GCA_947089585.1 uncultured Lachnospiraceae bacterium | reverse complement strand
TAAAAAGTCCTCCATGCAGGGGAACAGACCGCCATCATACGTCGCGCTGGCCAGCACCATCCGATCGTAACGAAACGCATCTTCAATCGCTTCTGCCATGTCGTCGCGGCTCAGATCCGTTACGGCCACCTTCTCGGCGCCTGCCTGCTCAAGCATCTTTGCCAGCTTCTGCGCCGCCTTTCTGGTGTTGCCGTGAATCGACGCATAGGCCACCAGAATTCCCTTGTTCTCCGGCTCATAGCTGCTCCAGGTGTTGTATTTGTCCAGATAATAGCCCAGATTCTCCTTTAAAATGGGGCCGTGCAGCGGACAGATCACCGCAATGTCCAGTGCAGATGCTTTTTTCAGCAGAGCCTGCACCTGCGCGCCGTATTTGCCGACGATATTAAAATAATAGCGGCGGGCTTCGCACGCCCAATCCTCATCGGCATCCAGCGCGCCGAACTTACCGAATCCGTCCGCTGAAAACAGTACCTTCTCAGAGCTTTCATACGTCACCATCACCTCCGGCCAATGCACCATCGGCGCCATGAAAAACTGCAGAGTATGGCTGCCCAAAGACAGGGTGTCGCCTTCCTGAACCGTAACGGTGCGGCTGGAAACATCGAGATCAAAAAACTGTCCCAGCATCTGAAAGGTCTTGACATTTCCCACCAGCTGCATCGCGGGATATTTCTCTGCCAGCACCTTGAGGCTGGCTGCGTGATCGGGCTCCATATGGGAAATGACCACATAATCCGGCTCCCGTCCGTTTAATTCCCGGCTTAAATGCTCCAGCCATTCATCGGTTTTACGCGCATCGACCGTATCCATAACCGCCGTCTTCTGATCGAGAATCAAATAAGAATTATAGGATACCCCGTTGGGAATCACGTACTGGCTTTCAAACAAATCTAAATCATGGTCATCTGCTCCGATGTAGCGGATCTGCTCTGAGATCGTTATGTCTTTCATCTTTATTTCCTCCTTTGATCTTGGTGCATGAAAGGGGGACCGATTCTTCAGTCCCCCTGTCTGTTGCTGTCTTCCTCTGTCACATTCTGTAACAAACGCGGCCTACAATGTCTTATCTGGCCGACAAATACTCGTCAATTCCTTTTGCCGCCGCTTTTCCGGCTCCCATCGCCAGAATCACAGTAGCAGCGCCGGTTACGGCATCGCCGCCGGCATATACCCCTTCTTTGGTCGTCTTGCCGTTGTTCTCATCGGCAATGATACATTTCCATTTGTTGATTTCCAATCCCTCGGTGGTGGAAGAAATCAGCGGATTGGGCGAGGTGCCCAAGGACATGATCACGGTATCGAGCTCTAACTCGAACTCGGAACCAGGAACCTCCACCGGTCGTCTTCTGCCGGAAGAATCCGGCTCGCCCAGCTCCATACAGATGCAGCGCATCCCCTTCACCCAGCCGTTGTCGTCGGCCAGAATCTCCACCGGGTTCGTCAGCAGATCAAAAATAATGCCTTCTTCCTTTGCATGATGCACTTCCTCCACCCGCGCCGGAAGCTCTTCCTCGCTGCGGCGATATACGATATGTACCTCCGCGCCCAACCGAAGCGCCGTTCTGGCCGCATCCATGGCCACATTGCCGCCGCCGACAACCGCCACCTTCTTGCCTCTGGCAATCGGCGTATCATAGTCTTCCTGGAACGCTTTCATCAGATTATTTCTGGTCAGGTACTCATTGGCAGAAAATACACCGTTTGCATTCTCACCAGGAATCCCCATGAACTTGGGGAGACCGGCGCCGGAACCGATGAATACGGCTTCAAAGCCTTCTTCCTCCATCAGCTCGTCGATTGTGGTCGCCTTGCCGATTACGACGTTCGTCTCAATCTTGACGCCCAATGCCTTGACGTTCTCGATCTCTTTGGCTACAACTTTTTCCTTGGGCAGACGGAATTCGGGAATTCCATAGATCAGCACGCCGCCCGCCTCATGCAGCGCTTCAAAAATCGTCACATCATAGCCCATCTTCGCCAGATCTCCGGCACAAGTCAGACCCGCAGGGCCGGAACCAATGACTGCCACCTTGTGATGCTTCTTCTCCTTCGCCGGCTCCGGCTTGATGTTGTTCTCTCTGGCCCAGTCTGCCACAAACCGCTCCAGCTTGCCGATCGACACCGGCTCACCCTTGACGCCGCGGATGCAGCGGCCCTCGCACTGGCTCTCCTGCGGACAGACACGGCCGCAGACCGCCGGTAAAGCGGACGCCTGCGAAATCACCTGGTACGCCTCTTCAAATCGGCCTTCCTTTACCTCGGCGATAAAGCCCGGAATATTGATTGCGACGGGACAGCCTTCGATGCACTTCGCGTTTTTGCAGTTGATGCAGCGAGTGGCTTCTTCCATCGCCTCTTTCTGATCATACCCATAGCAGACCTCTTCAAAATTTGCGGCCCGCACCTTGGGCTCCTGTTCTCTTACCGGAATCTTCTTTAATACGTCCATTATTTGTCACCTCCGCAATGTCCGCATCCGCCGTGATGCGTGTCGCCCTCTTGAAGCTTCAGCATCGCACGTCCCTCTTCGGTCTTGTACATCTGCTGCCGTTTCATTGCCTCGTCAAAGTTCACCAAATGCCCGTCAAATTCCGGCCCGTCCACACAGGCGAATTTGACTTCTCCGCCCACAGTCACACGGCAGGCGCCGCACATTCCGGTTCCGTCCACCATAATCGGGTTCAAGGATACAATGGTGGGAATCCCCAGGTCTTTGGTCATCAGGCAGACGAATTTCATCATAATCATCGGGCCGATTGCAACGCAGGTGTCATAATGAATCCCCTTCTCTTTAGAAAGCTCCTCAATCACACCCGTTACCATACCGGGCGTACCGTAGCTTCCGTCATCTGTGGTTATGTATAGATTGCCGGCAACCTCCTTCATCTCTTCTTCCAGAATCAGCATATCCTTGGTCTTGGCGCCCACAATGACATCCACGTCGATGCCATGCTCCTTCATCCATTTCACCTGTGGGTAGACCGGAGCCGTGCCGACACCACCGGCCACAAACAGAATCCGTTTCTTCTTCAGCGTCTCTAAATCCTCATGAACAAATTCGGACGGACATCCCAGGGGGCCGACAAAATCCTGAAATGCATCCCCCTCCTTCAAATGAGACATCCGCTCAGTGGAGGCTCCTACGATCTGAAACACAATCGTAATCGTTCCGGCCTCACGGTCGTAATCGCAGATCGTCAGCGGAATCCGCTCTCCTGCCTCGTCCGTCTTGGCAATGATAAATTGTCCCGGCTCGCAATGTCTTGCAATTCTTGGCGCTTTCACATCCATCAGAAAAATCTTGTCTGCAAGCGTTCTTGCTTTTGTAATCGGATACATATTTTTCCTCCCCTTTGATATTTTTTAACCATTTTATGATAATATAGAATTTAAAAAATATCAACCGTTTTGTGCCCGATTTGACAATTTTTTTCATACCGCCACATGATAAAATCCATGCGGAAGCGCCAATTCTCATCCGCCCTTTTCTGCTTATTAATCCTTGGTAAATACGGAAAAATCAGCCCCGTTTTCCAGACGAATCGCCAAATCCCTGCGCGCATTTTCCAGATATTTCAACAGCTCAGATCCGCTTTCAGACGCCTCTGTCAGCCAAAGCTGCAAAGACTGCCAAAGCTCCCCAAGCAGCGCAAGCCGCTTCTTTTGTGTAAAAAAATCCGCCTGTCGGTTCTGCGCCTCCGCCCCTAAGTCATCCCCGGATTGGCCCAGGCCTTGAATCAGGCATCTGCGCAGCAGCGAAAACAGCGTCATTTGGCAAAGATTTTGCGGCAGCTCACGGTAGTCCTCGTCGTACTCCCCCAAAAGCGCAAGCAGCTCCCCGGCGGGAAACAGGCGCAAAAATTCCTGTTCCAGACGGATATACAAAAGAAATTCATAGATCCGGTCAATTCCGGTCAAATCAGACAGATCGACCAGCAGCGGATAATCCAGCGTCAGCAGTGTGTTCTGCGGCGCAAATTTCAGATCATACCATTTGAAAAATTCCGGCATGCCTCGTTCCATCACATCTGCCAGATACTCGTTTCCATAGCTGTCAAATTCCGGCATCAGCCGATTATAGACCGCAATCGCCTGCCGCACCTTGTCCGTCACGCGCAAAACGCCCTGCTGATACGCTTCCTGCGCCGAAGGACGCCCGGCCCGAAGCGCCTGCGGATTCTCGTCCTGCTCCTGCTGCCAGCCGGCAAAGGGTTTTTGCATGCCCTGTTCTGGCGCGAACTGCCGGCACACATCATTTTCTTGGATGCAATACAGCACAGCCCCCATCAGCTGCTCAGCCTTTTCATAGGATACCGAGGTACTGTCCGAACCGGTATATTGTGCAGCCAGCTGAGCCACAAGCAAAAACAGCTCCTCCACCGGATATTCCAGCTCGCCGCCCGCTCCCCCTTGCGCCTCTGTCTGCGCGCTTGTTTCAGCCTTCCCCTTCCCGTCCTTTCTGCTCATTGTTTTCCCTCCCATCCTCCTACTATCCGAACAGATCATAGAGCGCCTGCAAATACAGCTCATAATCCCATCGTTTTACCTCATCCAGGGCGGCGTATTCTCCATGTCCCGCCGTCGCCTGATAGCCACGATAGCCTGCGCGGATCGCTTGGGCAAAAATCATCAGACATGTCCCTTCGAGATATTCCAGATCGCCAAAGCACACCGTTTCAAACTGCTCCTTCATAAAGTGCAGCAGTTCCTCGTCCGAAATCTCATCCTGCATCTCATTTTTGTAGAGATAAAAAATCTCCTGCAGCTTGATCAGAATCTCCACATAATGATCCTGATCAATGAAATCTGAGTCACAGAACTCGGCAATGATGCGGGGCATTATGCCCTCCCCAAACTCCAGCCGCTGCTGCTCTTTTAACGTCACGCGCTGCTCGGCCGCCAACAGCTCGGCGTCCCCCTCGCTTAACGTCAGCCCGTATTGCGCGGTCATACGATTGGTCTCAATCACCTTGGCAAGCTGCTGCTTCTGCTGCCATACTGCCATCCAATTTTGTTCCATGAGCATTCCTCCTCTGTCAAAAAACGGCCTGTAAATCCTGACATCCAAGCCATGATAGCATAAGGCGCAGAAGCGTACCAGCCTTGTTTTTTTATCATTTTTGTGCTATAATAAGGGCAACAAAGAGGAAACATCGTGTAGCGCACCGTGGCTGCCGTTTTAAGGAGGGTGTCATGTCAGAGGCCTTTGGTTTTGAAGAAATGCTTTCGATGCAAAGAGAGCAGACCGGGTGATGCAAACTGCTCCGGCCGCCATGCACAGAACAGAATAACCGCGCCGTCATTCCAGGATCAGCAAATGAAAAAGCAGATCCTTGGCATGATGGCGCGGTATTTCATCGTTGCTTTTGGGCAGAAACGAAAGACAGCGTTCTTTCATCTAACAATATGTGTTTATATATGCTTTCCTTCTGAGACAATTCCGTCTCTGCACCCCTTCTATTCCTCGACTCTGGTAAAGGTTCTGGCCTCCTCCTGGCCCCGCTGCACGCGCAGCGCGCCCAGCGCCAGGGACTCCATCTCGTTTTCCCCGCCGTAAATCAGCACCGGGGCGATGAATTTGACCCGTCTTTCTACTTCCCTTGTAAAATACTCCGAGTAGGCAATGCCGCCGGTGAGGATGATTTTTTCAATTTCACCGTTGACGCAGACCGACAGCTTGGCAATGTTCTTGGCTACGTTCAGCGCCATCGCATCGTAGATCAGCTTTGCCTTCTGATCGCCTTCTGCAATCATCTGCTCCAACTTACGAGTGTCATTCGTGCCAAAATAACCCATCAGACCGCCCTGGGTCTTGACTTTTTTCATCATCTTCTTTGCATCCATATCGGGACGATCCATCATCTTAATGATCTGAAAGCCCGGCAGCCCGCCGGCACGCTCCGGTGAAAAGGGGCCTTCATCGTCAGAGATCATATCAATCATCCGCCCGTCGTGATGCACCGATACGGAAATACCACCGCCTAAATGCGTGACAATCACGTTGATATCCTGATATGCTTTTCCCTCTTCCCTGGCATAGCGCATGGCGGCAGCCCGCATATTCAGATTATGCCCCATGCCTTTTCTGTGCATTTCCGGAAGCCCGGTAATCTTATTCATCTCTTCCAGCTCATCCACCGTTACAGCGTCATAAATATATGCGGGAATATGCCCCAGCTCCTTAGAAATAGCATCGGCAATCACAGCTCCCAGGTTCGACGCATGCTCATTCTGCGGCGCATACGTCAGCTGCCATACCATATCGTCATTGACCTTGTAGGCCCCCGCTTTCAGAGGCGGAAGCAGCCCGCCGCGAGCCACAATGCAGGTCAGCGCTGCCAGATCCACGCCATGCTCTTGTAATGCCTGCAAAATCAGTCCCTTGCGAAACTCATATTGGGAGATGATGTCGTCAAACGGCGCCAACTCCTCGGCAGAATGGGAAATGCTCTCGACAAACAGAGGCTGTTCGTCCTCATAGACGGCAATCTTGGTTGAAGTGGAACCGGGATTCATTACTAATATCTTTTCCATTCTATCCTCCTATTTCGCAGCCGCAACGGCAGAAGCCAGCACCAGCGACAAAAATTTCTCCTCGGCCGAAGACCCTCTGGACGTGAGCACGATCGGCACCTTCGCGCCCACGATAAAGCCTGCCATCCGTCCGCGGGAAATTACGGTGATACTCTTGCCCAGCACGTTTCCTACATGGATATTGGGAACAATGATTGCGTCCGCATCGCCGGCCACCGGATTGTCAAAGCCCTTGATCCTGGCAATCTCTCCATCGAGCGCAATGTCAAGCGAAATCGGCCCGCAGACCGTACAGTCTTTGATCTCGCCCCGTTTGTTCATCTCTTCCAGCTCATGCGCGTCCAGCGTCTCAGGCATCTTTGGATTGACCTTCTCCACCGCAGCCACACAGGCAATCTTGGGATTCTCATAGCCCAGCGCCTTTAACGTCTCTACCGTATTGATGATAATATCCCGCTTCTGCTCCAGATTGGGATAAGTCATCATTCCTCCGTCGGTGGTGACAATCAACTTATGATAATAGGGAAGCTCGTCTAATACAAAGTGAGACATCACGCGTCCGGTCCCCAATCCGGTCTCCTTGTTGACGACCGGCTTCAGCATCTGGGCCGTCTCCAATTTCCCCTTCATGATGAAATCTCCTTTTCCCTCATGAATCAAAGCCACCGCTTTTGCCGCCGCCTCCTCTGCATCCGGCACGTCATAAATGTCCTCCTCCGCGACCTCAAGCCCAATCCTCTGGCTGATCTCACGGATCAGAGCCTGATCGCCGACCAGCACCGGAACGACAATTCCCTCCTTCTGCGCATGAACAATGGCCTCCAAAGAATGCTCATCCCCGGCTGCCGCCACGATCACCCGCTTCGCCTGGGGAAACGCTTTTACCTTCGCGACCAATTCATCGTAATTCTTCAATACCATAAGAACCCTTCCTCTCTTCCCTTTTTATAAAATCATATATTTTGCACGATTTTTTTACTTGCTGTCATTATAGCACCTGCTCTATCTAAAATCAAGAGAAATTTATATTTTATATAATATATCTTACATGATATATCGGGTGAAATGACCACACATATAAAAAAGATACGCAGAGAAACGCTCTGGTACAGCTCCTCCTTCTCACAGTTCCATCAAAAAAAGCACAGAGCTTTGGCTTTTCGCCATTGCTCTGCACCTTTCGCTTTCCTATGTAATTCTACACTACCACGCTATGCCAGCTTCTCCTTTAAATCCCGCACATCGCTCTCCAACATCCGAACCTTGATCGACAGCATCTCCACCTCGTTGCTTGGCTTCATTGCATCGTGCAGAATCCTCGACAAGTCAAGATGTCCTTCCGCCACACGCTGAATATTGACCCGCAGCTCATGATCCATGGTCAAATCCATCTTCGTCACCTTTTGCTTCACCTCTTGAAGATCCTTTTTTATGGACTGTGTCTCACTTTTCATGGACTCCATATCGCCTTTCATGGACTCCATATCGCCTTTCATGGACTCCATCTCACCTTTCATAGACTCCATATCGCTTTTCACGGACTCCATCTCACCTTTCATGGACTCCATCTCACCTTTCATGGACTTCATATCGCCTTTCATAGACTCCATATCGCCTTTCATAGACTCCATATCGCCTTTCATAGACTCCATATCGCCTTTC
>CAMULB010000139.1 GCA_947089585.1 uncultured Lachnospiraceae bacterium | reverse complement strand
GAAAACCCTGTTTGCCGCAGCCTGACTGTGTGTTAATGCTCCATCAAACAGGCCAGCAGCCGTTCGTTCATCTTGGGAGACATCACGCAGAAGCGAATAAATTTGTGGTCGAGAAAAGGAAACGTCGAACAGTCCCGAATCATCATTTTCTGCCGGATGGCCCGCTCGAACAAGAGCTCCGCTGTCAGCGAATCATCGAGCAGCTTGACGAGCATAAAATTAGCCGTCGGCGTGTACACATGATAGCGCGGATCCTGAGCCAGCGTCGCCTGCATCTGCTCCCGCTGGGAAAAAATCAGCTCTCTCGTTTGATTGATATACGCCTGGTCGGTAAACATGATTTCCCCGGCTACAACGGCCAAGGAATTGATCGTCCATGGGTTCTTGCGCGAATTGATTGCTTTGATCAAATCCTGGTTGCCGGTGATCGCGTAGCCCAGCCGCAGGCCGGGGGCGGCAAAGAACTTGGATGTTCCCCGCAAAATAATGATGTTGTTGTAATAGCCGGTCAGCGGCACGGCGCTGATCTCCTCCTGACAGGGGGCGAATTCCACATAGGTCTCATCTACCATAACGAAGATATCATGCTGCTTGCAGACGTCCAGAATCCGGCGCATGTCCCGGCGGGGGATTGCGGTAGAGGTGGGATTGTTGGGGTTGCACAGTACCAGCAGGTCGATGCTCTCATTGAGATGGCTGGTAAAATCAGCGACATCGAGATGAAAGTCCAGCGTTTCCTTCAGCGGATAATACAGGCAGGTGCCGCCGCCAAGGGAAATCTCCCGTTCATATTCCGAATAGGTAGGGCCCAGGATCAGGGCTTTTTTCGGATGCTCCAATTGAATAAAAAGAGAAATCAGCTCGGTAGAGCCGTTTCCCACCAGAACCTGCCCTGGATCGCAGCCGGCATACGCGGCAATGCAGCGGCGCAGCGAGGTATATTCCCGGTCCGGGTAAGTCGTGATTGCGTCAATGTGCGCCGAAAGCGTCTCCCGCAGCAAAGGGGATACGCCCAGAGGATTGACATTGGCGGAAAAGCTGGTGATCTCCTCTTTTTTAATGCCGTAAACCTGTTCGATTTTTTCCAGGTCGCTGCCGTGAAAGTGGTCTTTGTGCTGTATCATAAATGAAACACCTCCGTTGTATTTTGTCGTCTTTTTTGGTATCGGCCCGTGTCAAACGCAGGTACATGACGCGGTAGGAACAGTACTATCTTATCACAGAACAAAGCAGATTACAAAGCGAATTGATTGTATTTTGCGCCCTTTTTTGCTATACTGAACAAATGAGTGAAACGGCTTGATCGGAAAACAGAAGGATAAAAGGAGACGCGTCTATGAATCTCGAACAGATCAAATATGTGATGGAGATTGTCAAATATCAGAGCTTCACCGCGGCCGCTAAATTTTTGCATGTCAATCAATCGACCGTCAGTCGTCAGATCGCGGATTTGGAGGAGGAGCTGGGGGCGGAATTGTTTGTGCGAAATGGGCGGACCGTCGAGCTGACCGAAGCGGGAAAGATTTTTTTGCAGGACGGGGAAGAGATCTTGAAGCGGATCGACATTTTGCAGGACAAAATCACCAGGATCAGAACCGGCCGGGGCGGCAGATTGACAGTCGGCGTTCCGGTCAATTTGTTTGGCTGGAATCAGGATTTTCCGGGCATGGATGCGGTCAAGGACTACCCGGATGCCAACATTCATTTTTTGATGATGCCGATGGAGGAGATCAATACGGCGTTGATCTGCGGAGAAATCGACCTTGGATTTACATTTGAATTCGCAATTCGTGAGCTTGTGGAGGAGCTGAACTATAAGATCATAGATAAGAGGCCCTTTGTATTTTTTACCGGAAGGAGGAATGGGGCGGCGATTCCAGACGTACTCACGCCAAAGGAGCTGTATTCCTATCCGCTGACCTTGCTCAAAACCGACTATCAACCGCAGTTTTTAGTCCGCATCATCAGCAGGGGGACGTTTGAGGAGCAGAATCCCCCGGAATTTTGCCGCAATTATGAAAGTATTTTGCTTGAGGTCTCGATGGGAAAAAGCATCGGTGTTCTGCCGGAGGTGGTGTACCAATCGGCGCGGGAGTCCTATGGGTTGAGACGGATTGAGGTCAGGGGGATTGAGAATCAGATCAATTATGTGATGGCATATCATCGAAAGAATCCAAATCCGATGATTCCGCTTTTTTATTCCCGCGCGCAGCGAGTATGAGTCTGTGCCCAGGCAAGCCAATGCCGGGAATCAGGGTGTGTGAGTCTGTGCCCAGGCGAGCGACCGCCCAGGGATAGGCAAATATGATGTCTTGCACAAGCCATGCAGGATTCTCATTGGACGATGCATACTTTTGCTGATAGGATACCTGTATGAGGCTTGTAGTGCACTGGACCAAAGGCAGGGTATGTGCAGTGCTGCAAAAGCGGGAGGCGTTTAATGAAAAATAAAATTTGCAGTTTGGAGAAATTTCAGTCCTTGCTCAAGGACGGGATGCGTATTATGGTCGGCGGCTTTGCCGGCTGCGGCGTACCGGAGATTCTGATTGGCGCGATTGTCGCATCCAAAGTGAAGGATCTGACGATTATTTCCAATGATTCCACGCATCCGGGGGAAGGCGTGGCGGAATTGATCGCCGCGGGGCAGGTGAAAAAGCTGATCGCTTCACACATCGGCATGAATCCGCAGACGGCAGAAAAAATGTTTGCGAAGGAGCTCGCGGTGGAGCTGGTTCCGCGGGGCAGCCTGGCCGAGCGGATTCGGGCCAAGGGTGCGGGGCTGGGCGGGGTTCTGACGCAGACGGGCCTTGGTACGGAGGTAGAAGCGGGAAAAGAAATAATTAAGATCGAAGGAGAATCGTGGCTCTTAGAGCTGCCTCTGGGGGCTGATCTGGCAATTATTCGAGGTTCTCTTGTTGATTTGGCCGGAAATATCGTCTATTACGGCACAACATCAAACTTTAATCAGGTGATGGCGACGGCCGCTGACCTTGTGGTTGCGGCGGCGGAAACGATCGTAGAGGTGGGGCAAATCGAGCCGAAGGATGTGATGACACCGGGCATTTTTGTAGATTATATCGTGGGAGGAGAACCGCATGAGCGTTAAGGAGCAGATCGCAGGGAGCGCAGCCGCAGAGATTAAGGGGCAGATCGCAAACAGTGCCGCAGAGGTTAAGGAGCAGATCGCAAACAGTGCCGCAGAGGTTAAGGAGCAGATCGCAAAGAGAGTGGCCGCAGAGATTGCGGACGGAGCTGTGGTAAATCTTGGCATTGGACTGCCGGAGCTGGTGGCAAACTATATTTCTAAAGACAAAGAGGTATGGTTTCAGTCTGAAAACGGGATCATCGGAGTCGGCGGAGCGGCAACCGAGGAGGAGGCCGACAAAAATGTGATCAACGCCGGCGCCAGGCATGTGACGGTTCGGCCCGGAGGATGTTTTTTTGACAGCGCAGCGTCCTTTGGCATCATTCGTGGCGGCCATGTGGATGTCACGGTCTTGGGGGTGCTGCAGGTGGACGCAGAGGGCTCCTTTGCCAGCCATAAGATACCGGGCAGACGTGTGCCGGGGATGGGCGGCGCGATGGATCTCGTCTCCGGTGTAAAAAAAGTGATTCTTGCGACGACGCATACGAAAAAGGATGCAAAAACGATTGTCAACCAGCTTTCGCTGCCGGCTACAGGCATAAAAAAGGCCAATTTGATTGTTACGGAGCTGGCAGTCATCCGTGTGACCGAAGACGGGCTGGTATTAGAAGAGGTGGCAGAAGGTCATACGCCAGAGGAGGTGCAGGCGCTGACGGAGCCAAGATTGATTTTGGGGCAGCGCTTGAAAGCAAACAGAGGCTGACAGTGAACCAAAGCGGGCGACGCACAAGCGGTGCATTCCGTGTGAACGTGCTTTGCGTGTAAGCGGTGAAAGAAAAAGCAGGCAGCTGCCTTCCAACGGTTGAAAAATTTCCAGACTATGCTATAATTAGAAAAGGAAGCAACCGATATATTTTATGATAACAGATAAGGATGTCTGAGAAAAGGAGTGATAGGATGTCAATGTCATTATTTGGATTTGGCGGCGGATTGTTTGGCAATACCTCAAATAATATGAATATGAATATGAATATTTTGAGCGATTATGCAGCCATCAAGAGCGGAAGCTATTATAAGCTGATGAAGGCTTATTATGGCGGAAACAACAAGGTCGATTCGATTGTGTCCAATATGTCCAGTGGGAAGACTGCAACCTCTAAGGATTCAGCCAAGAAGCTGACCAGCGTAGAGAGCAGCGCCGACAGTCTGAAGGAGTCGGTAGACGCCCTCAATAAGCAGGGAAGCAAGTCGGTATTCAACCTGGTGGACGTGGAGCAGGAAGACGGGACAAAGACGAAAGGCTACGATGTGGACGCGATCTACAAGAAGGTGAACCAGTTTGTAGAGCGTTACAACGACCTGCTCGACAGCACCGATGAGATCTCTTCCGATTCGATTGAACGGGCAGTGAAGAATCTGACCAATGTATCCAAGTCCCATTCGCGCATGCTGGCAAGCGTCGGCATCAACATTAAAGCGGACGGTTCGCTGTCTCTGGACAAAGAGACCTTTAAGGAAGCGGACATGAACAAGGTGAAGGAATTATTCACCGGCACCGGTTCCTATGGCTATCAGGTTTCTGCCCGCGCTTCCATGGTTGATTATGCGGCAGAACGCGAAGCCAGCAAGGCCAATACCTACAACCGGTATGGAGCCTACAGCAACAATTACAACTACTCTTTCAACGGCTATATGTAAGCAGGCGACGCAGTTTTACTTGGCTGGCCGATGATCAGAGGTATGCAGGCTGCCGCGCGTACCATATGCGCGCGGCTTGAGAAGAAGGGGGAGCGTTCCCCCTCTTTTCCTGTTGAAAAACGTCAGTTCGAGACCTTCCTGACGTAAAACAAAACTAAAGGAGAGAAAAAAATGAGAAACAAAAACGTATTATTTCTTGTGCAGGCAGCGATGATTGCTGCCATCTATGTAGCGCTTACTTTTGTCAGCAGCTCTTTGGGGCTGGCATCCGGTACGATTCAGGTACGAATTTCCGAAGCATTGTGTGTCTTGCCCGTATTTACCACGGCGGCGGTTCCGGGCCTGTGGCTGGGCTGCTTTTTGGCTAATCTGCTGACCGGATGTATGCTGGTGGATGTCATTTGCGGCAGCATTGCCACTTTGATTGGAGCAGTGGGGACATACCTGCTGCGCAATCATAAATTGGCCTGTACGATTCCGCCGGTGCTCGCCAACATGATCATTGTGCCGTTTGTGCTGCGCTACGGCTATGGTCTGGTAACGGAATTTCACGGCGTAGACTGGTCGATTCCCTTCAACGCGCTGACGGTTGGCATCGGAGAGGCTGTGGCCTGTGTCGTTTTGGGCAGCATTTTGCACAAGGCGCTTTCGCGGTACCGCAATGTCATTTTTGTACAGGAAACAAAACGGTGAAGCTCATTTTGAGGAGGAAGCCATGAAAAAATTAGAGGATTACGTCAGAAGTATTCCAGATTTTCCAGAGCCTGGAATTATTTTTCGTGACGTGACCAGCATTCTGCAGGACGCAGACGGCTTGGCCCTGTCGATTGACGGGCTGCTGAAAATGCTGGAGGGCGTGGAGTACGATTTGGTGATCGGCCCGGAATCAAGGGGATTTATTTTTGGTGTTCCGGTCGCTTATGCCGCCCAGAAGGGATTTGTTCCGGTGCGCAAAAAGGGAAAGCTTCCCTGTGAGACCGTGGAGGCCGAATATGAGCTGGAATACGGAAGCGCAGTCATTGAGATGCATAAGGACGCTATTTTGCCGGGCCAGAAGGTTGTGATTATTGACGATCTGATTGCCACCGGAGGCACGATTGAAGCAATTACCGGCCTGGTGGAGCGTTTGGGCGGCGAGGTGGTAAAGATCTGTTTTGTGATGGAATTGGCAGGCTTGAAGGGCCGCGCGCGGCTTGGGGACTATGATGTGGAAAGCCTAATTGTATATGAGGGAAAATAATGAGAGTTGGATTGGGCTATGACGTACATAAGCTGACCGAGGGCAGGCCGCTGGTGCTGGGCGGCGTGACCATTGCGCATGACCGGGGGCTTTTGGGCCATTCCGATGCGGACGTGCTGATACATGCGATTATGGACGCGCTGCTGGGTGCGGCGGCGCTTCAGGATATCGGCGCGCACTTTCCGGACACCGATCCGCAATATAGAGGAATTTCCAGCCTCAAGCTATTGGCGCATGTGGCAGAGCTGCTGCGCGATCGGGGATATGCGGTTGAAAATATTGACGCGGTTGTGATTGCCCAGAAGCCGAAGCTGCGTCCTTACATCGAAGAGATGGAGCAAAATATCGCACGGGTGCTGCAGATTGATTCGGATCAAATCAATGTGAAAGCGACCACCGAAGAAGGACTGGGTTTTACCGGCAGCGAAGACGGAATTGCCAGCCAGGCGATTTGTGCGCTGGTGAGCCAGAAGGATGGGATGAACCATGATTCGCTATCTGAATGAGGAGGAAAAAGGAAAGACCCGCAGCATGTATGAGGCGAGCTTCCCGGAGGATACGAAAGCGTTTGTCGATTATTATTATCGAACAAGAATAAAGGAGAACCGCATTCTTGTGATGGAAGCAGACCAAACGAGATCGTCCGGAACCGGAGGGATTCGGCCGGCGCAGCAGCAGCCGGAAGTGATGATTCATTTGAATCCTTACCGCTTTCAGATCTGCAGCGCGCCGGCGCAGGTGCATTACCTGGTGGCAGTGGCCACGGATCCGTCGGTGCGCCGCCAAGGAAAGATGCGCGCGGTCATGGAGCGGGCGCTGCAGGATCTGGAACAGGCCGGCGAGCCCTTTGCGTTTCTGATTCCGGCCAATCCAAGGGTCTATGAATCCCAGGGCTTTGTTTTTGTTTCGGACGCAGCAAGGCCGGGGGCTGAGGAAGCAGAGCCGTATGAGGAAATGTCGGTACTTCGCGCAGCGGAGCTCCGCTTAAACGTACAAAAGACGGTAGAAATCAGAGCCAACGAAGCGCAGACGGCGGAGCTCCGCTTGATGAAGCAGCGGGAAGCAGAAGTCGGAGCCACCGAAGCGCAGGCGGCGCAGAACAGCTCGGCGGATCTTTCACTGACTGCGGCTTTGCCGGAGGATTTTTCGGCGATGGCCTCCTTTGCCAACCGGCTGCAGAGCCAAAGCTGCGATATTTTTCCGCTGCGGGATATAAGATATTATGAACGGATGCGGCAGGAGCTGGAGAGCCAGGAGGGAGGCTTTTTACTGCAGCGACGGCGGGGAGAAATCACTGCTGTTGTTTCTTATGGAAAAGAGGCGGATGAGAAGGGAGTGCTGCATCCCCAATTGCAGGAGGTTCTTGCATCAGACGGACAGGAACAGCTGCGTTCGCAGCTAAAGGATTTTTTTGGCGAATGTCCGCTCGATCAAGAGATGCACTATATGATGCGCATTCTTTCGCTGCCGCATCTGGTGAAGCTTCTGCGCTGCCGCAATCCCTTGACGCTGAAGGTGCAAGTGACGGATGATATCGTTTGCGCCAACAACGGCAGCTTTGCCATTCAAATCGGGCAAAATGGCGGCACAATTACACCGATTCAGCCAGAACACGCAGAGGTGAAAATGAAGATCCAGGAGCTGACACGGCTTCTGTTTGCACAGCAGCGGATTTTTATCCGTGAGTGGGTATAATGTGGTTGACAAAAACCAGTGAATAGCATAAACTATGTTGTATGTAAAAAAGCAGTGAACGGACGGAACTCTGCAAAAGCAGCAACATTCGTTATGCGCTTTGAGAGGAATCCTGCACTGCAGGATTCTTTTTGTTGCGGCTATACGTGCGGTGTTTGCGTTTTAGAAAGGAAACTGTCATAGATGGGTTTGATTCAACATATCAAAGAAGAATTTCAAGTCATTCGGGAGCGGGACCCGGCCATCAAATCGGCGATGGAGGTTCTGCTCTACCCCAGCTTTAAGGTGATGATCAGCTATCGGCGGGCCCATAAGCTCTACGAGCGCGGCCATTATTTCCGGGCGCGGCGCATTTCGCAAAAAGCGGCCCGCAGAACCGGAATTGAGATTCATCCGGGAGCCGTGATCGGCAAGGGGTTTTTTATTGACCACGGCAGCGGCGTGATCATCGGCGAGACCACGGTGATCGGGGACAATGTGACGCTGTACCAGGGCGTGACCTTGG
>CAMULB010000138.1 GCA_947089585.1 uncultured Lachnospiraceae bacterium | reverse complement strand
TCCTCGGCCCCGGCATTCCCTGACGCCCGGCCTGCTGTTTTGACGCCCGGCTGCTCTGTACCCGCGGCAGATCCGGCTCCGGCTGCATCAGCCGACGTACTCCCCGCAAGAGCTCCGTCCGGCAAAGCAATGCACGCTTCCCCCTCTTGATAGACATAAATCATCTGTCCGTCCGTAAGCGGAAGCGCCTGGTTCAGCCGCCGCCCGTCCGCATCCGCGTTCAGTCCGCCGGCCAGCGCAATCGCTTCAAAAATCCGACTTCCCTCCGAGAGCTCATAGACACCGGGGTTAGAAACGGCGCCCGAAACCTGCACATAGATGGACTGCCTTTGCACGGTCGGTTCTGAATCGCCCTTCGCTTCCCCGGATGCTTTTTGCACCGGATCGGACATTGCTTCCCCGGATGCTCCCTGCACCGGATCAGACATCGCTTCCCCGGCCTTGTCTGCGCTCTGTTCCACAAAAAAGCCGTCCTGCTCTCCGCATCCGGTCAGCGCAGCGCACAGCAGTCCGAGAAGAACTGGCTGCATCCATCTTTTCTTCCATTGTATCATTTTTATTTTCCATTCCTTTCCGGAACAGAACTGTACGAAACCATTCCCATTGTAACGAAAAATTCCACTTATTACAAGAGTATTTCAAAATTATTTATTCCCATTTAAACAAAATAATCCCGCCAATACAAATCCCCATCCCCAAAAGCTTCCTCCAGGCAAACGCAACCTTCTCCACGCCGAAAATTCCGAATACTTCGATCAGATAGGCGATCAGAAGCTGGGCCACGACAATGATCATCACCGCCTGTGCAGGCCCTAAGCTGTCCATGCTTTTGATCACGGTATAGGTGATAAAGGCGCCGATCACACCGCCCAAAAGCATATACTTCGGCTCCACCGTAAGAATCGCACCAAAGCTCTTGCGGTCGGTAAAAAACCAGGCCACCAGACAGATGATCAAGGCTGAAAACTGCACCCAGCTGGTCGAGACCCACATGCTTGTGCTTTTTGTAACCTGCGTGTTGAATACCCCCTGCACGCTCATCAATGCGCCCGAAATCAGGGCAATAATAATTCCGATCATGATCCTTCCTCCTGCTAAGTCTATTTTCCCCGTCCGAACAGCCGCCATACAGCCGCATACAAAGGCGCTGTCGCTGTCCGCTCTGATGGATAGGATTTCCCAGGATGGGAAAATTTATGCAGGTCTGCGCAAACATGCTTCTCTGCAATAAAAAAAGAGATCCTCCGCTCTTTTACGATGAGCTTTGATCTCTTTGCAGCAAAGATAAAACCGCCAGACTGAACTCTTGTTTTTACGGGACGAAGGGACTGCAGCAATCCTTTCATCCCGCATCGTTTCACGCGTCACACGACGTCAGCACGTGCTTCAGCTTCTCGATCATCTCGTCCACATGCTCCCGCTCAATCACCAGCGGCGGCAGCAGCCTCAGCACATTTCCTCCGGCCGTAATCACAATCAGCCCCTGCTTTAAAGCCTCCTTGACCACCTCTGCGACCGGCTGTGACAGCACCAGTCCCTGCATCAGCCCTAAGCCCCGCCGACCGGTAATACAAGGACATTCCTGCTCAAGCTCGTCCAGACGCTGTTCCAGATAAGCGCTGATCTCCTTCACATGGTCACAGATTTTATCCCGTTCAAAAATCTCAAACACCTTGTCTACGGCCGCTCCCACCAGCGGATTGCCGCCGTAGGTGCTGCCGTGGTCGCCCGGCGCTAAGGACTGCGCCGCCACCTGCTCGGTGAGGAAAAAGGCCCCGACCGGCACGCCGCTGCCGATGGCCTTGGCACAGGCCATCAGATCCGGTTTTACGCCGTAGTGCTGCCAGGCAAACATCTCCCCGCAGCGGCCCATCCCGCATTGAATCTCATCCAGAATCAGCAAAAGCTCCTTCTGATCGCAAAGCCTTCGTACTCCCTGTAAAAATTCCGCCTCCGCCGGATAAATGCCGCCCTCGCCCTGAACCGTTTCCAGCAAAATGGCGCAGGTCTTTTCTGTGATCTGCGCTTCCACCGATGCAAGATCGTTCATGCGGGCAAAGCGAATGCCCGGTAAAAGCGGCTGAAACGCTTCCTGATAATGAGGATTGCCGGTGACGGACAAGGCCCCCATGCTTCTGCCGTGGAAGGAATTTTCCATCGCAATGATCTCGTGATCCGCATGTCCGTCGCGCACAAACGCATATTTTCTGGCCGCCTTGATCACGCCCTCAATGGCCTCGGTTCCACTGTTGGTAAAAAATACGCGTTCCATGCCGGAAGCTGCAGCAGCCCGTGCCGCTGCGCTTGCGGTCGGCAGATTGTAAAACAGGTTGGAGGTGTGCATCAGCAGATCGACCTGCTGCTTGATCGCCGCATTCAGCTCCGAATTGCCGTAGCCTAACGCCTGCACGCCGATTCCGGAGGCAAAGTCAAGATATTGCTTCCCCTCCGTATCGTAGAGATAGACCCCTTCTCCCCGCGCAAATACAATCGGATAGCGATTGTAGGTATGCAGCACATGGCGCTCGACCGCTTCCATACACGCCTGCCCGCTTTTGCTGGCCGCGCCCGCTTCCTGCACCAAAGAATTGCTGCATCCGTTTCGCATCTCATTTTCCATGGTAAAAACGCTCCTCCTCGTCTCCTAAAATTGCCGTGCCAATGCCCCGGTTGGTGAAAATTTCCAGCAAAATACAGTGTGCGATCCGCCCGTCCAAAATATGTACGCGGGAAACGCCGTTCTCGATCGCATCAATGCAGTTGCTCAATTTGGGCAGCATACCGCCGCCGATATTGCCGCTCTTTAACAATTCTCTGGCATCGGAAATCGTCAGCTCGGAAATCAGGCTCTTCGGATCGCCGGGATCACGATACACGCCTTCAATATCCGTCAAAAACGCCAGCTTCTCCGCCGAGACGGCGCGGGCAATCGCACAGGCCGCATCATCGGCATTGATATTATACGTCTCAAAGCTGTCGTCCAGTCCCACCGGGCAGACAATCGGCAGAAAATCCTTTTCGAGCAGATCGTAGAGCACTTTAGGATTGACCTCGGTAATTTCACCCACATAGCCGATATCCTGGCCTTGGGAATATTTTTTCTCGACCTTCAAAAGCCCCCCGTCCTTGCCGCTGATTCCTACGGCGAGCACGCCCAGCTCCTGCACCATCTGTACCAGGGACTTGTTGACCCGGCCCAGCACCATCTCAGCAATCTCCATCGTCTCCGCATCCGTCTTGCGCAGTCCGTTGACGAATTCCGGCTCCTTACCGCTCTTTTCCACCCAGCGGCTGATCTCCTTGCCGCCGCCGTGGACGATGATCGGCTTAAAGCCGACCAGCTTTAACAGCGTCACATCCTGAATCACATGACGTTTTAATTCCTCATCCACCATCGCGCTTCCGCCGTATTTTACAACGATAATCTTGCGGTTAAAACGCTGGATATAGGGGAGTGCCTCAATCAGCACCTCCGCCTTTTTCAGTACCTCGTTCATATAGTTCTCTTCCATTTGATCTCCTTTTAATTGCGCCGTCCCTTCGCTCAAAGGAGCAGCAACCCTCCGGCCTACGGCCGGCTTTCTCACAGCCCTGCAGCCCTACGAGCGATAATCGGCGTTGATCTTTACGTAATCATACGTCAAATCGCAGCCCCAGGCCACAGCGGAGCATTCGCCCATCTTCATGTCCACCAGCACCGTCACAGCCGGTTCGGACAAAATTTTTGTCGCCTCCTGCTCGCTGTATTCTGCTGCCGCCCCGTTCTGATAGATCAGAATCTTTCCGTGCGTTCCGCAAAAATACAGCTCAACCGCCTCTGGGTCAAAGGTGACGCCGGAATAGCCCAACGCGCAGAGAATCCGTCCCCAGTTGGCGTCATGGCCGTAAATCGCGGCTTTGGTCAGCGAAGAGCAGATCACCGACTTGGCCAGCAGGCGGGCGTTCTCCTTCGTATCTGCATGAATCACCTTCGTCTCAAACAGAGCGGTCGCTCCTTCACCGTCGCCGGCCATCTGCTTGGCCAGCGTCTCGTTGACCACATGCAGCGCCTGACAGAACCGCTCATAATTCTCATCCTTCTCGGTAATCGCAGGATTGCCGGCCATCCCGTTGGCCAGAATCAGCAGCGTATCATTGGTTGAGGTATCGCCGTCCACAGACACCATATTGAATGTATCCTTCACATCCTCGCGCAGCGCCTCGGTCAGCAGCTCCTTGGAAATCGCCAGATCAGTCGTCAAAAATCCGAGCATCGTACACATATTGGGATGAATCATACCGGAGCCCTTGCACATACCGCCCAGCGTCACGCGATGCCCGTCCACCTCAAAGGTCACAGCTGCTTCCTTCGGATGGGTATCCGTCGTTCGGATGGCCTGGGCCGCGTCTGCCCCCGCCTGGATGCTATCCTCAAGCGCAGGCACCAGCTTCTCAATGCCGTTTGCAATCCGCTCCATCGGCAGCTGCATGCCGATCACGCCCGTGGAAGCTACCAGCACCTGATCAGGCGTAATCCCCAGCAGGCCGGCCGCGCATTCGGCTGTTTGCTGACAGTATTCCATGCCCAAAGCGCCGGTACAGGCATTGGCAATGCCCGCATTGACGATGATCGCCTGAGCATACGTCTCTTCCGTCACCTTTTTTCGATCCCACTGCACCGGGGCCGCTTTGACCACATTCGACGTAAACGTCCCCGCCGACACGGCCGGAACCTGACTGAACAAAAGCGCCATGTCCAAACGATTGTTATATTTGATGCCTGCGGCGGCAGAAGCCGCCTGAAATCCTCTGGCAGCCGTTACGCCGCCTGCAATCTGTTCCATTGAATTCCTCCTCCTGTTATCCGTTGGTTCCCGTGTTCCTTCATGATATAAAATACGTCTGATTCTCCTCATTCAGCGTCATATCGTAATAATTCAAATCCGCGCGCAGCGTCCAGCCCACCTGCTGCCAGAAGCAATTGCCCACCTCATTGGCCCGAAAGGCAATCAGATTGACCTTGGAAATCTGCTCTGCCCGCAGCGCCTCCATCGCCGCAGCTGCCATCCGCTTTCCGATTCCCTGCTTACGGCAGTCCTCGCGCACACAGACATGGTAAAAACAGCCTCTTCGCCCGTCATGGCCACACAGAATCGCGCCCACAATCTCTCCCTGCTGCTCCGCCACAATACTGGTCGTCGGATTGCGGCGCAAAAAACGCGCAATGCCTTCCCTGGAATCGTCGATGCTGCGGATGCCAAAGCCCTTGATGGTCTGCCACAGGGCAAAGACCTGCTCATAATCCTCCGCTTTCATTGGTCGTATCTCCATCTCTGCCTCCTGTCGATTGAAATTTTCCGGCTATGGGAACATCGGCACCAGAGACAGTCCCATATCCTCCGGCAGGCCAAACATCAGATTCATATTCTGTACCGCCTGTCCGGCTGCCCCCTTTACCAGATTGTCCATCGCGCCCATCATGATCACCCGGCCGGTGCGCGGATCGCAGACCGCGTTCACATCGACAAAATTGCTGCCCTCGACCCATTTCGTCTGCGGACACACGCCGGGCTCTAACACGCGGACAAAACGTTCCCCGCAATACGCCGCTTCATACGCTGCCCGCACCTGCTGTTTGGTCACGCCCTCCCGCAGCGACGCATAGGCCGTGATCAAAATGCCCCGGTTCATCGGCACCAGATGCGGTGTAAAGTTGATGGTCACAGATTCTCCGGCCACATCGCCCAGCTGCTCCTCAATCTCCGGCGTATGACGGTGGGAAGCGACGCCGTAGGCTTTGATGTTCTCGTTGACCTCGCAGTAGAGGTTGTCCGTCTTAGCGCCCCGCCCGGCCCCGGAGGTACCCGACTTGGCGTCAATGATTAACGTCGCCGGGTCAATATACCCAGCCTTAAGCAGCGGCGCAATGCTCAAAAACGAACAGGTTGGATAACAGCCCGGATTGGCTACCAGCCCCGCCGCACGAATCTGCTCCCGGTTCTTCTCACAGAGACCATAGACCGCCTGCGGCAAAAACTGCGGGCTCTGATGCGGAATCTGATACCACTGTTCATAGACCGCCACGTCCTTGATGCGGTAATCCGCGCTCAAATCAACGACTTTTGCCTGCTTTAAAATGTCCTCGTTCAGCAAGCCCGCCAGATATCCCTGAGGGGTCGCCGTAAAAATCACATCCGCCTCCCTGGCAAGCTGTGTTAAATCATCCGCCCGGCAGACATCCTCCACCAGCCGAAACATATTCTGATAAACCGACGCATATTTTTGATCCAGATAACTCTTTGAACCATACCATACAATCTCCGCCTGCGGATGCCCCTGTAAAAGACGCACCAGCTCCGCCCCGGCATAGCCGGTCGCTCCAATCACTCCTGCTTTTATCATAGATTCTCACTCTCTTTTCTGTTTTCCTTTGCACTCGCATAATTATACATTCATTTTTCGGAGAATGCAAGACCTTATTTGATTCATTTTTGCAGAATATCTCCCCTCTTTCCGTTGTTTTATACATATTGATGAATTTTTATGCAAAAAAGATGTATACTTTTTCACTTGAATTTTCCATTGAGTTGTTGTATATTAGATCGTAAATCAAATCAAAAAAACGGAGGAATACATACCATGAAGGAAAAAGTTATTTTGGCCTATTCCGGCGGCCTCGATACGACCGCCATCATCCCCTGGCTGAAGGAGAATTTTGATTACGAGGTGATCTGCTGCTGCATCGACTGCGGACAGGAGGAGGAGCTCGACGGCTTAGAGGAGCGCGCCAAGCTTTCCGGCGCCAGCAAGCTGTACATTGAGGATATCATCGACGAATTCAGCGAGGAATATATCATGCCCTGCGTACAGGCAGGCGCCGTATATGAGAACAAATACCTGCTGGGCACCTCCATGGCACGCCCGATCATCGCCAAGAAGCTGGTGGAGATCGCCCGCAAGGAGGGCGCCTCTGCCATCTGCCACGGCGCGACCGGCAAGGGCAACGACCAGATTCGCTTCGAGCTCGGCATCAAGGCGCTGGCGCCGGATTTGAAGATCATTGCCCCCTGGCGTATGACCGATCTCTGGACGATGCAGTCTCGTGAGGACGAGATTGCCTACTGCAAAGCCCACGGCATCGACCTGCCCTTTTCCGCCGATTCCAGCTACAGCCGCGACCGCAACCTGTGGCACATCAGCCATGAGGGCTTAGAGCTGGAGGATCCGGCCCTGGAGCCGAATTACGATCACCTGCTGGTGCTCGGCGTCACACCGCAGCAGGCGCCGGAGGAAGGGGAGCTTGTCACAATGACCTTTGAAGCAGGCGTTCCCAAATCCATCAACGGAACAGAAATGAAAGTAGCCGATATCATTCGCACCCTCAACGCGCTCGGCGGCAAGCACGGGGTCGGCATCATCGACATCGTGGAAAACCGGGTCGTCGGTATGAAATCCCGCGGCGTTTATGAGACGCCCGGCGGAACGATTCTGATGGAAGCGCATCAGCAGCTGGAGGAGCTGGTATTAGACCGGGCAACGATGGACGTGAAAAAGGATATGGGCAACAAGATGGCGCAGATTGTCTATGAAGGCAAATGGTTCACACCGCTGCGGGAGGCCGTGCAGGCATTTGTCAGCTCGACTCAGCAATATGTCACCGGTGAAGTGAAATTTAAGCTGTACAAGGGCAACATCATCAAAGCCGGGACAACCTCTCCGTATTCGCTCTACAGTGAATCCCTGGCCAGCTTTACGACCGGCGAGCTTTACGACCATCACGACGCGGACGGATTTATCACGCTGTTCGGACTGCCCCTGAAGGTGCGCGCGATGAAAATGGCACAGCTTGAGCAGGAGCAGAAATAAAACCGCAGACCAAAACGCAGCTAAAAACGACGTCTCCCTTGTCTTAACCGGGGAGGCGTCGTTTTTTTGTCCGCTGCTCACACCTTTTCATAGGCGATTCGCCCGGTGCAGTATTCTGTTTTCCGATTCTATCGTGTTTCTCCCCCCATTGACAAAATTAACAGGTCAAAAGATTGATCTTGCATACATTATTTTGTATAATAAAAGCACGACGTCTGTATGCGGAAAATACGCGCAGCTACATTTTTCTTATGGAGAGTTCAGAAATGTTTAAAATTGCAATTTGTGATGACGAAACGGTGTTCATCCAGGAGTTAAGGGACAAATTAGAAAAATATGCCGCCGAAACCGGAAGGGAATTTTGCTTCTTTCTCTATCATGAC
>CAMULB010000137.1 GCA_947089585.1 uncultured Lachnospiraceae bacterium | reverse complement strand
GGCTTCCTTCACATATATTAAAAAGAAACCATACCCGGAGCTTGATACCTTGAAAAAATCTTCTTTTTTGCATCATCCGCTGGTAACGGGAACACTCCTTTTGACGCTGGCGGGCCTTTTGTCGCGCATCATCGGTTTTTTCTATAGAATATTCCTTTCCCATACAATCGGTGCAGAAGGGCTTGGCATCTACCAGCTGATTTTTCCGATTTATGCCCTCACCTTCTCTTTGACCGCGGCAGGCGTACAGACCGCGATTTCCAAATTTACGGCAGAAGCTTACGCCCTGGGCAGTGCGAGAACGCAAAACGGCGGCCGCACCCAACGGCCGGCCGCCTGTACTTACCTCTATGCGGGACTGCTGCTCTCCCTGCTTCTATCCTTTCTCTGCACGATCATTCTCTACCGCTATGCAAATGTACTGGCCATTCAGGTGCTGGAAGAGGAACGCTGCACGCCGCTGCTGCAAATCCTCGCGCTCACCATTCCCTTCGGCGCCATCCATGCCTGTATCAACGGCTATTACTATGGAATGCAAAAAACTGCGGTGCCCGCCGTCTCACAATTGCTGGAGCAGCTGGCCCGCGTCGGCAGCGTCTTTCTGCTCTATCGCATCACCGTAGAGCAGGGCCGCGCCGTGACGATCTCAATGGCGGTCTGGGGGCTGGTGGCCGGAGAAATCGTCTCCGTGCTCTACAGTGTCAGCTTTACCCGCTTCGCGCGCGCAAAAACGGGCATTGTACACGCCGCCCGCCAGATCTTTACCATGGCCCTGCCGCTGACCGCCAACCGCGTGCTGATCAACCTCTTTCAAAGCGCGGAGGCCATTCTGATTCCCGGACGGCTGCGCGCCTTTGGTTACAACGCCCAGGAAGCGCTAAGCGTCTACGGCGTCCTGACCGGTATGGCGATGCCGATGGTCTTATTTCCCTCGGTCTTAACCAACTCCGTCTCCGTCATGCTGCTGCCCGCTATCTCCAAAGCGCAGGCCCAGCAGGACATCCGCTACATACAAGGCTCGGTCAAAAAAAGCTGCCTCTACTGCATCATCCTTGGTCTTTTTTGCACCCTGTTCTTTCTGCTGTTCGGACGCCCCTTGGGCCGAATAGTCTTCGCCAACGAGCTGGCCGGAACCTTTATGGTCATTCTCGGCTGGATCTGTCCTTTTTTGTATCTGACGACCACCTTGAGCAGCATTTTAAACGGCCTGGGCAAAACTACGACCACCTTTTTGCTCAATCTGGCTGGCTCCGGCATCCGCATTTTCTTTGTCGCAGTACTCATTCCCCTGCTTGGCATCAAGGCCTATCTCTGGGGCATGCTGGTCAGCCATCTTGCCGTATCCGGTCTGGCTGTCCTGCTCCTCTATCGGATTGTCTGGAAAAAGAGGTTCGTGTAAATTCGTAGAGCGCAATTCCCGCCGCCATGGAAAGATTGAGCGAATCAATCTCATCTCCATGGCGGATGCAGACGGGCTGGCCCACCTGCAAAAAGGAATCGTCAAGCCCGCTGGATTCATTGCCAAAAATCAGGGAAACAGGCGCGCCCTCCTCCCGCTTGAGCTCCTGCAAGGAGATAGAGCCTGCAAGCATAAAGGGATAGCAGTCATGCGAACGGCCCGCCGTGCTTTGGTATTCCGCAAAAGAGGAAAAGCATTCCACATGCACGCAAAACAGCGCCCCCATCGAGGCCCGCAGCGTCTTGGGATGAAAGACATCGGCACAGGGCTCAATCAATGCCAGGTTGTGAATGCCAAATCCCGCACAGGTACGGATAATCGTACCAAGATTGCCCATATCCTTTGGATGAACCAGCACCACATGATCCGCCTCTGCTTCCATCCGATCCGGATATTTCTGCAGCACGCCGGCAACCAGGCACGCCTCCTTTTCCCGGATCCGTTCAAGCACACGGTCGCTGCAGCTTAAGGGAATCCCCTGCCGCCCGCACAAAAAACGCAGCTTGTCTACAATCTCCTCCTTTGTCTGCGCGCTGTAGAGCACCTGCTTCAAATACTGCGGATAATGCTCCAACAGCTCAAAAGTCGGAAATGACCCCAGCGTATAGGTATAGTCTGATTTCTTTGCGTATCGTTTTAATTTTTCCATGCATCCGGCTTCCTGTCTTCGGTTAATATTGTCTCCTGCCGCGGCTGTTGGCGATCTCCATCGCTTCCCGATACTTCATCACCGTGCGCCGCGAGATCGAAACGCCCTCCTGCTCCAACAGCTCTGACAGCTGCTGATCCGAGTACGGATTTTGCTTGTCCTCCTGCGCAATCAGCTCTCGCATACGCTGCTTCACCGTTCCCGACGCCTGTGTCTCTTCCTCATCGTTCGGCGCGCCAAACCGGTGCATTCCGCGTTCAAAAAAATAATTCAGGGGATAGATTCCCCAGCTGCACTGCAGATATTTGCCCTTCACGGTTCTGCTGATGGTCGATTCATGCACCGAGAGCCGTTCTGCCGCCTCCTGCATCAAAAACGGCTTCAAAAACCTGGGCCCGCCAAGAAAGAATTCTGCCTGCTCTTCCACCAGGCAGCGAGCCAGATTGAGCAGCGTCGAGCTTCGCCGCTCAATCGCCTCCTGCACCTGCTCCACCTGATTCAGCTTCTCGGTCAGATATTCCTTCACTTCCGGATCGCAGCCCGATTTGAGCATCTGCAAATATTCGCGGTTCACGCGAACGGACGGATATGTATAATTATTCTGCAGAATCTCAAACCGGTTCTGAAATTTGACGACCGTCACATCGGGAACCGTATAGCGCATCATTCCGCCGCGTTCAAAGCCCTGCGCCGGTCTGGGATTGAGCTTTTTAATCCTTGCAACCGCCGCTTTGACCTCCTCCAAAGAGACCGCCAGCTGTTTGGCAATCGCCGGCAGCTGATTCTTCCCCAGCTGTTCCATACAGTGCGCAATGATCTGCTGCTCGACCTCGTAATCTGCGCCCAGCGCTTCCATCTGTATGGCCAGACATTCCTGCAGCGAATCGGCGCAGACCCCGGCCGGCTCCAACCCCTTCATAATTTGCAAGCATTCCTCTGCCTGCTCCAGGGAGAGATCAAAGCGGCGCACAAGCTCCTCTAAGCCCTCTGTAAAATAACCGCTGGAATCCAGCGAATTGGCGATGTATTCAAATACCGCCATCTGCGTGTCGGAGTAATCCTTTGTCATCAACTGAAACAGCAGCGCATCCGCCAATGTCTCGCGATCGTCTCCTCCAATATTGTTGAGGTAATCCTCACTGTCGTCCTTGTCATACTGGTAATAGGTGCGGTTCTGCTCATCCAGTCCGGCCAGCCACTCCAGTTTCTTAATTCGTTCCTTTGTCTTGTCCTCCAAAGCTGCTTCCTCGATATCGACCACCGGATTCTCCAGGGAAAGCTCTTTGATAAAATCCGTCAATTCCTGGGCATTCATCTGAAGTATCTCGACGGATTGGAGCATCTTTTGAGATAGTATCTGTTTCTGGCTCTGCTTCTGTTCCAGGCTCATCTCCATGCCGCATTCCTCCGTTTGTCTTGTTTTTGTCATCCCGAAATCCGCAACGCTTCTGCTGCGCAGCAACTGATTTTATTTTAGCATTATAGCGGGTGTTTTTCAAGAAAAAGGTTGGGATTTTTACTGTCTCTTTATAAGCCTTTAAATACCGTTTCTTCTTGATTTCTCAAGGGGAGCAGCGTTTTTGCTACTGAAAGGAGGCTCACACATACGCCGGAAAGTTTACTGTTTTTCGTGTGCGCAATCGTTCAGCTTGTACAAGGGAACAAAAAATAAACTTCCCCAAATTTGACAGATATCTGCTAAAATCTATGTAAAAAAATACTTTAGAAAAAATTGGGTTGGTCTTCTATCTTCAATATGGTATAATGAATTCCTGTCCATAAGAATCTTAAAAAGAGGGGTGCAAAATGGTTTTTTCGTCGAAACAGTGTTTTAATGAAATAAGCAAGTTGAGATTCGATGGCAATCTATCTGCGGCAATTGAACGCTGTTACGATGCCATATCTGTCTATTCGGAAGATAACTTTTTCTACAAGGTATTGGGCGATTTGTACTTTCAAGAAAAAAACTATACGGCTGCCTCCCAAGCATATTTAGAACACCTAAAACGTCTGTCAAAGAAGCCTGAGCATTTTAAAGCATTTGCTCGTTTTTACAAGCAATTTAACTCTGAAGCTGCCGAAAACTTATGCGTTCAGTTCCATGAGCAAATCATAAAAGCAGTCAAAAATAAAGAAATATCCCCCAACATTCATCAACGATTGGTGGAGACATTTGGTGACATGTTTGTGATCGACGATGATTTGAAAACCATACTGCGCAAAAGTGAAAGTGACCATAACCTTGATGAGATAAAAAGATTTATTCAATCGGCTTCTACGAATGATGTGCGTTCCATCATTTTTCATCAAATACGCAAAGAGAGTTACTATGCAAATACAAAAACAAAAGAATATCTTATTACGGTGGCAGAAAAGAAAGCACTATATTTAGAAGCACAGCAGCTTGTAGGAAAAATCATTGCAAATCAGGCATCGCCCAATCCAACTCTGATTCGTACTCTTTTACGGATGAGCCGTAAGCAACAGAATTATCATTTTGCCGAACAGCTCCTTGTGATTGATGAAGCACTGATCGAAAAAAGCGATTTCAACATTCAATATGAACTGGTATATTACTTTGACAGTGCTGGCAACAGTGAATTATTGGATAAAACGCTCAAGAAAATGCGTACCAGTGCTGAGAGAAGCATCCCTATTGCACGAACTCTTTATAATTTTTATCTCACATTTGATCGTTTTGAGGATGCGCAAGCTCTATCCGAGCATATACAAAGTCTTCTTGATCGAAAACGTACAGAGGAAAAAAAGCATCAACGCCAAGATCGTAGCGAGGAGCAACTTGAATCCGAACAGATTGTATGGCAGCGGGTAAAAGATCTTGTTTCAGAACAAGAGCATAACCGTCAGATGCTGGCTCTACGAGATTTGCTGAAAGGTTTTTCCACGAATTAGGACAACCAATCACAAATATCCGCTACAAAGTACAGCTACAACAGTTACGTATAGAACGCGGCATGGGAACTATGGACGAAATACAGGATTTATTTGTTACGATCCTGGATCAAACTGAACGGATTGGCCTTATGCTTGACCGCTTCAGGCCAATTGTATCAAGTAAAAGTGTACAAGCACCTTTCTGCGTCAATGATTGCATCAAACAGGTATTTACTGACTTATCAGATCGCTTAAGTCAAAGCCGGATTACGTACCGTTTGCGGGAGGACTCCAAAGTCAGCTTGTTTGGCGATCGAATTCAGTTTTCCCAGATTTTTTATAATTTGGTGCTGAACTCTATGCAGTCTATTTTAAGCAAAGGAGAAATTTACGTCCGTATTTCAACCGTTAAGAATACGATATGGATATTTTTTTCTGATAATGGTTCTGGAATACCAGAAAAATACAGAAAAAAAATATTTGAACCCTTTTTCTCCACAAAAGATCCTACTTCTGGAAATGGTGGTGAAGGTCTTGGACTATTTGTCGTATGGAATATTTTGAAGATGTATAAGGGTACAATACAGTTAAATTATAAGTTCAAAGATGGCGCGCAATTCATAATCAGAATACCGATTGAGGAGGGAAATCATGAACCGAGTTCTAATCATTGAAGATGAAACTGCTACAGCAGAAGCTGTAAAAGAAGCATTGGCTTTGGATGATATTTCAGCGGATATTGCATCCGATGGCGAGTCTGGATTGGAAAAATTAATTTCCAACAACTATGACTTAATTCTCCTTGATTTAAAAATGCCAGGACTTTCTGGAGCTGAAGTCCTTAGCGAAATCCGAAAGCAGGATCCTTTTATTGATGTCATTATCTATACCAATTACACAGAATTTGCCGATATAAAGAAATTGGCAAATATCGGAATAGATGGCTACATCAACAAAGGGCCAAAAGCTGACTTGGCGGAATTAATCCGTGCAATTAAAGAAAAAATAGCACCTCTTAATGATGAGACTATTTCAGCATTATTAAAGGATGTCCCAAGTGCAGAAGAGTAAGCTGCGTAAAGAATACAGAGGTAAACTATGGATAAAGAATTTTTACTAGATACAAATGCCTTTTATAATTTGCTGAAAGCTATGAACCCTGATACAAATGAACAGGGTGCGTTCGATGATTTGGTTACTACGCTAAACAATGCCAAGCTGATTGTTTCTTCTATTACCGAGGTTGAAAATATTTCCGTATTAGAAAAATATGCCAGAGGATCTAATGGAAGTGTTTTGAAATGCAATTGCCAAATCTCTCCAGAAGGGCATATTTGTCAAAATAACCGATATACAGCACCTCGAAAAAAATGGAATAAAAAGCGAATCAAGGCATGGTTGCAGCTCATTGATGATATCTTTGAAGGGAAATCACAACTTCTCACTGTAGAAATCGAGCCATTCAATTTAACAACCGTTGCAGAGGCAAAAAATAGAATCACACATGCATTGATACATAATTTTGCTTCTATGGATGCTATGATAGCAGCGACTGCAAAACTGGCACGTGACAATCGTCGCGATGTAACGGTTGTAACTTCAGACAAAGGGCTAAAGGCGTGCCTTTCAAAAATAAATGTTCCCTACAATGATATTTTTGCTGCTGACTAAAAACAACTCCGTAAAGTATTCGGGAATCAACTGAATTTGGACTTTCATGCGGAAAAGCTGATTCTGGCATATCAGGGTTACGTTCTTTCCGATGCATAATCCAATCCTGACCAGAAAAAATCTCTCCAAAGTAACAGATCCTTATATACTCGATCTGTTGCTTTGGAGGGATCAAACCCGAAATCCGCTGGACGCTACTTCTTAATCTTACTGCTCAATTTCACCTTGCTCCATGTGCCATACAAGGTCTCTTTGCCCGATTTCTTGTAGCTGCGCACTCTTACATAATACTTCTTGCCTGTTTTCAGTTTCGTGAATGTATAAGAGGTCTTTGAAAGCTTCTTGGTTTTCACATTTTTCTTAAATTTCTTATCTGTGCTGATCTGTACCTGATAGCCCGACGCCTTTGTATCCTTTGCATATTGCACGGTCAGCTTTTTGCCCTTCGCGGTCTTGGCCGACTTAACCGTCTGTTTCTTCGGGCTGACCTTAATCGTCACCTTTTTCGTTGCTTTCCCCGCCTTAATGGTGATCGTGGCAATCCCAGTGCCTTTGATCGTTACCTTTCCGCTGTTCTTATTGACAGCGGCAATCTTCGGCTTGGAGCTTGTAAAGGCCAGCTTGCTTTTGGAAGACGCATTGATTTTGAACGGTTTCGCGCCGTATGCAACCTGATACACGGTTTTCTTACAGGTGATGGACGGCGCTGTACTTTGCGCAGATGCCTTGGTAATTGTAAAGCTGGCTGTCTTGCTCCCAATATAATTTCCTTTGCCCGTCACGGTAACGGTTGCTGTTCCAACCTTGGTATGATTGGCGTAGGACACCGTGTAATCGGTATTTCGCACTAACGTTTTTCCATCCAGCGTCACGGTGACAGACGGCGTCTTGGCTTTTCCATCGTAGGTATAGCTGGTTTTGGATAATTTCACGTTCGCATTGGAAATATTCGCTTTTTTAGGCTCCTCAGCCTTGCGGATGGTAAAGCTGGCTGTCTTGCTCCCGGTATACCTTCCCTTACCGGTGACGGTTACAGTCGCTGTCCCGGCTTGGATGTTATTGTTGTAGGATACCGTATAATCCGTATTGAACACCAATGCTTTTCCACCCAGCGTCACAGTGACAGACGGCGCCTTGGCTTTTCCATCATAGATATAGCTGGTTTGAGATAATTTCACATCCGCATTGGAAATATTGCTGTTGACAGAATCGTTCCCGCCTCCTGGATTGTTTCCGCCGCTGCTATCTCCGTCTCCCGAATTGTTTCCGCCGCTGTTGTCTCCTCCCGGATTGTTTCCTCCACTGTTATCTCCTCCCGGATTGTTTCCGGTGTTATCATCATCAGGATCGGGTTCAACAGGAGGAACATAATTGCACTCCACTTTTACTTTTGAAACGGCCGATGCCGTATCACCCATTTTACTGACGCTTTTCCATTGCTCTTCACTTCCGGTAAAATAAATCGTTTCAAGAGGACAAGCCGAAAATGCAGCAGTCCCTATTAACGTAACACTCGCAGGAATTACGACCGTGGTAAATGCAGCGCAAGATGCAAATG
>CAMULB010000136.1 GCA_947089585.1 uncultured Lachnospiraceae bacterium | reverse complement strand
TAGCATAGCCGCTGAAGATAAAGACCACGTAAGCCATAATCCCCGGAATAATAAAAACCGGATCAACTCCCGTTTCAGACGACAAATCCGTAAAAACCGCAACCACTGCGATTCCCACGCCAACTACCAGACTGACAAGCGTATTGAAGCCGAAAATAAAAAAGCGGGATTTCTTGTATTCCAACAGCTGACGATAGAAAATCGCTCTGGCCCCGCTGCCGCGATACTGCACGCTGGCCTGTTTGAAGTGTTTCTTTTTGCCCAGTGGATTGCTCACAATTCCTTTGGCTTTGTTCTCTTTTAGTTTGGCATAATGATCGGCAAAGGTTGCCGCATCCTCAAAGTACTCGCCCTTGCAGTCGGACGCATAGGCCATGAAAAACAGCACCAGCGTGGAGACGCAAAACAGCGCCGTACAGATTATATTTAACACCGTCGGCCCAACAAAAATCAGGCGGATCATCGCAATATTCCAGCCGACCACCGGAATCAGCTGAATCACGGGCAGGCCGAGATATTCGCTGATCACAGCAAAGGAAAATCCGTTCTGCATCAGCATATAGGCCGCCACCAGTACAAACACTGCCATCAGGCCGTAGCAAATCGCGGTCAGCACCTTGAAAAATCCCTCCGGCAATCGTTCATTGCCGTAACAGAGTATCATCATGCTTGCTTCAAGCACATTTTCAAAAATCAGATAGAGTACGACGTATACGATCATCCGCAGCACGCCGGCTTTAAAATAAATGCTGCCCATCACACCGATAAACAGCGCCAGCAATACATTGATCACCAGATTGAGAATCCCTTTGAAAATGATGATCAGCTTGGGGTGAACCGGCGCCGGGAACATAAAGTGAATGTCGCTCTTTCTAAACAGCAGCCCCTTGCGCCTGGAATAGCTGATCAGGTTTGAGGGCAGAAGAAAAAAGATCAGCGCGGACAGCACCACGGCCAGGCTTTCGGGATCATTAATGTGAAACTCGTTAATCAGCGTACCGAAGCTGCCTGCAATCATCACCACATAAAACAGGACGAACGCCAGAACAATATAAGTCACCGGCTTCTTTAACGCTTTTTTAATCCGGTTGACAAGAATGCGTCGGTATAAATAGATAAAACTGCTCATGCTTCTTCACCACCTGTCTGCTGTGTCTTTTCTTCGCTGCTTTTTTCTGCTTCCACTCCGCCGGTAATCTGGAAAAACAAGTCCTCAATATCCTGATCTTTGGCATCCTCGCGGCGATAAGCGCCGAGAATCTTTCCCTTTTCCATTACAAACATGACATCCCACAAATCCCTGACCATCTCCAGCATATGCGTGCTGATCAAAACAGTCACGCCTGCCTGGCGAAGCTCCAAGATCACCTGCTTCAGCTCTTTGATTGCCGCCGGATCCAAGCCAACCATCGGCTCGTCGAGCATAATCACCTTCGGCTGAATCGCCAGCGCACAGCAAATGCTGACCTTTTGCATCATGCCCTTCGACAGCTCATTGCCCAGCTTTGCCTGCTTGTCGGACATTTCAAACCGGGCCAGCAGCGCTTCCACTTCTTCATCGGTGATCGCGGAATGATAAGCCCGGCGGATGTATTCGATGTGCTCCCGCACGGTCAGAGCATCAAACATAGCCGGCAGCTCAGGCACATAGGCAAAAATGCGCTTGGCCTCCATACTGCGGGCATTCATGCGGGCGATGCCCACGCCGCCTTCATAGCGAAGCAATCCGGCAATGCTCTTTATAATCGTTGATTTTCCAGCGCCGTTGGGTCCCAGAAGAATTCCCACCTGTCCGTCCGGCACAATAAAATTCACATGATCCACAGCCAGGTATTTCCCGTATCTCTTAGTCAAGTTTTGAATTTCCAGCATAACTGCACTCCTCCTTACACAGGCCCACCGTTTTGTTCTGAAATTACACGTTCGTACCCGACTTTGGCACCTGATACGTCCGTCTTATTTTCACAGAAAAAACAGGCTTGCTCACACATCTGTATTACTTCATTAATACATTAGTACAACTAAGCCTGTTTGTCAATAGTTTTTGCCGCTTTTTTATGATTGTTATGATCAGCCTATTATTTCGTCTTTTTTACAATTGTTCCGATTGGCCTATGATTCCGTCATGATTTCCGATTCCTTCTCCACGACCTTCTGATTGCTCCGATTGGCCTATGATTCCGTCTCGGTTTCGGATTCCTTCTCCACGACCTCATAGCGGTTTTTGTAGATGGAGTGCGCCGGAAGGACGCCCCGCACTGAGGAAAGGGGATAAATATTGGTATATGCGCCAACCACGGTTCCCGGATTTAAGACGCTGCCGCAGCCTACCTCCACACCGTCGCCCAGCATCGCGCCAAATTTCTTGCGACCCGTCTCAATCGTGTCCTCAGGCCCCTTTACAACCACCAGAGTCTTATCGGACTTTACATTGGAGGTGATGGAGCCTGCACCCATATGGGACTGAAAGCCCAGCACAGAATCGCCGACATAATTGTAATGCGGCACCTGCACCTGATTGAAGAGAATGACATTTTTCAACTCCGTAGAATTGCCGACAACGGCTTTTTTTCCTACAATCGCACTGCCGCGGATAAACGCGCAATGGCGAATCTGAGCTTCCTCGTCGATAATTGCCGGCCCGCCGATAAATGCGGTGGGCGCAACCTCGGCTGATTTGGCAATCCAGATATTCTCACCCTTCTGCTCATACACCGCCGGATCCAGCTTGCTGCCTAATTTACAGATGAAGTCCGAAAGATCCGCCAGCACCTCCCAGGGATATTCCTTTTGGGACAACAGCTCCTTGGCAATCGTCTGCTCCAAATCATAGAGTGTCGTAATCTTACATTCCTGCATAAATAAAATCTCCTTTTTTCTGAACGCGTTACGTCTTCTGATAAAACGCTGCGACAGCCGCAAAGCGGCTGCGCAGCTGGTACTGATTGTTTAATCCCAGCACGCCGCTGGTGCGCGAGCGAATAAAGTGCTCCAGCTTCTGCATATACTCCTCCGGGGTGATGCTTCCATCCGCTACATAGGCAAGCCCCTTTTCCCAGCTGGCCGTCAGCTCCGGGTTGAGCAGCGACTTGATCGAGGCGTCCACCACATCGTAAATCATCTCTCCCAACAGCGTAGGTGTAATGATCTGCGTCTTTTTGTTCAGCGCCAAATACTGATTGGCGAACAGTTTTTTCAGAATCTCGGCCCGCGTCGCGCTGGTGCCAATGCCGCAGCTCTTAATCTGCGCCCGCAGCTCCTCATCCTCGATCAGCTGTCCGGCATTTTCCATCGCCAGGATCATTGAGCCGGAATTAAATCGTTTGGGGGGCGACGTCTCTCCCTCCTTAATCGAGAGCTCCGTCACTGGAAGCTGCATCCCTTTTTTCAGCGCTGCCACTTGCTGTAAAAAGGCCGGGCCCAGCTCAACCTCTGTCTTCTGTCCCTCTGCCTCCTTGTTCTTTCCCCCGGCTTCCGCCTTACCGTCCTCCTGCTTGTTCCTTTCGCCGTTTTGATCCGCTTCCTTTTTCTTCTGAAAGGAATACGTCATCACCTTCAGGTAGCCCTCTGAAAGCAGCGCCTTAAAACTGGAAAAAAACTTTTCCTTTTGAATCTGAGTAATCAGGCTGACCCGCTGATAGACGGCCGGTGGATAAAAAATGCTCAAAAACCGCCGCACGATCACCTCATACACCTGACGAGCCAACGGCGTCAAGCCTTTCATCGCCCCCAGTCCCTGACCGGTGGGAATGATGGCATAGTGATCGGTAATCTGCTTGTCATTGACATAGCGCGTCCTGGCGATCCCTTTCTGACTGCCGCTGGCCAAAATCTCTTCGGCAAAAGCAGCAACAGCCGGAATCTGTCTCAAACCGCTAAGATTTTTATGTATTTCCTTGGCCACCGCCGTAGAAAGTACGCGCGCGTCGGTTCTGGGATAAGTCACCATCTTTTTTTCATAGAGCTCCTGAACAATGCGCAGCGTCTCATCCGGGCTGATTTTAAACAAGCGGGCGCAATCGTTCTGCAGCTCCGCCAGGTTGTAAAGCAGCGGTGGATTTTTATTTTCCTTCTTTTTGGAAATCGAAACGACTTGGGCCGTAACCGGCTCCGGCCGGCGCAATTGATCGACTAGGCTCTGAGCGTCCTCCTTCTGCAGAAATCCGTTTTCCTTATAAAGCTTGGGCGACGCAAAGTAAGCGCTTCCTTCTACGGCCCGCCATTCGCCCTCCACCGTCTGACCGCTGATGGACAAAGCGGCCAGCACGCGATAAAACGGTGTTTTCACAAACTGGCGGATCTCCCGTTCCCGGCGCACCACCATTCCCAGCACGCAGGTCATCACCCGTCCAACGCTGATGGCTGTATATTTGGCATTGCGGAAGCTGGAAATACTTTGACCGTATTTGAGACTGAGCAGACGGGAAAAATTAATCCCCATTAAATAATCCTCTTTTGCCCTCAAGTAGGCAGAATCCGACAGATTATCATATTCCGACAAGTCTTTGGCATCGCGTATTCCACGCAAAATTTCTTCTTCGGTCTGCGAATCAATCCACACCCTCAGACGCCGCTTGCCCTTCACCTCGGCCATCTGCTCTACCAAGCGGTAGATGTATTCTCCTTCCCGCCCTGAGTCCGTGCAGACATAAATTACATCCACGTCTGCACGGTTCAGCAGCCCCGCTACGATCTGAAACTGTTTGCTGACTGTGGGAATCACCTCGTATTTGAACTCCTCAGGCAGAAATGGCAGCGTCTGCAGGCTCCATTTTTTGAGGGACGGATCATAGCATTCCGGGTAACTCATCGTCACCAGATGGCCCACGCACCAGGTGACAACCGCCTCCGGGCTCTCACCGTAGCCGTCGTGATTTTTCAGATTCAATTTTAATGCTTTTGCAAATTCCCTGGCAACGCTGGGCTTCTCTGCAATATATAAGGCTTTTGCCATATTTCTTCCAATGAATTCCTTTCCTCTTTCTCGCTGTCTGAGCGTGTTCGGTGATTCAGCTGCGGCTTTTCGTCTTACCGGTGCGGCGAAGCTACGGCGCTTCCAGGTCTTACAGCCGCACTTTTTCGTCCTACCGGCAGGGCGCAGCTGCACCGCTCCTGCGCCCTACAGCCGCGTCATGTCGATCAGAACCATCCGCTCGTCCCCTTCGGCACGCCGGATCACCGCTTCGTCAAATTTGCGGGCAGAAAAGAGATAATATTTCCGCGCCTTGATCTTGGCCTGCTCCATACTGGCGAGCAGCTGTTCAAACATGGCTTCGGTCAAAAATTCCTCCGACCAGTTGCAGAGGCCAACAATTTTCTCCCGCACCGAATCCTGGGCAATGATATCAATGCTGCCCTGCTTTCCCACCCAGGTGCCGATCTTGTGAATCTCGATCGGCAGCTGACGCACCACGCTCATCAGCTGAAGATATTCCATGCAGACCTTGCGAAAGCATCCGTTGAGATGCTCCTCCAGCTTCGGCGCAACATAGCGGTCAAAAAATGCTTCCGGCGGCAGCAGGCGAAGATCGGACAGATGCGGATAGACAAATTTGTACCAGAAGTGAAGATAGGTGTTGCGGATGGTATAAAGTCCCTTTTGTGCATTGTCCCAGCCGCCGGTCTCAAAAGAGGCCACCTTCTCCACCACCTCAAAAGCCATCAGGTTGCGCAGATAGACGCTGATCTTGGCACGTGAGAATCCGGTATACAAAAACAGATCGTTCAGCTTATGATGCCCGGCTGCAATGGCGTTTAAAATCGTGTTGTATACCGCAAGCTCACGCAGCTCCTCCTTGATGTACTGCTGCGCCTCCCGATGCAGAAATCCGTCCGGCGAGAGGATGTGACGGCAAATATTTTCCTTGAGGGAAAGACTTGTATCCCAGCGTTTGAGATAGCCCCAGACGCCGCCCAAAATTCCGTACACCTGCACGCACTCCTGCACGCTGTAGTCGCCCAGCATATGCACCAGATTGACAAATCCCAGCTCCTCGACCTTGATCTGTCTGGCAATCTTTTTCGCACAGCTTCCCAACGCATCCGCCATCTCCCGCTCAACCCAGGAAATTGAAGAGCTGCACAGCAGAATCAGCACCGGGCCGGGGTACAGCTTCTTATCCCGCAGCCGTCCGATGCCCTGGGCAAATTCCGGGTCCTTCTTGGCAATATATTCAAAATCGTCAATCACCAGAACCAGCTTGCTGCCGTCCCCGCTGCGGATTCTGTTGAAAAAGTTCGTATAGGTATATTCCTGCACCTTGACTTGATATTTTTGTTCAATCTCCTCCCCCAGCATACGGCGCTGGAGCTCCGGCGCCGCCTGACGCGCCGCATAATACATATACTTCTTTCCCTGCAAAAACTCCCGCACCAGCTCGCTCTTACCGATATTGCTCCTTCCGTACAGTATCACCAACTGGTTCCCATCCTGACGGTATAGTTGGGAAAGCTCTTTTATTTCTGTATTTCTTCCCACCATCTGCTGTACTTCCTTTTCTCATGGATCGTTCGTTCTCAATGCATCACGCTTCTACAATCATCGTTTTTGACCTGCAGGCGGCGCCGTCTACAAGGTATCGGCGCGGTCGCGGATCTTTTTGTTGAAATTGATGATCTTATGGTCATATTCTCTGGCCATAAATTCCGAAGTAATCATAAAATCTGCAGTTGCCCTGTTGTTGGCAATCGGAATGTCGTACACCTGCGCAATCCGAAGCAGCGCCTTTACATCAGGGTCGTGGGGCTGGGCCGCCAGAGGATCTGAAAAGAAGATCACAAAATCCACAATGCCCTCCACAATCTTGGCGCCAATCTGCTGATCTCCGCCTAAGGGGCCGCTGTTGTAGCCTTTGACCGGCAGTCCGGTTTTCTCTGTGATCATACGGGCCGTCGTTCCGGTTCCGCAAAGAAAATGCTGTTTTAAAATCTCCGCATGCTCCGCACACCACGCGATCAGCTCGGCCTTCTTACTGTCATGGGCGATCAATGCGATGTTCTTTTGCTTGCCAATGGTCAGGGTAATAAAATCCTGGTTCAACATACAGCTTCTCCTTTCACACGCTGAAAATTCGCTTCATCTCATCATATTCCTGATTAATTTTCTGCAGAATCCGCGTATCTCCATCCGAATTATCTGGATGAAAAATCTTTATTAAATCTTTATAACGCTTTTTCATGCCGAGCTCGCTGCTGACACCTGAGAAAAACAGCTCCTCCGAACGGAACGATGCATCGCGCTGCTTCACGCTGCCCTGCGTCTTCTTTGATTTCTGCGCGCTTCGCTTGGCCTCAAATTCCTGCTTCTCTTTGGCCAGCCGGGCATATTCCTCCTCCAGAATTCTCCATTTTGTCTCAAACAGCTGGGTTTCACGCAGGAAACGCTGCTCCTCTGCCTTCTTCTGCAGTCTGAGCTGCTCCTTTTCCATCTCCAGCTTCCGCCATTCCCGATCCAGTTTATGCCGTTCCTTATACATCCTTCTTCGCATCTGTTCTAATTCGGCCGGATCGCGAAACAGACGTTGGCCTCCTTCTATCTGAAGCTGGCTCATGCCTTGCCTCCTTTGCATCCGCGGATGCTGGTTTTTTTGTCCCCAAGAAACCAGCGCATCCGATTCTTTCACGATTTTTTGTATCATCGGTCTGCTTACCGGGCCGAAATATAGCCCTGGGCTTTCAGCAGCTCGGCACAGAGCACGGCCCCTCCCGCTGCTCCCCGCACCGTGTTGTGGGACAAGCCGACAAATTTATAATCATAAACCGTATCCTCGCGCAGACGTCCGACACTGACTCCCATGCCCCGTTCATAATCGACATCAAGCCGAATCTGCGGGCGATCGTCTTCTTTCAGATAACGCAAAAACTGCTTGGGCGCGCTTGGCAGTGAGAGCTCCTGCGGCAGTCCGCGAAAGCCTTCCAGCTTCTCAATCAGCTGCTCCTTCGTCGGCTTCTGCCGAAAACGTACAAATACGGCGGCCGTATGGCCGTTCAAAACCGGCACGCGGATGCACTGACAGGTAATCACCGGGCTCTTCGCCGGCACAATCACACCGTCCTCAATCTTCCCCCACAGACGCAGCGGCTCCTTCTCGCTCTTTTCCTCTTCACCGCCGATGTAGGGAATGATATTGCCCTCCATTTCCGGCCAGTCTGCAAAGGTCTTGCCCGCGCCGGAAATGGCCTGATAAGTCGTAGCCACCACTTCACAGGGAACAAATTCTTTCCACGCATGCAGCACCGGCGCATAGCTCTGAAT
>CAMULB010000135.1 GCA_947089585.1 uncultured Lachnospiraceae bacterium | reverse complement strand
GGTGTGCTGCCGGCGGCGATTGCGGCCGTGGAAGCTGTCGATACTTGTGTGGGAAGAGCTGTAGCGGCGTTAAAAGAAGTGGACGGAGCGATGTTCCTCTGCGCCGATCACGGAAATGCGGAGCAGCTGATCGACTATCAGACCAAAGAGAGCTTTACCGCCCATACAATTAACCCGGTGCCGTTTGTCCTCATCAATTATGATGAAGCTTATACGCTGCGGGAAGGCGGCTGTCTGGCAGATATCGCGCCGACGCTGATTGAAATGATGGATTTAACGCAGCCGAAGGAAATGACGGGAACGTCATTGCTGGTGAAGAAGCAGTAAGCAAAATTTTTATATGAGAGCGTATCGAGCGGCAGTTCGGAGGATCGGACTGCTGCTTTTTTTAATTTGTAAAAAATTTTTTGCTGTGTGAAAGAAAAATTGTAAAAAATTTACCAAAATTCGACAAAAAGTTGTGAAAAATGATGAAACAAAGCAAAAAATGTGATACAATAGAAGCATCAATTGGAGGAGGTAGAAAATGAAATTAAAGCTTTTTGCAGGCTTGCTGTTGGCGGCGATGTTATTTACCGGGTGTGGAGGGACAGAGGCCGAATCAGATCCAGAGACAGGTTTGAAATACAATCAGGAGTCGCAGTCAGGGGAATCGCTTGAAGCCGGAGAGGAATCGAAGCCGGGGACATCGCTTGAGGGCGGAGAGGAATCGAAGCCGGGGGAATCGCTTGAGAGCGGAGAGGAATCGAAGCCGCAAGCATCACTTGAGAGTGGAGCTGAGTCGAAGACAGGGGAATCGCTTGAGAGTGGAGGGGAATCGTCGCCGGAATCCGAGGCAAGGGCCAGAGCGGAGACAATACCGGAGGCTGCGGCCGAATATATCCATGAATCCGCGTCTGGCAAGGTCAAATTTGACTGCAAGATCGAGATTCCCGACTCGCTGACGGAAAATCGTGTTCCGAAGCTGATTGTTACCGGCCGCTCTTACGGTGATCAGGAGAAGATTTTTGCAAGATATGTGGAAGGAAAAGTGATTGCAGATACCTATGAGAATGAAGCGCACGACGGGATCCCGACTGAGAAAAACTATATGATGACAGACGAATCGGGTGTGAGCATGGGAAACGACTTTTACTATTGGAGCGAAAATTCACGGTTTTACAACAATGCCGGTGTGACAAACACGGATTATTGGCCGCAATACAAACAGGATCAGGTCTTGTTTCCAAGTGCTTCTGAGGCGATTGAGGGCGTGCTTTTGGAGCTGGATCGAATTGGTTTTTCCGAATTTACATTTCAGCTGGCTGCCTATCCGGTCAACCATAAAACGATGCAGCAATTAGAACAGGAGGTGGCAGCGCAAGAGAAAGCGTCGATTGAGAGCTTGAAGGAGTCGGTGGGAGAAGCGCAGGTAGAGGAAGAGGGATGGACCGAGCTGGAAGTGAAGGAGGCGTGGACCGAGGAGGATGACGCTTACGTTGTGTACGGCTATCAGGTGCAGGAATCCCTGCCGATCTATCATCAGTGGATGGCTATGTTTCGCTCGATTGCCTATGACAATGTGACGAACGCTTCGCTTGTGGCCGTTTATTCCAGCAGAGGGGTGGAGCAGCTGATGGTCAATCCCGTGTATTATTTTGAAAATACAGGGGAGACGCGGGAGCTCAAGGAATTTGAGGAAATTGCAGGCGTGGTCGAGCAAAAATTTGAGAACCTTTTAAATGATACCAAGTATGTAGTTCAGCGGGCCAGACTGTTTCAGATGGTACGCCTTGACCAGAGCCAGGAGGAATCGGTGCTGCCGGTCTGGTATTTTGAAGTCGAGGAGGGAGAGGACGGCAGGAAGGTGACGCTGGTTGATGCAGAGACCGGGAAATTGATCTTTTGATGGGAAATCAGGAGAACGGGAAGGAGGTAGAAAATGAAGAGCCGCTATTTTTTGACGGACGTAAAACGGCTGTGGAAGAGCTATGAGATCTATGCAGCCATCCTTGGCGTAGCTGCTGCCCTGGCCTTTTCGGTTGAGGATTTCGGTCTGAAGAATGGCAATGTACTGTTTACTTATTTCTATGCCACGCAGATGTCAGGCTTTAAAATTACGTTTGTATTCTGCACCTTTGCGTTCGCTGCTTCTATCTGTGAGGATCTGGAATATAAGTACGTGCGGTTTCAGACGATTCGCGGCGGGTTAAAGAGCTATGTGGCGTCGCGGGTCAGTGTGATTTATCTGTCCTCCGTCTTGACGATGGTGCTGGGAAGCCTGTTGTTTGTACTGCTCTGCCGCATACAGGGGCCGTGGGAGAATGAATTTGACAATGGTGTGTTTGGCGTATATGCACAGCTGGCCGAGCGGGGGCATTATGTGTGGTACTGTACGTTCTGCGCTTTGCAGCTGGGGCTTTTGGCATCAATGCTTTCGTTACTCTCCGCATTCTTCTCTCTTTTCATTACCAATCGGGTGCTGGTGCTGATCCTGCCGGTGCTGATTTATGAGATTTTGGAGGAGCTGTCCGGAACTGGATTTCAGTATGATACGATCCGTGTGTTCCACTCCTATTATCAGCCCTTTGATCAGCCCTGGCAGTGCCTGCTGCTTTTGTTTGCCATCAGCGCCGGGACGGCGGCCGTTTTGGCAGTGGGGATTTATCGAAAATTAAGAGCGCGGATGTGAAGGAGGGGACGATGAAGCAGCTTCAATACATATGGAAAAACTCTGTTTTTAAAATCTGCAGCAGCAGGACGGCGGTCTTTGCCCTGATCATACTTCTGGTCTGCAGAAGCTATGCCCGTCCGCTGAATCGTTTTATGGATGCAGTCGATTATCCGGTGTCCTGGTGTGTCTTTCCGTTTTTTATGGCCAATTATTATTTCTTGTTTCTGTTTTGGGTTCTGATCGTCTATCTGAATTCGGATGTGCCCTTTATGCAGCAGATCAATATGTACCAGGTGATTCGGACGGGCAGAAGCAGATGGGCCGTCGGGCAGATGGGCGCGATTTTCCTTCGTTCCCTGCTTGCCGTTTTTTATACGGCTGTGTGTACGATTCTTCCGCTGCTGCCTGAAATCGAGCTGACGAATGAGTGGGGGAAGCTGCTCTGGACCGTGGCGATGACGGACATGGCGTCCGAATACGAGCTGAGAATCTCCGTGTTCTCCGAAATATTCACTGAGTATACGCCCTTGCAGCTGATGCTTCTTAGCATCCTGCTGTGTACCCTGATTTCTTGCTTCATGGGGATGCTGATGTTTTTGATCAGCCTTTATTCCGGCAAGGTGCTGGCGGTGGCAGGGGCGATGGCAATGACGGCGCTTTTGTTTGTTGTGGTCAAGGTGCATCCCAAATTCCGCTTTCGGATGGCGTTTTTTGTGCCGACGATCTGGGCGCAGGTGGCCCGGATTGCCACGCCGAGCTTAAGCTTTTACTGGATGCCTTCCCTGTCGTATATGCTTGGCTTTTTGTCGCTGACGCTTGGTGTAATGGCGCTGTTGATTCTGCACAAGGTAAAGCGGGTAGAATTTCAATGGGAAAATGATGATGTGTGAGAAAGTTGTCTGCTCCAACGGGGCATTTTTTCAGCAACGCTTTGGATTGCCCCATGCGGAGCGGAAGTAAAACAGCAATCGGGAGGATTGGTCTATGGAAACAACAATGGGAACCATCGAGGTCAGCCACATCTCTAAAGCGTTTCGGGAAACAGAGGTACTCAAAGACATTACCCTTCACTGTACGCCCGGCCGCATCTATGGCTTTGTCGGCCACAACGGTTCGGGAAAAACTGTATTATTCAAATGCATCTGCGGATTTTTGTCCTGCGACAGCGGTCAGATCAAAATAGACGGAAAAGTAATGGGCAAAGAAATCGACATGCTGACAGATGCCGGAATCATCATCGAAGAGCCGGGCTTCTTGCGAAAGAAAAGCGCATACCATAATCTGCAGTTCCTCTACACCATACGCAACAAACAGGATAAGCAGCATCTCTATGCCGTGCTGGAACAGGTTGGCTTAGATCCCAGGCTGCGCCGGCCCGTCGGCAAATATTCGCTTGGCATGAGACAGCGGCTGGCCATCGCCCAGGCAATCATGGAGGATCCTGCCATCCTCATTCTCGATGAGCCGATGAACGGGCTCGACAAAAAGGGGGTCGCCGAGATGCGCGAGCTGTTTCTGCACATGAAGTCCCGGCAAAAGACGATTCTGCTTGCAAGTCATAACCGGGACGACATTGACTTTCTCTGCGACGAGGTCTACGAGCTGGAAAACGGCCGGATACAGCCGGGATAAAATGCAAAGAGGATGCGGCTGCGCAATCCGTATAAGCAAACATTTTTGGATTGCCAGCCGCACCCTCTTTTAGTCGTCCTCCTCCTGACTTGCGCTCGTCGAATACACCTGCCGTTTTCTTGCCATCTCGTCGCTGTCCAGGTATTCGTCATAGGTCGTCACCTTGTCGATGATGGATCCGTTGGGTAAAAATTCAATGATTCGGTTGGCCGTCGTCTGTACGATCTGGTGATCGCGGGAGGCAAAGAGAATCACGCCCGGAAATTTGATCATGCCGTTGTTTAATGCCGTGATGCTCTCCATGTCCAAATGGTCGGTCGGTTCATCCATGATCAGCACGTTGGACGCCTGAATCATCATGCGCGAGAGCAGTACCCGCACCTTTTCGCCGCCAGAGAGCACCCGCATCTTTTTGACGCCGTCCTCGCCGGCAAAGAGCATACGGCCGAGGAAGCCGCGGACATAGGTGGCGTCCTTGATTTCGGAATATTGGGTCAGCCAGTCTACAATCGCCAGATCGGTGTCGAATATCTCCGTATTGTCCTTGGGGAAATACGACTGCGAGGTGGTAACGCCCCATTTGTAATTGCCCTCATCTGGCTCCAATTCCCCGGCCAGAATGCGAAACAGCGTTGTCTTGGCCAGCTCGTTGCTGCCGACAAAGCCGATCTTGTCGTCGTGTCCGACGATGAAGGAGACGTTGTCGAGCACCTTGACGCCGTCGATGGTCTTGGAAAGTCCTTCTACCGTCAGCACCTCGTTGCCGATCTCGCGGCTGGGGCGAAAGTCGATATAAGGGTATTTGCGGCTGGAGGGGCGGATCTCCTCCAGCTGAATCTTCTCCAGCGCTCGTTTGCGGGAGGTAGCCTGTTTCGATTTGGAGGCATTGGCCGAGAAACGGGAGATGAATTCCTGCAGCTCCTTGATCTTTTCTTCCTTTTTCTTGTTGGCTTCCTTCATCTGCTTGATCAGCAGCTGGCTTGATTCATACCAGAAATCGTAATTGCCGGCATAGAGCTGAATCTTGGCATAGTCAATGTCCGCCGTGTGCGTACAGACCTTGTTGAGGAAGTACCGGTCATGCGATACTACGATGACCGTATTGTCAAAATTGATCAAAAATTCCTCCAGCCAGGCGATTGCGTCCAGATCCAGGTGGTTGGTCGGCTCGTCGAGCAGTAAAATGTCCGGGTTGCCGAACAGGGCCTGTGCCAACAGCACCTTGACCTTTTGCGCGCTGGTGAGGTCCTTCATCATCTGCGCGTGATATTCGGTCTCAATGCCGAGGCCGTTTAACAGCTGGGCGGCGTCGGATTCTGCGTTCCAGCCGTCCATGTCGGCAAATTCTGCCTCCAGCTCGCTGGCGCGGATGCCGTCTTCATCGGAGAAATCCTCTTTCATATAGATGGCGTCCTTTTCCTTCATGATCTCATAGAGACGCTGATTTCCCATAATGACGGTGTCAAGTACCAAATACTCGTCGTATTTAAAATGATCCTGCTGTAAAAAGGAAAGCCGCTGACCTGGGGTAATGATTACATCGCCGCTGGTAGGCTCTAATTGTCCGTTTAAGATTTTTAAAAAGGTGGACTTTCCGGCGCCGTTCGCGCCGATCAGGCCGTAGCAGTTTCCCTCAGTAAATTTGATATTGACGTCTTCAAACAGGGCTTTTTTCCCAATTCTCAATGTGACGTTACTTGCACTAATCATAGAATCGATTCCTTTCTGCTGCCGCAAACATGAAAGAATGGACGGCAGTCCCATTTTTTATCTAAAGCGTTTTTTTGCAATTGGTTCTATTTTAGCGTAAAATCAGGTTTTTGCAATACTTTTTCTAAAAAAATTTTTAAGAAAATATGAAAAACTTCCAGGATTTTGTTGGAAAAGCAAACGGATTCTGATATAATATTCAAATAAGAATCTTTGTGGGAAGCTACAATAACTGAAACTGCAATAGAAGGGGCAATGTATGGAAGGTATATTGGATTATTTACCGTCTGGAATTGTGATATTTCAGGGAACGGAACCGTTTGAGATTGTTTTTGTGAATCGTGGTTTTCGCGAAATGGTATGTTATGGGGAGGTAGAGCAGAATCAATGGCGCAGGAAGCTGTGGAAGCTGCTGCACGAAGAGGATCGGGATCTGGTAAAGGTTGCGCTGCGGGAGACTGCGCGGAAGAAGTACAGCGATGAGTTTGAGATTCGGATTAAGAACCGCAATGGGGAATACCGTTGGTATGTGTTTCGCATGAGCCAGGCCGAGGTGGAGCGGCATGGGATGGTCATTGCAATGGCTCTTACCAATATCCATGAGCGTAAGCTGATGGAGGAGGAGCTGTATATTCAGATGGAACGTCATAAGCTGCTGGAGCTTTTGACTGGCGAGCTGCCGTTTGACTTGGACGTGGAGAGCGGCGAGGTCCTTATTTCGCGCAAATATTTGGAGCTTTGCGGTATGGGGGATACTTTGGAGCATTTTGCCAAGGATGCGGAAATCGACGCGATGATCCACAAGCAGGATCTGGCAAAATTTCGCAGCGCGATGAAGGATGCATCGGAGCAGGAGAAGAATGCGGCGTTAGAGATACGGATAAAGACGAGCGGACGTTCGCCCCAGGAAGCGTATAAGTGGTACCGCTTAAATTATAAGAGTGTGCCGGGTATGAACGGCAAGGTGATCCGCGTGGTCGGCAGAATGTTGGACATCAATGAGGAGAAGGAGCAGACGTATCGTCTGGCGGAGCAGGTGAAGCGCGATTCTCTGACGGGTCTTTTGAACCGGGCGGCGGCCGTAAAGGAGATTGAAGCCTGTCTGGCGGATGCTCCCGATCAATCCTATGCGATGATGGTGGTGGATATTGACAATTTTAAAGATATGAACGATACCTTTGGCCACCTGTTTGGGGATACGGTGCTGATCAGTATTTCCGAGAAGATTGGCAGCGTCTTTGACAGTGAGGACATCATTGGACGTGTGGGCGGCGACGAGTTTGTGGTTCTGATGAAGGGAATCGGACGAGAGGAGGTCATCGCCAAGGCGGAGCGCTTGTGTCAGGAGCTGCGCAAGAGCTATCAAGGGAAACGTCAGGCGGTGGAGCTTGGCTGCAGCGTGGGGATTTCGTTCTATGGGGAGAATGGGAAGACCTACGAGGAGCTGTTTGAAAAAGCAGATTTTGCCATGTATCAGGTGAAGGAGACGGGGAAGAATTGTTATAAGGTCGCGGGCAAGGAGAGCCGTCTGGCCGGATTGCAGCGCCGCAAGAAGCGTGAGGAGGAGATTCAGACCGTCTTAAAAGTGCAGGACGAGAGTTTTTTGTCCGCCGCATTCTCGCTTCTGGCTGACGCGAAGGACATTGACAGCTCCCTGCAGCTTTTGCTGGAACGAATCGGTTCCAGGTATGACCTGGATCTTGTTGTGGTGCTGGAGGATTTGGAGAACGAGCAGGAATTCATCCGCACGAATTTCTGGAATCGGGGAGAAGGGGCATCGGCCTATATGCCGACGCAGGCGGAGCGTTACGAGAACTGGAAGCCATATATGAGCGGCTTTGATGCACGGGGGATTTTGAGTGTAGACCAGAGCAACCGGGTAGATGAACAGCATGAGGAGATGCTTGCAAGGAGCAGAGATAAGATACAGGCACAGGCGATTGTCAATTGCTGCTTTTACTGCCAGGACGGCAAGAAGGGCATGGTAATTTTCGGCAGTATGGAGAAGACGCGAATCTGGAGTGAGTTTGAAAAGGAGACGTTTCTGGAGGTATCGAAGATTATTTCCGTCTTTGTATCCTTAAGCCGGAACCAGCGGGAGAGCGAGAATACAATCGAATCCTTAAGGAGCCGTGATCCGCTGACCGGACTGTACAATGAAAAGGCGTTCCGCCGCATTGCGCAGGAGAAGATATCCAACCCGGAGCCGGGGATGCAGTATGCCGTAGTCTATACGGACATTCGGGAGTTTTCCTATGTCAACGATAACTTTGGCTTAGAGGCGGGCAACCAGATTCTGCGGGAATTTGCCGAGGTGATCTCCTCAGATCCGCATG
>CAMULB010000134.1 GCA_947089585.1 uncultured Lachnospiraceae bacterium | reverse complement strand
GATCAAGTACGGCGATTTGTCCAACCAGGCTTCCAAGGATTATATTTTTGATGTCGATCGTTTTACCTCATTTGAGGGCAATACGGGGCCGTATATTTTGTATACGATTGTGCGGATGAAGTCGATTTTGAAAAAATATAACAGCGAAAGGACGCTGCCCCAGGAGGCGCGGATTCTGCCGGCCCGTTCTGAGAGCGAGCAGGCGCTGATGCTTTTGTTAGCACGGTTCAACGGCGTGATCGAGAACGCGCACGAGGAAAAGGCGCCGCATAAGATCTGTGCATACATCTATGATTTGGCCAATGCGTTCAATCATTTTTATCATCAGACAAAGATTATGGCCGAGGAGGATGCGCTGGTTCAGGCGGGCTATATCCGGCTGCTGCAGCTGGCCAAGGGAATTTTAGAGATCTGCATTGACGTGCTGGGCTTTTCTGCGCCTGATAAGATGTAGGTCTGTGCGAAGGGAAAGAAAACTACAATTGAGAATTTGGCTGTAAGGCAATATAAAGTACCGCCTTTCTGTATATACTAGCTTTGATTGGACTGCGAGATGAAGATACAGGAGGTGGTATTTTTTGTGTACCAATCATTTGATTAAAGAGCAGTCGCCGTATCTGCTGCAGCACGCGCACAATCCGGTGGACTGGTATCCCTGGTGCCGGGAAGCGTTCGAGCGGGCGCGGCAGGAGGACAAGCCGGTGTTTTTGTCCATCGGCTATTCCACCTGTCACTGGTGTCATGTGATGGAGCAGGAGTCTTTTGAGGACGACGAGGTGGCAAAAATATTAAATCAGAATTATATTTCTGTCAAGGTAGACCGCGAGGAACGGCCGGATGTGGACGGGGTCTATATGGGGGCGTGCCTGATGATGAATGAGAGCGGCGGCTGGCCGCTGACCGTGCTGATGACGGCCAGTCAGGAACCGTTTTTTATCGGCACCTATTTTCCAAAGGAGGACCGCTATGGACAGGTCGGGCTGCTGCATCTGCTGGAACAGACGGCCGAGAAATGGAAGCAGGATTCCGGGCGTTTGAAATCGCTGGCCGGGGAGATGGCCTGTTATCTGCGCCAGCAGGAACAGGGGAGGGCCGACCGCTGGCAGGCGTATGAAACGCCTCCTCAAGAACAGGAGAAGCAAACGGATCAGAATCCCAAATCCAATCCGAAGGAACGGACGCGGCGGCCGGACGGCGCATTTGGTCCGTCCGCTTCGCTGCCAAAGGAGCTTTTGCAGGCCAGAGAACGGGGCGTAACACAGCTGGCTCGGATGTTTGATCCGACGGACGGCGGCTTTTCCGGCGCGCCTAAATTTCCGGTGCCCCATAACCTGCTGTTTTTGCTTAAGCAGGCGGAGGAAAGCATACAGAAGCTGCAGACGATGAAAAGCAAGGGACGGCGGGGACAAAAACAGTGGCGGCAGACGGAGACAGAGGTGTTACAAAGTCGGGAAACGCAGCAATGTGCGGAGGGAGAGGCGTTACAGAGACGAGAAACGCGGCAATGTGCAGAGCCAGAGGGCTCACAGAGCCAGGAGCAGCTGCTGCGGGCGGAAGAGGAGCTGCGGGCGAAGGAGCTGCTCTCGATGGTGGAGGTGACGCTGAACCAGATGTATCGGGGCGGGATCTTTGACCATATTGGCGGCGGCTTTTCCCGCTATGCAACCGACCGTTTTTGGCTGGTGCCGCATTTTGAAAAAATGCTCTATGACAATGCGCTGCTGGCTCTCGCCTATCTGGAGGCCTACCGGGTGACGGGCCATGTGCTGCTGCGGCAGGTCGCGGAGCGGACGCTTTCTTATATGGCCAGGGAATTGGGCCATGAAAAAGGCGGCTTTTTCTGCGGGCAGGATGCGGACAGCGAGGGCGTAGAGGGCAAATATTATGTCTTTACAAGGCCGGAAATTCTGCGTGTTTTGGGAAAAAGAGCGGGGGAAGCGTTCTGTGACTGCTATGAAATCAGCGAACGGGGCAATTTTGAAGGAAAATCCGTACCAAATCTGTTACAGAATGAGGATTACGCACGGGCATACGACTGCTGGAAGGAGCAGATGCCGCAGCTGATCGCATACCGCAGAGAACGGGTCAGCCTTTCGGTGGATGATAAGATTTTGACCTCCTGGAATGGGCTGGCGATCTGGGCTTTTGCGCGGGCATACCAGATTACAGGCGTGACGGAATATTATAAGCGGGCCAAAAAGGCGGCGTCCTTCATTCGGGCCAATTTGATGACGTTAAACGGAAGGCTAAAGGTGCGTTGGCGTGCGGGCAGTGTGGCATTTGAAGGGAATCTGGACGATTATGCCTTTTTTGCCCTGTCGCTGCTGGAGCTGTATCAGTGTGATTTTGATCTCACCTGGCTGCGCACCTGTATGCAGCTGTCCGAGAAGCTGTTGGAGCTGTTTGAAGACGCAGGACGGGGCGGGTGCTTTTTTTCCGGGACGGCGGGAGAGACCTTGATTACCAGGCCCAAAGAGACTTATGACGGAGCCGTGCCCTCAGGCAATTCCGTGACCGGGCTTTTGCTGGCGCGTCTTGCGCATTTGACCGGGGAGCCGGTGTGGCGGGAAGCGGCCCGGCGGCAGATTTCTTTTTTGGAGCAGGAAATCCATGGACGGGAAGGGGCGCATACGATGGCGCTGCTGGCGCTGGAGGCGTTCTATGGGGATGCGGTTCATCTGGTCTGTGCGACAAAGGAAGAAATTCCAGAAGAAGAGATTCGCTGCTATCGCAAACGTCAAAAGGGATTTGCAGATGCTTATGTGATTACCGAAAAAAATCAAAGGTCTCTGGCCCGGCTGATCCCCCAGGCAGCGCAGTATCCGATTCAGGATCGCATCTGCTATTATCTCTGCCAGGGAGGACAATGCCAAGCTCCGGTAGAAGAGCTGCCGAAGGAAATGGAGTAGTTTGCTTAATAGCCCAGCGCTTCGCCGATTAAAATGACCTTGATGCGGCCGATGACGCCGCTTCTGCGGGTGATGACGGTCTGGCTGCAGATGCAGTCGTCGCCGTAGCAGTCTTTGCAGAGGCCGGTGGCGGCACAGGGCGTCTGTCTGTTGAGGCGCACGCAGTTGGGCGGCGCGGCGATCTGGCGTGCCCGGCGGCAGGCGTCCTCCAGGGTGGGGCAGACCTTATTCATGCCGACTAAGAGGATGACCTGTTTTGGGCCCCAAATGAAAGCGGCCACCCGGTTGCCGTTGCCGTCGATGTTGACCAGCTCACCGGATAACGTGATTGCGTTGGTGCTCATAAAATAGGCGTCGGCGCGAAAGGCAGCGGCATAGATTTCCTCGATTTCTGCCGGGGAAGAAGCCTGGCTGCGGTCGAGCAGCCGGATCTCTTTGTTGCCGCGCAGCGCGTCTAAGAGCCCGCTTTCCGAAAGTGTCATCGAACCGCCGAAGGAGACGGTATCGCCGGATTGGACAAAGGAGAGAGCCAGATCCTTTGCTTCGGCCGCAGTCTTGCAATAATAGCCTTCCATCCGGCGTTTTTTCAGAGCTTCACAGATGGATGCGGCGCAGGCTTCGTAATAGGCTTGCTTTGGGTTCATAATCAGTACCTCCTGGGGGGACCATGCAAACGCCCGGACGGCGTGGAGCGCCGGCCACAGGGGATTCGTTTGGGATGGAACAATTGGTGACGGGCTGCGGGCACACGGTGGATGTGAACCGCAGCTTTTTGGTGCAGCTGTTACAAGAAATATTTTATTTAGAATAGCACAAAGTGGAAAAATATGCTATAATGAATTTTAATGATTTGCGGGCGGGATTGATTTCGGAGGATGCTTAGAGTTGATCGCGCTTGAAAAAAGAAAGGGGACATAAACCAAATGAACCATAAGATGCGGCGGTTAGCCGCTTACTATCGGCCGTACCTGGGATTGTTTCTGGCAGATTTATTTTTTGCCATTCTGGGGGCGGCCATTACGTTGGTGATTCCGCTGATTGTGCGTTATATTACCGGAAATGTGATTTTGCGGGAGCCGCAGGAGGCGATGGGGGCGATTGTCAAGCTGGGCTTCTTTATGCTGATCCTGGTGTTTGTGGAGTGCTACTGCAATTACTTTATTTCCTATTACGGACATATCATGGGATCGCGGATTGAATACGATATGCGGGCGGAGATTTTCGGCCATTATCAGCGGCTGTCGTTTTCCTTTTTTGACAATCAGAAGGTGGGGCAGCTGATGTCGCGCATCACCAGCGATTTGTTTGAGATCAGTGAGCTGCTGCATCACGGGCCGGAGGATCTGGTGATTTCCGTGATCAAGCTGGTGGGCTCCTTTGTGATTCTACTGTGCATTGACGTGAAGCTTACGCTGATCGCTTTTTTGTTTATTCCGTTGATGCTGGTCTACGCGGCGTACTTTAATACACGGATGAAGCGGGCTTTTAAGCGCAACCGGGCCAAGATTGCCGATATCAACAGTCAGATTGAGGACAATCTCTCAGGAATTCGTGTTGTGAAATCGTTTGCCAACGAGCATGTGGAGCAGGAGAAATTCCAAGAGGGAAATCAGGGATTTCTAAGGGCCAAGAAAAACAGCTATTTCTATATGGCGGGGTATCATTCCGGTCTGGGCGCCTTGACGACGATGATTACGATTGCCGTGCTGGTGTTTGGCGCGGTGCTGATCACAAAGGATCAGGTCAACGTGACGGATTTGATTACCTTTCTGTTGTATATCAATACCTTTACCGATCCGGTGAAAAAGCTGATCACGCTGACCGAGCAGTTTCAAAATGGGTATACCGGATACGAGCGGTTTATGGAAATGATGGAGATTCAGCCAGATATCACGGATGCGCCTGACGCGAAGGAGCTGACCGAGGTCAAAGGCGACATTGCGTTTCGCGATGTATCGTTCCATTATGAGGAGGACAGCCAGCAGGTCTTGAACCAGATCAATCTGGAGGTAGAGGCGGGCTCCTATATGGCGCTGGTGGGTTCTTCGGGGGCCGGAAAAAGTACGCTTTGCAGCCTGATTCCCCGCTTTTATGATGTGTCCGGGGGCGCGGTTTTGATTGACGGCAAGGACATTCGCACGATCAGGCTCAAAAGCCTGCGCGATCAGATCGGGATTGTGCAGCAGGATGTGTATCTGTTTGTGGGCAGTGTGGCGGACAACATTCGTTACGGCAAGCCGGACGCCAGCTTTGAGGAGATTGTGGAAGCGGCGAAGCATGCCAATGCCCATGACTTTATTATGAGCCTGCCGGACGGGTACGATACGGATATCGGGCAGCGGGGGATTAAGCTTTCCGGCGGCCAGAAGCAGCGGCTGTCGATTGCCCGCGTCTTTTTAAAAAATCCGCCGATTCTGATTTTTGACGAGGCGACCTCGGCGCTGGACAATGAGAGCGAGAAGGTCGTACAGGAGTCACTGGAGCTTTTGGCTAAGAATCGCACGACCTTTGTCATCGCTCATCGTCTGTCTACCATCAAGAATGCACAGAAGATTCTTGTGCTGACGGAGCATGGCATCGAGGAGCAGGGGACGCACAAGGAGCTGCTGGCGCAGGACGGCGTGTATGCGCATCTGTACACGATGCAGTTTGCAGAATAACCATGCCGGCGCGGAAGGAAAAGGAACGATTTGGCACAGGAAAGAGTTTTGAGAAAGAGGGAGATTTGGATGAGAAGAAAAAGGATTTTGTTGATCGGAATGCTGGCGTTGGTATTGCTGCTTGGCAGCGGCCTATCATGCAGGCAGGTGCAGGCAGCCGCCGTGGATTGGGACACACAGGAGCCGGACCAGGACAAGGTTTTGTTTTACCCCGATGTCGAATACGGAACCGAATACAAAGAATATTGGATGCCGGAAAAAGGTAAGGGCAAGCGCTTGACATACTTTTACACCTGTGTGAACCGTACCGGCAGAGATTTGAAGTTTACGATCAAAAGCACCAATGAAAAAGTATTGAAAATTCATACGGGAGCCAGTAAGACGATTCAAAGCGGTCCGGTTGTGGACGGTGAGTGTACGTACAGTGTGGAAGGGATCGGTGCGGCGGAGCTGGTTGTGACGGTAGGGAACGCATCCTTTCGCACGCCGGTTTATGTCAAGCCGAACCAGACGCAGATTGTCAGTGCCAAGCAGAGCGCTTTTCAGAGTGTGACCGTCAAATGGAAAAAAATTGCCGGATGCAGCGGCTATCTCGTGGAACGCCGCAAAAAGGACGCTCCAAATTATAAGACGGTGGCAACGGTATACGGCGGCAGCAAGACCAGCACGCAGGTGAAATCAAACTGGGACGTGGCCTATGAATACCGTGTAACCGGATTTGTAAAGGGGGACGCAGACGACGGGCTGCATCTGGGACAGAGCTCCGAATGGAAGGAATGTACGATCACGAAAAGGGGAGCAGTCATTGATTCCGTTAAAAGCTCTGGCAGCAGGCTTTTGGTGAAATGGAAGAAGGACAAGGAGGCGATCGGCTATAAGCTCTATCGCTCGGACCGTGAGAACGGAACATACAAATGCGTCTGTACGGCCGGCAGCAGCCAGACCTCTTTTTCCCAGAAGGTTGCAAAGGGAACGACGTATTATTATAAGCTTGTGACTGTCTATCCGCAGGGCAACAGCGATGATTCCCCGGTTGTCGCGCGGATGATTCCGATGGCAAAAAGCAGCAAGGCCAAAGTGACGTCGGGAAACGGAATCTCGGCGCTGAATCTGGCCGTTCAATCCGCCCAGATGTATTATGGCGGAGTGGATTATACATATTATTATCAGGCCGGCGGGAAGCTGCATATTGTCTGTGCACAGAAGGACAAGCGTCTGAACATTTATACGATGACGGCTAAGATGAAGGTGGCAAAAACGAAATCCATCCGGCTTTCCGGCGATTACTGGGGCGGCTTTTATCATGGGACGGACGGGAATTTTTATGTGGTTGTAGGGTATGATAATCCAAAGGAGAGCCGAACCAAAACCGTGATCGAGGTGCACAAATACAACAGCAAATGGAAGTATGTGAAGACCGCCCGCATCCGGGGCGCTGCCTCGAATGTATTTCCGGGAATTTACCGCCCGTTTGACGCCGGCAATTGTCAGATGGATATGAAGGGCAGCACACTCTATCTGGTGACGGCGCGGGAGATGTTTCAGGGAAATGACGGCGTGCGCCATCAGTCCAATATTTCCTTTAAGATCAACACCAAGACGATGAAAGCAGTCGGAGCCAACGACAGCTATGTCAGCCACTCCTTCAACCAGTACGTTAAGTTCAAAGACAACTCCCTGTATGTGTTCGACCATGGCGACGCTTATCCCCGCAGCCTGTGTCTGACCATTTTAGACCAGTACGGAAAAAAGAACGAGAGCTGGAAGAGCAAAATACCCATGTTCCAGCTCCAGGGCGGCACGGGCGAGAATTATACCGGCTGCACGGTAGGCGGAATGGAAATTGGCACGCGAAATATCCTGGTCTGCGGACGGGCCAAGCCCCACAAATACAAAATCAAAGGCGTGACCGGTTACAGTAAGGAGCTGGCAGATAATATTTTTATCACACTGACCAATCGCAAGACCACAAAATCAACGGTCAAATGGCTGACGAGCTACAATCCGAGGACGAGCACCGTAAAGGTCGGCTATCCACGCATGGTGAAGCTGGGGGACGATCGCTTTGCCGTGCTCTTTACGACGACGCAGGGTGAGAAGACCGTGCTGCACTATATCGTGGTGGACGACGCAGGAAAAAAGATTTACTCCACCACCTACAAAAATATGCTTTTTCCGTCCAGCTCTCAGCCGATTCTAAGCAATGGCTATATTGTCTGGATGTCGGCTAAGGAGCGGTATGAGTGGGGCATCAACGGCTTGACCAAGGTAACAGAACAGAAAATCAACCGTATTCCGGCAAAATATTGACCGGTCGGAAATATGAGGAGGACAGCCAGATTCTTGTGCTGACGGAGCGCGGCAGAGGAGCGGGGGACGCACAAGGTGGCTCAGGAAAGAGTTTTTGAGAAAGAGGGAGATTTGGGTGAGAAGAAAAAGGATCCTGTTTACAGGAATGTGGATGATGGTGTTATTGCTTGGCGTTTGCTTCTACCCCGGACAGGTACAGGCGTCGGCCGTGGAGGCGGAAGAACAAGGAGCAGATCCGAAGCAGGTGCAATTTCGTTTTGACTGCTTTCCCGGAATTGAATTCAATGAATATCAGATGCCGCAAAATGATGCAGACCGTGTGTGTTCGCTTTATTATAGCTGTACGAATCGCACGGACGGGGATTTAGAGCTTACGATTACAAGTACCAATGAGAAGGTGTTCAAGATTCAATCAGGAGCCAATCGCACGGTGAAAAAAGGATTTTCCGGGATTGGCGAGTTT
>CAMULB010000133.1 GCA_947089585.1 uncultured Lachnospiraceae bacterium | reverse complement strand
TACAATTTTACCATATTTGCAATCTCGAAAGCGATTTCTTTCGCCGTTTTGCCATCGGTGCTGACACAAAAATCGGCCGCCTCCTCATAGGAATTTTTTCTTTTCTCCATCAATTCAAAAATATAATCTACATTCATTTTTCCATTTAACAGCGGACGATTCCTATTATTTTTTACTCTTTCATAGATTGTCTGCGGAGTTGCAGTCAACAAAATCACAACTCCGCTGCGCCGCATGCTCTTCACATTTTCTCTTCGCAGCACGGTTCCGCCCCCGCAGGAAACGACGCTTCCCTGCCGCTGCTCCTGCTCCTGCACCAGTCTTGTCTCCAGATCGCGAAAATAAGCTTCCCCATAGGCCTCAAAAATTTCACGAATCTTCATTCCCTTTCGCCGCTCAATCTCCGCATCCAGATCGACCTCATGCAGCTGTTCCTGCCGGGCCAGCATTCCTGCGACCGTCGTCTTGCCAGTTCCCATAAATCCGATCAAAAAAATATTTTTTTTCACTGTATCCATTCTCCCATCTTAGAAAGCACCTCGCCTGCCGCCTCATATGGAAGCTGTCCCGGCGCCGACGCTTTTTCTCCTGCTGCAAAAATGACCTCTGAGCCAAACCACTGCCCCATCAGCCGGGAGACCATCCCCGCCTTGCCCATCGACATGGCGATCAAATGGCTGTCGGGATACTGCTCCTTTGCCTGCAGCACGCCCGCCATCAAGCTTAGCACATCCGCTTTTTTTTGCGGCATCACCGCCAGCTTGGAAAAATCCGCACCCGCCTGATGCATCCGCCCCAGACGGCGGGTGATTTCCTCCTCTGATGGCGTTTTCTCAAAATCATGATCAGAAGCCACTACGCCCACACCCACCGCCTGCAGACATGCGATGGCAGCGGCCGGATCCTTGCATGAAAAAAATTCCAGGTCAACCAGATCCGCTGCGCCGCTGCCCGCCGCCGCCAGATTCAATGCCTCGTATGTCTCTTCAGAGATCTCCTGCTCGCCGCCCTGGCCTTTACTGCGAAAGGTAGCCAGAAGAACCGTCTGCTTCACTGCCGGCGCAAGCTCCTGCAGCAGCTCCGTCACCGACACCGGATCCGTTCCTTTCTCATACCAGTCCATGCGCCACTCGATCATTTTCACACCGCTGCGGGACAATGTATCCACGCAGCTTAAAATTCCTTCTCTCGTTTTCTCTACCACCGGAACACAGAGCACCGGCGCACAGCCGCCGAACCTTTGGCCCTTGATGATTCGCTTTTCCTCCATATCCTTCTTTCCTTTTCCCATGCACAATCACGCGCTTTCAAAACCGTTCTACGCGGCCAGACAACCGCTAAAAATCCTCGTACTCGACCACGCCGTCCGACCAGGTAATCACATAGTATCCGTGCCCGGAGCCGTCACAGTCAAAAATCTGCTCGCGGGAAACCACTCTCCGTCTGGGGGCAGTTCCTTTTACAAGGATCGTATCCACCGGCTCACGGATGATCTTTTCCTCCACCATCCGCCGGCTCTCCTCCTTGCCGTCCACATACGTCACCTCATAGATGACCTCCTTCTCTCCTTCTGCTCCCTGACGCCGCCGGCTCGATTCACCCTCCAGCATAGCCGAGGAATATTCCACCTGGGTCTCATAGGGCACCGCTTCAAATTCCGAAACCCGCTCCACAAATACCCGCTGAATCACAATCTGCGTTCCGTCTGCCAAAAACGTCTCTAGGGCCGGTTCAATCTGATCCTTTGCATCCAGATGAATCTGCTGTTCCTCAAGCAGCTCCTGAACCGTGTCCGCCTCCGTCAGACATTCACTCTGTGCTCCGTCCACATCGAGGCTGACAAGAAACCGATGCGCCACCTCCACCGACATACCGTCCGATAAATAAGCCTCCAGATCATGATTGAGCGTATCATTTTTTCCCAGAGTAATATCGGCATCCAAAAGTACATCCTTTACTTGACCGCCATGAAATACTAACTCTTTTGCGTTTTCATCCTCCACCAGGGTGATCCTGGCGCGGCGTCGAATCGAGATTTCGCACTCCCCCTGCAAAGTCGTATCCAGCGCAGGAGAAACCTGATCCTCGCTGCCCACGGAAATCTCCGCCTCCGCCAGCGCTTCCTTGACGGTCATCCCTTCCTCTGCCTGAAGTCTGGTCTCCGTCTGTCCGTCAAAAATCCGCACCTGCTGCTTCGCTGGTTCGTCCGCAGTACAGCCCGCCAGAAGCAGCAGCCCCAGTCCACACAAACCATACCGCAAAAACCTCGCCCCATCGATTCTTCCTTTCAAGTGTTTCACACTCCTCTACTTTGCTGCGCTTTGGCCGCACAACCGGCCCGCACACCGTCTGCTTTCTTCACGGCAGCGCAATCCGCTGCTCGTACACCGTCCACTTCTTTCACGGCAGCACAATCTGCTGCTCGTACACCACCTGTTTCTCCTCACCGTTCTGACACAGCACTGCAATCGTCACATCCTGCTCGACCAACGACTCTTTTTTCAAATAGAGACAATAGCCGTAGTCCGATTCCTCGTCCGAGACGCAAAAAGCCTCGTATGCACTCTGTTCTCCGCCGTCTGTCACCAGAAGCAAAACCCGTACCTCTGCTTCACAGACCGCTTCCGCCAACCGACCGGAAATTTTCCAATAATTCGGATCGTTCTCGCTCTCGGCAATCGTTAACGTAGTATCCGTCTCCAATCGTTTGGTTGTCTGTGGCAGCTTTGTCTCGACGGCTCCCACAATCGGCGGATTGACTGCAAATTCTTCGATGTTGCGCTCCACCTTTTCTACAATCACCGTCTGCGGCTGACACTGTTCCATAGACCGCTCCAGCATCATCGGCGTACTTCTGGAAAAATATCCCTCTGCAAACGTATTGGCCATCAGCGGCAGCAGCGTATTGCCAAAGGAATCCCGAAACATCAGCAGCGATCCCTCCCCCTGCGGATTCTTCGTCTCAATCCAGGCGTCCTCCACGCTCTCTGTCTCTGTGACAAAGGAAAAGGTATCCTCCTTCTGGTACTCATATTCCCATTCCGGCTCGGCCCCCAGCGGATAGAGCATCTTGTTCAAATCTCCGTATGCATCCTTCTGCCGCACCGCTTTTACCGCCTCATAGCTGTCATGGGGAATTTCAAGCGCGTCAAGCAGCGCGTCGTAAACCAGCACGGCTCCCTTCCGGTTCCAATGTGAATCCCGCTTCAGATACAAAAGCTCCTGCTGCGCCGAAAACAGCGCAAACAAATCCGTATAAGCAACCCCCTGCTGCGTCAGCTGCGGTAAAAGCAGATCCATACTGCGCGTGCCGCTCTCCGCCTTTTGCAGATAATCCGGCATCTGCGCGCCATAGAGCGAATTTTTATTCGGCGCAACCGTAAACAGAAAAGACGCCCCCTGCTTTTGTACATATCGCTGTACCAGTGCAAGGTTGCACGCCGCATTGAATGCTTCCCGCTCGGACATCGCATCGCGGCCCAGAAAATCATCAATCGTTGCGGTGTAATACAGCCAGCCATCCTTGCCGCACACCACCGTATCGACATTCGATACCCCAAAAATGCCGCTCTGAATCCGGGCATCAGCCGTCACCAGCAGCGGACGCAGCGCAAAATGATCTTCAAAATAAGCGCCCAGCTCCTGCAAAAAATCAACATTGAAACGGCCCTGCTCTTTCAGCTGCGGAAATTTGGCCAGCTCTTTATTTTCCGTCATCACATCGGACGGATGCAGCAGCATTCCGACAAAGGGAACCAGGCAGAGCCCCATACAGAGGGCAAGAAACACAATCCTTCCCAGATTTTTCATTCTTTCATCTCCTGTATTTTAAAATCTGAAATAAATAAAGGGGTTGTAGGTATTGCCCGATAAACGGATCATACACCACAGCAGCAGCGCAATGCTTCCAAGATCCAGCGCCAGATGCAGCAGACGAACGCAGGCACCGCCTCCCCCTTCCTGCTGACAAATGCTCTGCACCCGCAAAACGAGCGGCTTGACCGGTGCCATCAACGCCAGCGCCGCCAGCAGCATCACGCAAAACCAGGGCGTCAGCTGCTGTGTGACAAAGCTAAGTCCCGCAGGGTCTTTGATGCTTCCGGTAAACATCTGCCCGATGACAAACAATCCCTGTGAAATCGTATCCGCCCGAAAGAGGACAAATCCGATACAGACGATCAGCATCGTACACAGATACCCGATCGGCCGCGGAATCCTTTTGCGGAACGGAATGTGCTCCTCCAGTACCGAAAAGAACCCATGATACAGGCCCCAAAGGACAAACGTCCAGTTCGCCCCATGCCAGATGCCGGTGGAAAAAAACACAATCAGCTTATTGACGGCGGTGCGCACCTTCCCCCTGCGGTTTCCGCCCAGCGGGATATAGAGATATTCCTTAAACCAGGTGGAAAGAGAGATGTGCCACCTCTGCCAAAATTCCTTGACGCTGCAGGCCCCATACGGATAGCGGAAATTTTCTTCAAATTGAAAGCCAAACATTTTTCCCAGCCCGATCGCCATATCGCTGTATCCGCTGAAATCAAAATAAATCTGCATCATATAAGAAACGGCGCCAATCCATGCCGCCGGCAGATTAATCCGAAACGCTTCCGCCGCAAACACGGCGTCGGCCACCTGTCCCATCGTATTGGCAATCAATACCTTTTTGCCGAGCCCACAGATGAAGCGGCGCATCCCGTCGGCCGCCAGCCCAACTTCAATACGCCGCTCGCTTAAGAACCGATCAATCTCCCGATATTTCACAATCGGCCCGGCAATCAGCTGCGGAAAGAACGAGATATACAGCAGCACCTTGCAAAAGCTTTTCTGCACCTTCGCCTTGCCCCGATAGACATCTATCACATACGACAGCGCCTGAAAGGTGAAAAAGGAAATTCCCACCGGAAGCGCGATCTCTACTGCCCGAAACCGCATTCCGGACACCTGTGAAAAGGTGTCCAGAAGAAATGACATATATTTAAAAAATACCAACAGTCCCAGATTGAGGAACACATCCAGCGCAAGAACCAGCTTTTTATGTACAAAGGCGTCGATCATTCTCGCAGCCAGATAATTCAACAGCGCGCTTACAACCATCAGGATCACGTACCGCGGTTCGCCGTAAGCGTAGAAGATCAGGCTTGCGGCAATCAAAAGCCCGTTGCGCACCAAAAGATCCGGGATCAGACAATGCAGCAAAAATACAAGCGGAAGAAAAACGCATAAAAACTCTAACGAACTGAAAATCATGACCAGGACACCTGGCCTTTCACAATCCACAGGCGATACGTCGCACTGCGTGTATGGCCATACGGATATGTCGCTTCCGTACACAGATAGGCATTCCATTCTGGATGGTTTCTCTGCATGTTGGCGTCGCACAGATACCAGGTATCGCCCACCAGAACCTCCGTCCAGCCGTGCGGCGAACGGCCCAGCGTCCCGACTGCGACACGCGCCTCATAGCCCAGGGCTCTTGCGATATATGCAAAGGAGGACGCATAACGATAACAATTCCCCTGCCCGTTAGACAACATATAGTTCGCATATCCGGCCATGCTGTCGGCGCTCGGCGTCTCATAAAAACGCTGATACGAATAATTTCTCCATAAGGCCTCATAGCATTTTTTCAGCTTCAGATCGTTCGTCCAGCCGTCCTCCGTATGCTTCTTGATAAAGCTGACCGCCAGCGCCATCTCATCCGATGTAACCTGGATGCCCTCTGCATCGACAAAATAAAATCCGGTCTGCTCGGTTCCGGCAATACAGTTTTTCTGCATCACGCCCTTCTGTGTCCCGGAATCCAGGAAAAAGTAACGAAATCCGTCGATGTCAGCCCAACCAGTCTGCATCCGGTTCGTCTGCGGAGCAAAATAATAGCGCATGCCGTTCAAATCCATCCAACCAGTCTGCAGCTCCCCGTTTTGATTGGCATAATACGTCTTGTCTCCATCAAAAACCCAACCGGCCGCCGCCAACACGCCCTTTTGATTCAAATAGTAATATTTGTTGCCGATTTTTTGTCTGCCTGTGAGCATCCTGCCGGTTTTAGCGGAAAAATAGTATTTCTGTTTCCCAATTTTCTGCCATTTAGTCTGCATGGCCCCGCTCTTGCCAAAATAGTAATACTGCTTGCCGATTTTCTGCTTCCCGGTCAGCATCTTCCCGGTTTTGCTGGAAAAATAATATTGATTCTTGCCGATCTTCTGCCACTTCGTCTGCATGGAACCGTTTGACTTGAAGTAGTAAGTCGCCTTGCCGATCTTGCGCTTGCCCGTCACCATCTTTCCGGTTTTGGGCAGGAAGTAATATTTTTTTCCGCTCACCTTCTGCCAGCCGGTCTGCATCGTTCCATTCGATTTGAAGTAATACGTCGCTTTGCCGATCTTCTGCTTCCCGGAAACCATTCTGCCCGTTTTGGGAGAAAAGTAATATTTCTTACCACCGATTTTCTGCCAGCCCGTCTGCATCAAACCATTCGATTTGAAGTAATACGTCGCTTTGCCAATCTTCTGCTTGCCGGTCAGCACCACGCCGCTTTTCGGGCTGAAATAATAACGTTTGCCGTCAATCACCTGCCAGCCCGTCTGCTGAGCCCCGCTCTGTGGATGAAAATAATATTTCTTCCCTTCAATCGTCTGCCAGCCGATCAGCTGTTCCCCGCTTTGCAGATGGAGGTAATACTTCTTGCCTTCAATCGTCTGCCAGCCTGCTTGCATCTCTCCGCTCTGCGCATGGAAGTAATACTTCTTGCCTTCAATCGTCTGCCAGCCGACCTGCTGTTCCCCGCTCTGCGCATGAAAGTAATATTTCTTGCCTTCAATCGTCTGCCAACCGGTTAGCTGCTCGCCGCTCTGCACATGGAAGTAATACTTCTTGCCTTCGATCGTCTGCCAGCCGATTAGCTGCTCGCCGCTCTGCACATGGAAATAATATTTTTTGCCCTCGATCGTCTGCCAGCCCGTCTGCCGCTCGCCGCTCTGCGCATGGAAATAATACTTCTTTCCGTCTACGCTCTGCAGACCAGTCAACAGCTCGCCGCTCTGCGGGGACAAATAATAAGCCTTACCGTCAATCGTCTGCAGCCCAACCTGCAATTCTCCGCTTTGGGGATTGAAATAATACCGCTTCCCTTCAATCGTCTGCCAACCAGTCTGCCGCTTTCCGTCTGTCAAAGCAAAATAATAACGTTTTCCGTCAATTGTCTGCCAGCTCTTTTGCAGCTCCCCATTGCGATAGTAATACGTTCCGTCTGCCGCCGTAAACCATCCATTCTCTATTTGTGCATCTTCCGTTCCCGTCGCTTCCCGCGATGACACACCTTGGGCTCGCCCGGCCGGTGTAGGAATCACATCGACCGCTCCCTCCTGTGACGGCGCATTTTCTGCCTGCTGCTCCTGCGTATGCGTCTCATCGGCAAGCTCCTCTATCGCATAATCCCCCGCAGCAGAAGCTTCATACAAACGCTCCTCCATCGCATATTGATGGAAATCCTGATAATAGCTTTCCCGTATCGCCTGCGCCTGAACGTCTGCCGCCCATACGGTTTCACCTGCAAGACCGCCTGCGCATACCATGGCAGTTACTGCCAGACAGACCGTCCCTCTTTTGAATGATCTCATTGTTCTTTCCCCTTTTGTCTGGTTGATTTATTATATTCAAATTTAATTCTACTACAATCTTTTGCTCTTTACAATGAATTTTAATAAGAAGAAAAAATTCTTTTCTCTTCGCGCGCGATGAAGCGCAGCACCGGGTACCAATGGAAGTCTGACTTTGTATGGAAGCGCCTTCGATCAAAAAAACAGCAGCCATACCCTAAATCCCACTGATTCCTGTTTTCCTTCCCTTCATCACTGCTCCCGCCCCGCTGCCAGGGAAATTCCCACAAAGACCCAAAACAGCGGTGTGGTATACAAGGTACTGTCATTGAAAAAGCTGCCCGCCATATAACAAATGCAGCCCAAAAAGCAGCCATACCCCAATCGCTGCGAAAAACGTTCTTTTTTTGTCCCGCCATAAACAGCAAAACATTGTTTCAGATAAACCATGTAAAACAGCACCATGCCAAGCATTCCGGCCAGTCCGTTCTGTACCCACTGCAGCAGATAATCGTTGTGCGGCTTTTCCATAATCCGCGTCGTCGTCTCTGCGTAGACGGCCTTGCCTGCATAATCGTTCTGCGGAAACACCTCTGCAAACGTATCCGGGCCGCTTCCGACGAAGATATATTGGGGCAGCATCGGCAGCACGCGCGACCAGATATAGAGCCGTCCTGAACCAAGATATTCCAGCCCGCCAAAATCCAAATGGGGAATTTTGACCATCTGCTCCACCTTTCCGTTTTCT
>CAMULB010000132.1 GCA_947089585.1 uncultured Lachnospiraceae bacterium | reverse complement strand
AAAAAACGCGTCTTAAATACCATCCACCAAACCATGCGCAGGCAAAATTCCTGGCAGGGAAAAGCGCGAAATATTCTCTGTTGAATCCGCGTACCACCCAAAGGAACCGCCTGACAGCCGCTGCGGGCATGCTTTCGCATTCATTCACAAATACCCCACAGGCATGCTTTCGCAATTCACAAGCACCACGCAGGCATGCTTTCACAATTCACAAGCACCACGCAGGCATGCTTTCGCATCCATTTGCAAGCGCCACACAAGGAGGACATCATGGCAGAAGCATTAACCCAATATAAGCTGATCATTCTCTATATGCTGGAAAAAGCAAACGCTCCTCTGACCAATACACAGATCTCTGTCTTCATTCTGGAAAAGGAGTACACCACATATTTCACGCTGCAGCAGGCATTAAGCGAGCTGGTGGCCTCGGCGCTCGTGCGGACTGAGTCCTCGCACAACAGCACCTATTACCACATCACGCCTTCTGGCACAGAGACACTCTCCTTCTTCCCGGACAAGATCTCGGATGCGATCAAAAAGGATGTCCTCTCCTATCTGGAAGACAATCAAGTAGAATTAAAGCAAGAAATTCAGATTCTGGCAGATTTTTACAAAACGACAACCCAGGGCTTCGCGGCCCATTGTCAGATTAAGGAACGGAGTGTTCCGCTGATTGATCTGACCATTCAGGCCGGCTCAAGGGAACAGGCAGAAGCAATCTGCCAGAACTGGAAGAAACAAAATGAAGAGGTCTACGCCTATCTGATGGATCTGCTGCTGCGGTAAGCTCCTAAGATGCATACCGCAGCGTCTTATAGACAGTCACTCCTACCTCGATCAGGACAATTCCAATGCAAATTACAAGCACCAAATCGGAAAAGAACGCGCCTCCCATATTCATAAGGATTCCAGACTTACTTCCCTCAGTTTGCTGCAGCTGCTCCTTGAAATGGGGATTCCAAAAAGGCAGTACCTTCAGCAGCAGCACGCTGCAAAAAATCTGAATCACATTGCATACCAGGCAGCTGGCCATGACCAGACGATTGTATACGCCGGCCATCAGCTTGAGAATCTCATCTGCAAGACCAACCAAAAGGCTGATTACCAACACCGGAAAAATGCGGCTCCATTCCTCCAGATTCAAAACCGGAATCATCACCATGCCATCGCCGCTTTTACAAATCACTGCAAAAAGCTGAGGCGCAAAGCCCATGAGAATCGCAAACAGCACGATAAATACAATACTGACCACGCAATCGCCCCTGCTGATTACCGCCTTTCGATTGGGAATCGGAGAGAGCCTGCGCGGCGTCCATTGCTCTCTTTGCTTCTTGTCATCTCTCCTGTCGTGATCCAATCCTATGTTCTGTCGTTCCAGTACCGCAAAAATAAACGTTACAAACCCGAACGCCCCCATGCAGGTAATCACAGAGTTTGTAATTGCATGCACCAGTCCCTGCGTAAAGGCTGCAATCACGCCGTGCAGCATACTTCCCCCGGCCTGGGCAAATCCCTCCCGAAAGCCCCCAGCCAACGAAAGCAGCGCAACCGGAATCAAATCGCACAGCAGCACCACCTTGACAAACCAGCGCCAAGTGTCATAATACTCAGGCCCGATCAAACAGGCTGCATCCTCCCGGTACTTGGCCGCAAACAAGGCCGGATCCCCCAACTGCAAAAGCGCCTCTTCTGTGGATCCCTCCTGCTCCGCCATATCGCCGATCAGCTCCTGAAGCTCCCGTGCTACCTCCTTGCGCTGATTCTTCGGCAGACGACGCACCACCTGATAAATATAACGTTCCATCAATTCCTGTTCCTGCTGATTCACCTTGCCCTCTCCTTCCTTATCACAGAACACATCAAACGCAGTCCTTTCTATCGGCTCTGTCTTCGGACACGCTCTGACCTTCATTCATCCAAAAGCTGCTCGATCGAAAACGACAGACTGCGCCATTGCTCCCGTAATTCCTCATAGATTCGATCTCCCTGCTTCGTCCGCCGATAATACTTCCTGGGCTTCGGCCCACCGGTCTCCCACTCGCTCTGTAAAAGCCCTTGCTTCTCCAGCCTCCGTAAAAGCGGATAGAGCGTATTCGGATCAATCGCAATTCCCTTCTCTGCCAGACACTGAACCAGCGCATAGCCATACCTTGGCTGCTGCAATTGGCTTAACACACTCAAGATCAACGTTCCTCTCCGAAGCTCCATGGAAAGGCTGCTCAATAAATCCTTCTCTTCTCCCATATTCGCTCCCTCCATCTTGATTATACTGTATCACACACACTATTGTCAAGATCATATTATCGTGTGATCAAATATTTTTAGGATGCGATTTTCGGCAAAGAAAAATCCCCCCGAACCGGCATGGCATTCCTTCTGTGCCATACCGGTTCAGGGGGACAAAACAAACCGGAAAACTCACCCAAACACGTTTTAATCTCCAAACACGCTTCCTACTGCCGCTGTTCCTCCTCCAGAGCAAAAGCATGCATCAGGTTCTTAAGCACTCCCGCCTGCGACGACAGCTGCTGGCTGGCGGCCGCACATTCTTCACTGGTTGCAGAGTTGGTCTGTACGACAGCGGAAATCTGCTCGATGCCTTCACTGACCTGAGTAATCGCTTCTGTCTGCTCCTCCACTGCGTCCACAACCTCGGCCATCTTGGTCGTTACGTTACCGGCAAATTCTGCCGTCCGATTCAGCGAATCCGTCACTTTATTCACTGCCTCTCCGCCTTCTGTCACTGCAAGCATGGAGCCCTCAATCAATTCCTTCGTCGCTTTTGCCGCTTCGTCCGATTTTGCGGCCAGATTCCGCACTTCCTCCGCCACCACTGCAAATCCTTTTCCCGCGCTCCCTGCTCTGGCAGCCTCCACCGACGCATTGAGAGCCAGTATGTTAATCTGAAAGGCAACATTTTCAATCGCGGCTATGATCGTACTGATCTCCTGGGAGGAATTGGAAATATTCTCCATTGCCGTGTTCAGTCCCTGAACATATTCCATGCTGACGCCCAGCTGCGCGCCGGCCCGATCGACAAATACGCCTGCCTCCTTCGCCGTCTGCAGGGTCTGCTGGGCATTTTTTGAAATATCAGCCAGTGTGGCAGAAACCTCCTCCACCGCGCCGGCCTGCTCGATTGCACCCTCCGAGAGCGCCTGCGCGCTGACCGACATTTGATCGGAACCGGCGGATACCTGGTTGGCGCTGGCAGAAATTTGTCCCATGGTCCGATTCAGCTCCATCTGGATGCTGTCTAAGGATTCCTTGATCGAAGAAAAGTCTCCCATATAATCGTGAGCCGCTCTTTGGGTCAGATTTCCGTCCGCAATCGCCCCTAATACCTTGGCAATCTCGCCGATATAATCCCGAAGACGTGTGATCGTACCTTCAAAAATCTGGCTCAGCAGGCCAATCTCATCCCGTGAGCGAATGCTGACTGCAACCTGCTCTCCGCCCAAAATGCCCAGCTCTCCTCGCTCCAGCTGTCTGGCCACATGCGTAATCCTGCCTAAAGGCTTGGAAACCCGCTTCCTCAGATATGCGCCGAAAACAATTACACAGATCAAAATTACAGCAATACTGATCACGGCCGCCCAAACAATGACATCCCAGGTCTCCTGCTTGGCCTGTGCCGTGGAAATTCCGGCAAAAATCAAACCATTGATCTGACCGTCCGCACCCTTCGTCGGCACGTAGGAGCACAGATACGGTTCGCCCAAAATATCGGCTTTGCCCACAAAGGACTGTCCCTGCGTCAGCACAATGGGAATCAATTCATCGGACAGCTTCGTTCCTACCACACGCTTCCCATCCTGCATCACGGTGCTGTAGGCCCTGGTATCTCCCGAAAAAATGGTGAATTCAAAGCCCAACTCGCTCTTCAGGCCATCCAGCAGCTGATTCAAATCCTCGTCTGCAGCAGCCTGCTCCAGCTCGCGTTCCAGAATATTGGTTGCACTGGTACAGCGTTCCTCCTGCATGGTTGTAATCAAAGACGAAAACATAGAAACACAAATTGTCATCGCCAGTACAACGGAAAGCGCCTGCATCGCCGCAACGACGCAGCCAACCTTAAAGCCAATCCCTTTCGTTCCCATCTTACCTTCCTTCACCTTTTGCATTCTGTTCATCTTACGTTCCCTCGCAAAAAAATAATTTCATTCCCATGGTTTATAAGTTTCTCTTACCTGTCATAAAGCGCTCCACCCAATGCGGGTTCATACGCCGTTACTCCTGTTCCAAAATCTTTTCAAGCTCTGCAATCATCTTATCCTTCACCGCCGGTTTGAGAAAGTATCCCGCTGGCTTTAATTTCAATACCGCTTCAATATTGGCCCGGTCATTGACGGAGGTGAGAAAAACCACCGGGATATCCTTCATCTCTTCGTCTGCCCGGATCATCTCCAGCGTCATTCTCCCGTCGCAGACCGGCATCTCATAATCCAGCAAAATCAGATCGGGCCGTTTCTTTCCGATGGAAGTCATGGCCTGCGCGCCGGAAATCGCAATCGCCACCGCGTATCGCTCCTCCAGCATGGCTTTCATCGTCCGCAGCGTCGCCCCGTTATCATCCACCACCAGAACGCGCTTCTTACTGCCAAGCGCCGTTTTTTTTGCATCCGCATCCTTCTCAACCTCTGACTCGTCTATGCCCAGCCGCCGACAAATTGCCTGCAAAATCGTTTTGTTTTCCACTGGCCGAATCAGATTTTCAAACTGACTTTCATCGTAATATTTAATGAAGCTGCTGGTTTCCTCTTTCGTTCCGATCGTCAGAATTGGTGTCTTTTCAAATTGACTGCTTAGCATAAAAAAGATAGAGGTATCAATATCATATGCGCCGATCAGACTGATTAATACTAAATCCGGATTGACAATTTTCATCATCCCTTCCAGAACACCCGCATTTTCAGAACAAATCTGCACATGAAAATACTTGGACAGAAAGGCGTTCGTTTCCTTCACCACGCTGTTCAGCTTCCCCACCAATAAAATTTTTCTCATCCGCTCCTCCTTACCTCACCGCTTGATCTGCTCAAGCAGCAAATCCGCCAGACGGTCCGCTTCCTCCGGGTCTAAATTGTTGACTGCGTCTGCCAGCGCAGAGATCATTTGCTCCAACTCCTGCGCGTATTCATAAGACCGAAGCTGTCCGATCAGCTCGTCCGCCTGATCAATATCCATCTCCTGCATACTCAAACGCACCATTTCCACCAATGCCTGGATCACCGAAAAATCCGTCACTTCTTTTCGTTCCGCTTCTTCTATGCCAAAAACACCACAAAGCTTCTGCTGGTAACTGCGCCATTCCTCTAAAAACGGCTGTGTCATCGACTGAATTAATTCTATTCTACCATCTTTTGCTGCAAATTCCAATATTTTTGCCAAACCTGCGAGCGGAATAATCCCAATTGTCGCCGCAAGGCTTTTCATGGCATGAACCTGAATGCGGTATAAGTCCAGCTGCTCCGCCTCTGTAATCCGCTGATAATATTGATCCAGTCGCTCGGCAGCAGAAGGAATCTGCTGATAAAATTCTTTCACCGAATATTCTAACAGCTCCCAATCGGACAAATGCAGCCAGGCATAATTCCAATCCAGTCCATCAACGGACGGCAGCTGCTCCAGCTTCTCCTCGCTTTCCTCCCGCGAAAGCGTCTGTGTCTGCTGCTCCGACGCAAAATGGCGGTCTGTCCCTTTTGAGCCGTTCAAGGACGAGGCGTCTGTCTCCATTGCCGCCGGGTCCATCGCCTCCTCGATCAACTCCCCCGGCAGCATCCTCTGGATCATCTGCTCCAGCTTTTTCGGTACAATCGGCTTGGAAAGAAAATCGTCGAATCCCTCCGCCAGATATTTCTCCTTCGCCCCTGAAACGGCATTGGCAGTCAAAACGATCACCGGCGTATTCTGACAGGGAAACTCCCGGAGCGCTTTCATATGATGCAGCGTTTCGATCCCGTCCATTTCCGGCATCATATGGTCAAGAAAAATCAAATCATAATGATTCTCCTGCACCAGCCTAAGGCATTCTTTACCGCCTTCTGCCTCCGTCACCTGCGGCTGAATCTGCTTTAACAGATTGCGAAATACCTTTCGGTTGACTGCATTATCGTCCACCACCAAAAACCTGGCTTTGGGCGCGCAAAACCTGCTGTCATAGCTGTATGTCTCCGCAAGCTGATGCACTCTTTCCTCAAAATCCCCGATCGGCGTTGCGTCCATCACTTTCTGCTCCAATTCAAAGGAAAATTTTGAGCCCTTTCCATACACACTCTCCACCTTCAGCTTGCTGCCAAGGAGCGCTAACAGCTGCTGTGTAATATTCATACCCAGGCCGCTGCCTTCAATGTTTCGATTCCGCTCCTCCTCGATCCGTTCAAATTCTGCCGACAGCTTCGGCAAGTCCTCGGCCTTAATCCCAATGCCGGTATCCTCCACTTCAAAATGCAGCACAGCCGTCTGCGGCGTATTATGGCTGCGAATCCGAAACCACACCGTACCCTCCGGCGTATATTTGACGGCGTTCGTAAGAATATTGGTAAGCACCTGGCGAATTCGCACATCATCTCCATACAGCCGGGAAGGAATGGCGTGGTCTGCCTCTACCTCCAGATGAATATGTTTATCCTTTGCCCGCTGAGTCGTCATATTTGCCAAATCATGTATCATGCTGCTGACATCGTATTCCACTGGCACAATTTCCATTTTTCCAGACTCAATCTTGGAAAAATCAAGAATGTCGTTGATCAAAGACAGCAGCGTCTGCCCGGCAGTATAAATATCCATCGCATAATCCTTGATATTCTGTTCTCTCGATTCCCGTAAGATCATCTCGTCCATGCCCAGCACGGCATTGATCGGCGTGCGTATCTCATGGGACATATGGGCCAAAAACTTTCCCTTGGCCTCATTGGCAGCCAACGCTTCATGTCTGGCTGCGTCCGCATCCTGCTTGGCCAGCATCAGCTGCGTATTTTGAACCTCAGCCGCCTTTACTTTTTCCTTCAGAAGTCGGGCGCTCTCCTCCGCACGCGCCCGATATTCCTTGGACAGACGCAGGGTATGAAGCATCGCCATCATCACACTGAAGATTGTGGTCGTATACTGGCTGACCATATACACATGCCCGCTGTCGTGATAAATGTGCAGAGCTATACTGGCAAGCCCGCCGCCCAGCAGCACACACATCGAAACGGCGGTAAACAGCGCCTGATGACTTTTCGTCTTAACATCGTATTGGATCAGGCTGACAATAGCCAGGATGCATACCGCTACAACCACAAGCACCGTGGCAAGTCCCATCTCCTCCAGCTTGCGCACATTCAGCATCTGCAGGACAAGCTGCCCTACCGTATGTACATTTAAACACCACAGCAGCAGGGTAAACCTACGCGGATATACCGTATGAAAATTTCGTTCAAAATAGAGTGTAAGCAGCACTGGGAGCAGCAGCAAGCCCAAATAATCGACAATGGCATACGACTCCATAATTCCATAACAAATGTTCAGCGTATCCGTCTTAATCAGGTAAAAAATCCCGGCATCGAGTCCCGCCAATCCCAAATAAAGCTCCCCGCACATTGGCTGGCGCGTATACAGACGAATCAATGTCAGCATCAGCATGACGATCGCCATGATCATCATTAAAATACAGCAGGCGATGTTGATAAAATCACTTTCCAGCATCCCCACAATCATCAGATCGGCGGCAACGATATTCACCCCCGAAAGAGCCGCGGCCGCATCCGAATCTGCTGACGTCAGCTCAATCCAGAGCTCTCCCTTGTGAAACACGGTCGGAATATTGACCAGGTGCTCCTGATCCTGCCGCTTTTTTCTCAATACATTATGATCCTCGCCCCCATACTGATAGATCATCTCTCCATCCAGTATTATATGAATCATCTCACACGATGACGAGAATTTCAGCACCAGCCCGGCGTATTCCGGCGGCAGGCTATTCCGAAACACGATCGTCTCTCCCGGACTGCTTTTACCGCTGTAAGGCAGATCCGTCTGCTGCCCTGCTCCTGCTTCCAGCATCGAACGAATGCGCTCCTGCTGCTCTGGAATCTGCTGCGCCGAATCCTCCAGTGCAAAAACAGTCCATTCATCATTAAAAAAATACTCAATTCCATCTACCTGGGTATGCAGCTCCTCCTCCGTCTGCACCTCTGACAGTAAAAGCGTCATAATGACCAATATGAGGAGAATCGAAACCCATGCCGTTCTGTATAATTTTTTCATTTTATCACCCTGATCTGTATCGTTTTATATTTCATGAAATGTAAATAACACGTCTAAAACAACATCCAAAAAACTGCGATTCAGATCATTTAATAATTCTCTACTCTTCGTATCTAATGAATATAAATTAACCTGTTGTGCTAGTTGATTATAGATGTAGAAAAACTTCAACAA
>CAMULB010000131.1 GCA_947089585.1 uncultured Lachnospiraceae bacterium | reverse complement strand
CAGCTGATGTCCTTTGGGCAGTGAATGGTCGGTCGGAACCATTTGTAGCTGATAATGGTAAAATTGTCCGGGCTCGATTCGTTCTTTGGCATAGAGACAGCTGCGGTTTTGTGCATTGAGCCAGCCACGGCTGATTACCTTGAAGGCGGACGGCGCTTCTTCCAAGCGGAAGCGGAAGGTGCCTTCTGGCGCGGCTTCTACCGGAATCTGTTCGGGTGTGATCCGTCTTTGTTCGCCCAGGTCTACCAGCATCACACTGAAAATTGCCGTTTCCTGGTCGATGGAAGCGTCAAAGGAAACAGTGACGGCGCCGGCAATGCGCAGTGAATCGGTCGTGAAATCCGGGCTCCACACCAGCTTCAGGCGATTCTGATAGGAGGGCGACGTGCAAAGCACCAGCTCCTTGAGCCATTCCGCCTGGTTATCCTTGTCCCAATCGTAGACCGTGGCCTTGAGATCATCTACAATTACAGCGGTTCGGCCGGTGTGTTCATGAAGCGAAGAGGCATCCACGGGAAAATCTACATACTGCCACCCGGCTGGCGGCCAAGTATCAGAAGCCATCCAACTGGCCTGATCCAGGTTGCTTTCTACCAGAACCTTGGCTTCCTGCTCGATTCCGTTGTCCGCGCCGCGCAGATAGTGATCCAGCCAGCGCTCGATCATCTCTAAGGAGTTAGAATCTGCAAGGCGGTAGACATAGATATGCTCGCCCTGATGCAGCAGCATTTTTCGCTCCACGCCCTGACGTTCGAGAGCCTGGAACAGCGGAATACACTGATTGGTTTTTACATTCCAGTCATTGATCCCATGAATGATGAATACCGAGGCTTTGAAATTTTCAATCTGATTGAGATAATTTCGCTCGTCCCAGAAGCGGTTGTAATTGGCGGAATCCCGATCCTCCTTTGCGACAAGCTCCTCAAGCGCTGCCTGATAGCCGTCTTTTACGGTCGCGTAGTCCGCTTCGTCTTTTGCCCGGCTGAAGCAATAGCGGGCCAGAATATCCAGATCGTCTCCTTGCCATTCCAGGGCAGGCAGATTCAGTCCGCCGCAGCGGTAGTAGCTGTACCAATTGCAGATCCCGGCTTCCGGAAGAATGGTTTTCAAGCCCTCAATGCCGGTGGCGGCGACGCCGATGCACATCGTACCAAGGTAAGATTTGGCGGACATGGCTACACTGCCGGTACACCAGTCGGCTTTGATTTCAATGTTGTCCGTTTTGTTGGTAAAGGCCCGGCAACGGCCGCACAGCCAGTCAATTACGGCGCAAAAAGCCATAATTTCTTCCCGTGAGCCGCTTAAGGTGAAGCCTTCGGAACCGCGTGTGCCCAGTCCGCCGCAGAAAACAGAAGCATATCCAAGCTGATTCAGATGCTCGTACAGCTCGGAGATACACTCAAACGTCACATCCTCCGGGATGATGGCCGTCTTGGCATAGCCCTGGGTCTGTCTGGGATATTTCGCTTCATAGCGGATTTCCTTTGTAAAATCAAAGCGAATGTCCTCCTCGCGAATGTTTTGCTGGGGGTATACCTTGACCTTTTGATTGACATTGTGAGGAATGTACCAATCCTCGTTGCAGGTCATTAAATAGGGGTTGGCCACAAGGATGGCCGGAACCTGGCTGCCCTCCAGGGTTTCCTTGGGGCGGCGGATATAGGCGGCGATCAGATCCAGCTTGCCGTCGCCGTCGGTGTCTACCGGAGTCTCGATGTAGACACATTCAAATAGAAATTCTTTTTTATCTGTCTGTTCCATTATTTTTTCTCTTTCTGATATAGCGAATCCAAATGCAAACTAATACGGCGCCCAATAAAAGCATTGCTACCATAAAGCCAAAGATCTGCCGATAGCCGTTGACGCCGGGGCTGCGCTCCAACAATACGCCGGCCAGGACGGAGCAGAAGATTTCCGGCAGGTAGCCGATGGTAGAAATCAATCCGGCCGCGCTTCCTGAAAGCCGTTCCGGGATCGCTCCTTCATCCATCATCGCCCAGGTCATCGCATAATTGACATTATAGAAGATGTAAATGATTACAAAGAGGACGACAAAGGGGATTGCGCTTGCGGAGTTGGCCGGGAGCAGCAGCATGATGACCGTGCCGAACGACATGACCAAAAAGGAAATCAAAAGCATGCGGCCGGTGCCGACTTTGTCGGTGATAAATCCGCCGCCGACATTTCCGAAGAGGGAAAACCAGCGTTTGGAAGCGGCGATGGTGGCAGCAAGCACGACCGAAACGCCGAGGATTTCCGTCATATAAGGGGTAAAATAGTACAAAAGCTGGGTGAATACATAATTGCAGAATGTCACCATTCCAATCAGCCATACCGCGGGCATGCGCAGCAGTTCGCCGATGCCGTGGAAGGTAACTTTATCGCTTTTTTCCATTTTTCCGTCCTTGACGGTCAGCCAGGCGAGGATGCCCATCGCAATGGTGAGAACCGAGTAAAATACAATCGCAGCGCGCATGCCGGCGATTGGATCGTCGATCTGCCCGGCGCCGATCTTAAAGGCTACAACCGCACCGGAAGCCATTAAAGCGGCAGCAATTCCCCGGCCGCCTTCAAAGATACCGAATGCTTTTCCCTGATCGCCGGAACCGGAGAGAATGCGGACGGCTTTCACACAGCAGGGCCAAAACGCAAACAGCGAACTGATTCCCCAAAATGCATACAGGGCGACCAGCGCCGAAAAGTTCAACGGCAGCAGATGAACGAAACCTCCCAGTCCGGTACCGATCAAGGATACGGTAAGGATGGTACGGGTCGAAAAGCGGTCGGCGACAATTCCGCCGAAGAGGTAGGAAACCATACCAAAGATTCCCAGAATACTGCCGAATACACCCATTTGGCTGTCGGTCAGATGGTATACTTCCAGATATGCATCGTAGTAATCATAACGGAAGTAGGGCAGGCCATAAATGATGGCGCCTCCAAAGGCGACAATGATGATGGCCCAGACGTTTTTTGCCAGTTTTTCATCGGAAACCAGCTTGTGCATCAATTTACTCATGCTTTTTCTCCTCCTTGCTTGGTGTAATGTATCTCAGGCGGACCGCCGGTACGAACCCGGCCGGGCAGACCGTAAAAGGAATCGGCAGCGATTCTGACCGGGATGGCGGCTGTCCGCAGAGCATCAGAGCTTTATGCTGTACCGTGCAGAATATTTTTTCCGCAGGTAGTCGGTGTAATATTTGGAATTCAGCGGTTCCTTGGTAGCCTGGTGAATCAGCTGCGGGGTGGGATAAAGCGCGCCGAAGCAGAATAGATGCTCGGTGAGCCAGTCCTTGATCACCTGGAATTGTCCCCGTCCGGTCAGCTTTTCAATGCTGCCGCAGCTGCTTTCAATGGCGGCGCCGATTTGGGCCGACGACAAGGCGGCTGCGATATAAGAGGGAAAATATCCCACATAGCCGGCGGCCCAATGGATGTCCTGCAGCACGCCCTGGCTGTGGTTTTGCGGCCGAATGTTCAAGTAGTCCTGATATTTCTGGTTCCAGGCGTCCGGCAGATCACGGGGGGCAAGCTGACCGCCGATCAGCTCACGTTCCAGCTCATAGCGGATAATGATATGGAGCAGATCTGTCAATTCATCCGCTTCGATGCGGCAAAAGGATGGCTGGGCCGTGTTGACCTGACAATAAATCTGATGCGGAGAGAGTTCTGCAAAAGCCGGAATAAGGGCAGCAATTTGCGGATAAAAATAATTCCAGAAGCCCTCGCTGCGTCCGATCACATGCTCATAAAACCGCCCGACTCCTTCCTCCAGGGCAAAGGACGCAACCTCCGCCAGGGAGGTTCCCAAAAGCCTGGGGGAAATGGACTGTTGATAAATCCCCTTGCCGCCGCAGTGGAGCACGTTGAAGATGCCGCTTTTGAGATCGGCCGGATCGTAAGAATTGACAATCCGTACATCATTGGGAGAATTGGCCAAAATCGTCGGATGAGCGCCGATGTCAATGCGTCCGGCTGCAAAGCGAAAGCCCAGGCGGGAGAGGATGATTTCCCAAAGCTTCTGCTGCTGAGATTTGGCAAGCTGCGGCAGCTGTGAAAAGCAATCCTCCTGCTGTGCCTGCGGGCAGGCCTGAATCCGGGCGATGGATTGAATCAAAAAAGGCTTCAGCTCGGCAATGAACGCATCGACCTGGGTTGTGCAAAGGCCCTCCTCGTAATACCCCAGCAGCGCGTCGTAAGGATCGGCTTCGTAGCCCCAGTATTCGGCGAACTGGCGGAAAGTGGCAAATATTTTTTCCAGATCGGGCAAAAAGGCAGCAAAATCATTTTCTCTTCGGGCCTGCTCCCACACCTGCTCTGCCAAGGCAATCAGCTCCGTATATTGGCGGTATTCCTGTTCCGGAATCTTGCTGACATACTCTGAGTTGCGGCGGATGCGGCGCAGCATCGCATTGGTAATGTCATCGTTTTTCTCATGGTCGGTCAAATAGGCAACGTTTTCCGAAAAAGACGGCTGCGACATCAGCTGGTATTGCAGGTCGGCCATATATGCCATGACTTTGGAGCGGTAAGCGATGCCTTCCGGAGGCATATAGGTGATTTTGTCCCAATAGATCAGAGAGTTCATCGTGTATTTCAGATATTCGATTTTGCTGATGAGCTCTTTCAATTCAGACAGCTTTTCTTCGTAGGTCATAGCAGTTCCTTTCTAAAAATCTGCGTGTTGCTTGCGAATCTCTGTTGCGAGTGCAAATCTGCGTGTTGATTGTGTATCTCCGTTATTAATGCAAATCCAGGTGTTGCTTGCGAATCTCTGTTACGAATGCAAATCTGTGCGTTTTTGCAGGTCTGCGCGTATCTTTCCGGTAAGTCAGGCGTTATGTTTCTCTGCTTCTGTGCGGTGATTGTATTTGCGCAGTCCAAATATGAGGATCAAGGCGGCCAGCACATACAGGCCGGCGGCGATATAATAGGCGGTGCGATATCCCTCTTGGGTGCGAAAGAGGATTTCTCCGGTAAAATTTCCACTTACAATGCTGATGAATCCGGCGAGGAAATTGACCAGCGACGTATAGGCGGGGCGCAGCTGACGCGGCATGATCGACATGGTGAGCGCGCTTTCCGCCGGACTTCCCAGATTGGCCAGACCGGCTCGCATAAACAGGGCCATGCCGACCATCGGTACCATAGCGCGGCCAAACAGATTCCCGTTGGCAATCACCAGCATAAAGGGAATCGAACCGAGCAGGGTAAAACAAATCGTGCCCACTAAGCCCAGTTTTTTGACCGCAAAGGGTGTGAAGAGCATAAAAACTACGATTGCAGCATACGAAATCGAAACCAGCAGGGAGGCGGTCGCTTTGTCAATGTGCAGGTTGCGGTTTAAAAATACCGTGTAATAAGAAGTAAACAGACCCATGGCAAAGGAAATGACCGTCCAGTAGAGCAGATAAATCACGGCGTCCTTATGAAACAGGAGACTGGCGATTGTTCTGCATTTTTCCCGCAGGCTTTGCTTTCCTTCAGTGGATTTTGCATTTGCATAATCCTCGCGGCGTTCCCGGATCAGCAGCACCGGAAGGATGGAGAGCGCAGCCAGCACGCCGGTACACAGCAGGACATCCCGGTTCCCGTTGAGATATGCTTGTTTGAGTTCGGGGGCTGCATCGGCGATGTAGGCGGTCATGGCTTTGGCCTTCTCATAGCTCTCCCCGGAATGAAGGGAGAACAGCTTGACCGTCAGTACGCCGCCCAAATAGGTAGTCAGAAAATAGCCGACATACCCCATGTAGTAGGTGCGCGTATACCAGTCGATGTCTTTTCCCTCTCCCGGAGCGGCATAAGCGGCGACAAAAGGCGCCAGCATCACATAGTGGAGCTGAATGCCGGTCAGAGCCAGCAGTGTTGCGGCGTAAAATATGCTGGCTCCTTCCAGAAATACCACGCCCAAAAAGGCGGCCGTACAGGCGCCGCTGCAAAAAAGCAGCAGCTTTTTGTAGCCGGTCTTAGGCACCAGCAGCAGAAGTGCGGCGCTGATAAAGGTGGCATAGCCGTAAAAGGCCCAGAACGAGGTGGCGATTGAGAGAGAAACCTCCTGCAGATAATTGACATATGTATCGTATAAAATACCGCTCACAAGGTTGTTTAAAATATAGCTGATGATAAACAGAATCAGGTTGCGCGTTTCTCGTTGTTTGAAAAGACGGATCATGTCGCTCTCACCTCACATATTGGGTAAAAAATGGATGCAGGCTGTTATGGGGGAACAGATGGCTTGCAGGTGCCGTCTGCGGTTCCTGGATCGGATCAGGCTGGAACGCAAACCGGCTGGCCTCCTGGTTCGCAGGCTGGGACGGGGACTCTGCTTCTGCCAGCTGCTGTAAGTGCTTTCGTCGATGAATCAACGATTCGTTTTCGACCTGTTCTAAAATGGCCAGCAGGATCTTGGCTTCCCGTTTCATGCGCTGGATATTGAACTTATGCGTGCGGACCGTCGCGGCGCTGATGCCCAGTTCCTCGCTTAATTCCCGATTGTCCTTTTCCAGATACATGCCTTCGAGAATGTCCTTCTGTGATTCCGACAGACCATTGATCTGCTTGTCCAGAGCAATCAATCCATGAAAAACACCGCCGTGGCTCTGTAAAATATGCTCCGCCATGGCCCGTTCGGCTGTCGCCATGCGTCCGCGCAAGCGGTAGATCAGTCCTTGTTCAAATTGTTCTCCGCAAAATATGCAAGTGCATAAACCACTTTCCTCGTGCCAGGTGTAGCCCTGGGTCAGTTCCTCTGTCGTCAGTTCTTTGAATTCCATGGCTCTCGATGCGCCTCCTGTTCAAAATGGCAAACATAAGTTAATAACGTTTATATTTTTATAAACTATACTACATTTTGTTTAAGAAATCAAGAATGATCTGAGAAAATATAGCATTTTTTACAAGAAAAAATACTTGACAGAGGAAAGGCTCTGATTGGATTTCATAAGAAACGTGTATGACCAAGGCGGAACAGAGACAAAATGAAAATAGTTGCTTGTGGCGGAAAGAGAGGAATGTATGTAAAATCGCTGACCGAGGCCCTTTCTTTTTGACCGGCGGGTGACGATCTATATACAAAGGGGTCGTCCTGCGTGTCCGTAGGCGATCTATATACAAAGGGATTGACCTGCGCGTCCAAAGCGGGAACGAAACGGCCGTGTTTGGTTTAGAGAAGGGAGAAGTGCTATGACGAAACTGTATTTTGACCAGCCGGCCGGGGTGTGGCAGGAAGCGCTGGTGCTGGGCAACGGGAGGATCGGCGCTGCTGTATACGGAGGGGTAGAGCGGGAACAGCTTTCATTGAACGAGGATACCCTCTGGTCTGGCTATCCGGCCGCGACCCAGAAGCAAATGCGGGCGGGAGCGCTGGAGCAGATCCGTGCGTTGGCTCGTGCGGGCGCATATCAGGAGGCGACCGAGCTGGCTCAGGCAGCGTTTGCAGCGTCCGAGGATACACAGATGTATGTTCCGTTCGGCAATCTTTATATTGACTTTTTGCAGCCAAGGCCGGGGACAGAAGCGCGTGAGGTACAGGACTATCGGCGTTGTCTCGATTTGGAGACGGCGGAGGCCGAGATCTCGTATCAAAGCGGGAACAGCCGAATCGTCCGCACCTGCCTGATCAGTCAGCCTCAGCAGCTTTTGATTTACCACATACAGTCGACCGAACCGCTGCAGCTGCGGATTTGGGCCGGCGGCGGATATTTGACGAGTGTCTGTGCACAGGGAGAAGCGCTCCATGCCTTTGGCCGCTGTCCCGGCAGGAATCCATTTTTTAAAGGGGATGTGGGGACAAAAAGAGCTGTGCCGGTGTTTGCCGCAGAGCCGGAGCAGATGGGAATGGCTTACGAGGGTGTGGGCAAGGTGATTTGTCCTTCCGGCTGTATCCGGGCGGATGGGGATGGACTGCAGATCAAGGAGGCGACCGAGGTGACGCTTTGCTTTGCCATTCGTTCCTCCTTTGCTGGATTTGACCGTCATCCGGTGCTGGAGGGGGCGGAGCCATCGAGGCGTCTGCAGCATGATCTGGCCGGGATGCAGCTGGGCTATGCGCGTCTGCGCGAGAGTCACCGCGCAGAATACCAGCGCTATTTTCAGCGTGTATCCCTCTGTCTGCCGCAGGATGTCTCACCCAGGCGCGATGTGAAGCAGCGGCTGCTCTTTGTGGCGCAGGGCGGAGAAGATCGGGGGCTCTGTGCGCTCCTGTTTCACTATGGGCGTTATCTGCTGATTGCCGCTTCGCGGCCGGGGACACAGGCGGCAAATCTGCAGGGGATCTGGAATCAGGAGATGGTCGCCCCCTGGTTTAGCGACTATACGATCAATATCAATACACAGATGAATTATTGGATGACCGGGGTCTGCCACTTGTGGGAGATGGAGGAGCCGCTGGCTGTGCTGTGCCGTCAGATGCTCGACGACGGCAAGAAGACGGCGCGGGCCTATTTT
>CAMULB010000130.1 GCA_947089585.1 uncultured Lachnospiraceae bacterium | reverse complement strand
GAATCATGTCGAGTCTGTAAGGAGATGGGAGGGTGCATATGAAGCATCGTTTTACAAAGGGAAAACAGGAGTCCGGTTCCAAAAACCTTATGATCTCCGCTGTTCTTTTCGCTCTGATCCTATCCGCCTTTCTCTTCGGAATCTCCACCGTAGAGGATCGAACAGATGCACAGGCAAAAGAAACGCTGGAGCAGGCGGTCAGCCGCGGCATTGTACACTGTTATTCCCTGGAAGGCTCCTACCCGGAAAGTCTGCAGTACCTGAAAGACCATTATGGGCTTACCTATGATGAAGACCGCTTCTTTGTAGATTACCAGGTGCTTGGCAGCAACATCCTTCCGGATGTAACCATTATAGACAGGAGGTACCGGCCATGAGATTTCAGTCACGGAGCAGGCATGTGATCGACATGGTCTTTCCGATTGCTCTCCTCTTTGTCTTTGCAGTCTCTGCCCTGAGTATCCTGATTCTGGGGGCCAATATTTATGCCTCCACAAACGGACGGCTTCGGGGCAATGACGAGAACCGTACTGCGCTGTCCTATATTGCAGAAAAGATACGCCAGAACGATAAGGAGGGCGGCATCGCTGTCGCTTTCATCGACGGCACCAACTGCCTGGCCATGTCGGCTGTTTACAACGAGGTCCCTTGTACGACCTATATTTATGAATACGAAGGTATGCTGAAGGAACTGTTCATCAATGACGGCATTCCGGTCACTTTAAAAAACGGCAAAGATATTATGGAACTGTCCTCTTTGTCTGTCGAACAGCTCGAAGAACATATCTATCTGTTTACTGCTACTGACAGTGAAGGGATCAGCACAACTCTGATCGCTTCAGAAAGGAGCGTGCCATGAAGAAAGGATCTTCCAGGCGTTCCAATCTGCTTTTGATGGAGATCATCCTCTCCGTTTTGTTCTTTACCGCTGCCAGTACGGTCTGCCTGCAGGTCTTTGTACATGCAAGCCTTTTGGAAAAGGATACGCGGGAGCTGGATATGGCCGTGCGCTATGTCAGCTCTGCTGCTGAACTTCTAAGCCGCCCGGAACATACTATGGAGCATCTGCGCACTCTGTATCCGGATGCACAGATTGAAGAACAGGAAGCCCATATCTGGTTTGACAAGGATTTTCAGTCATGTCAAAAGGACGAAAGTTCCTATGAGATGAGCATCCAATCCAGCTCCCAGGATACACATACCATAGAATGGATCGTATCTATATCCGACGGCTCCAAGGAGATCTATCAGTTAAAAGGTACGACCTATCAGCAGTATACGCTGTCATATGGACAGTAAAACTCATTGAGAACATATGTTCTGTCATCTGTTTTCAGGGCTTGTCTATTGAAGAAAAAAGGGGATATTTTTATGAAAATTCAATCCAACCGCTGTAAACTATCATTCTCTTTTTTTGCACTGCTGCTCGCAATGCTGATTCTGTTTCCGCTCCAGACTGAAGCGGCCGCAAAGCCAACCTTCAATCCCACAAAGAAAACCATCTATGTCGGCGATTCGTGCACCATTAAGCTTCTCAACAACAGCAAGAACGTGACGTGGTCGACCTCCAACAAGAATATCAAGATCGTCAGCAAGAATCAGAAGCAAGCCAAAATCAAAGGCGTTAAGAAAGGAACCTCCTATCTGACCGCCAAAAGCGGAGGCAAGACCTACAAGTGCAAGATCACTGTCAAGGCCAAGAGCAAAAATAAGAACACCGGCAAATCCAACGGCATTTCCTACGAGCTGCAGGACACCAAAACCGGCGTGGTTGCGATTCTTAAGAATCAAAATTCATACGATGTCTGCATGAGCGCCAAGGTCTCGTTTTATGCAAACGGCAAGCTGTTAGGAAGCGCAAGCGACAGCAACTATGCATTTGAAAAAGGAAAAAGCTGCGCTCTGTATTTCAAAGCCCCCTCGGACTCCCAGCGCAAGCCCCGGCCCTACGACAATTACAAGATTACCATAACCTCATACAAAGGAACAAATTTAATTTGTGCCTCCCCCAAAATCAAGGTCACTTCCAAACGGGAAAACGGCCAGATCCGCGTCACCGCCAAGAACAACTCCGGCAAAAAATTGTCTTTTATCAAAATCGCCTGCGTCTTTTACGATGCAAAAGGCAACGCGATCGGATATGACGTCCGATATGCCAACTGCCTCAAAAAAGGAACCAAAAGCAATCTCATCCATCGCTTTCCATATGATACAAGCTACAATCTCATCCAGCCGAAAAGCTATAAACTCTATGTAAATTGCGCCTATACCTATACCTGGAGCAAATAGCGCGACAGACGGGATTTTTGCCTGTAAAACCGTCTGATCGCAATGCCGGGCTGCCATGCCGTCCCAAAGGAGTGCCGCGTGCGTCACGCCCCTTTGGGGCGGACGCGCTGCATCCGGCAGGCCGGTGTGATTACAGGATGCAGTTGCTGTGATACAAGCTCCTTTCTCTGCAAAAATCGTTTAAAATCCGCTTTCATATGCAGATAATTCTTCCTTTGATCTGGAAAATACGTGTGATTTTTCTCTGCATACTGCACGAGCCATTGATCCAGATCTACGTCTTGTTCATAGGAATACGACACCATCGCCAATAAAGAGCTTCGATTCGCCGCATCAAGCAGCTTCGAGCCGTCCCGGATCGTCCTTTCGGTCAAATCATCCAGCGTCTGACCATAGAATTCCAGCTCCTGACGGACCTTTTCCGGCGCGATTTGTACCACCTCGGCAATCAACGCTTCCGTTTCCCGCACACAAGCCGTTTGCTCCTCTGACGAGATCTGTAAAAATTCCTTCAATAACGTTTCAAGGACTGCAAGCTTTTTTACAATCACGGCTTTATCCTTGGTCGCCTTACTCTGATCCAGATGACGGAATGTCTCGCCGTTTACCTCCCGTTCACAAAGGCCCTGATGGAACGCACGAACAAAGTCAACAAATTTTTCATCCGCGAATCCCCATTCGGTAAAATGATCAAACAGGGTGAACCAGAGAAATGAATTCTTTGCCGTAAATACCGTTTGAAAGTCCGCGCAATAGACCTGATGCAAGCGGTTCAAATTGCGATTCAACCGTTCAAATTCCTGTCTGGAAGAATGTTCATTTAAAAATCCGCCCAGCATTCTGCTCTGCTTTTGCCATTTGTCCAGATGAAACATACACATGACGGATTCTGCGACGATGCGCTCGATCGTGCCATTGTTTCGCTCCGTTTCCTTATAGGAATCATGTTTAAAAAATTTGTGATGTAAGGAAATGCGCTTTACCTCTTTTGCAATATGATCCATATAGGTAACGGTATTTTCGGCCGCGTTCATAGATTTCTGCTTATTATATCTGCGAATATGATAGCCAATCTCTTCGTCTGTGCAGTCCAAATGCTTGACGATGTCAATTTTATAATTGCTGAATCGTTCCTGCAATTCAACCGGAAGCTCCTTATAGAATTTCCCTCTCAAATCATACGCCACAAGCTCATACTCATAATTGCCGTATTCGTCCTTGAGAATCGATCCCGCCGCATCTTTTTTGGCTGACTGATAGGCAACAATCGGAAATTCCAGGCTTTTCCCCAATTTGAAGCTGTTATTTTGATAGGCATTGAGCGTGGTCAGCCGTTGCAGCCCGTCAATCACCCAGAGAATGACGCCATGGTCCGTCAGCTGCTCGCAAACCTTAATCGAATCCATATCTTCGTCTTTCAGTACGGTTGCGATCAAACCGCTTTTATCGCTGTCCGTCCAACGGCCGGGCTTTCGCTGCAATGGATGGTCTTTTCGCAATTCGCCTCTTGCAAACATATTTTGCACCGTTGCATTCATGATCGCATCCTTTACTCTCTTATCTCGGATCAAATCCATTTTCTTTTCCCGCCCTTCTTAAAATAATAATGAAATATTCTCATACGCATGGATTCCGCGCAGTGCGTCCTGATATTCCGTTCGTGTCAAGTGAAGTAAATCCTGAATTTCCTTTGCCTGATACGACGCGGCCAGCAATGCAACCACCCTTCTCTGACGGTAGGACAAACGCGCAAGATAGCGTTCCAGCCGCGCCGATAACGCATTGGCCTCGCCAAACACCGCGCCTTCCACCGTCGCCTCATCGGCGATCAAATCACCGATCGTAACCGATTCATCCGTATCACTCGGCGCGTCCATTGAGACCGACATGCGATCCGCCTTACGCTTTTTGCGGTTTCTTCTGGTCATTTCCGTCTGAATCCGTTTGCAAAGACACGCATACAAAAACCCGTCAAAGGGCTGCGCAGAATCGTAGCATCGCATCACCTCGACGAACACCTCATTGGCCAACGAATAAAAATCGTCCCGGTCTTTATCAGAGATCCCACCGAATTTTGCGAGCATTTTGTCGACCATGCTGCGAAGTTTTTTCGCATTCTGGTCATAATATGTAAATAAAAGCTGTTCCATTTTGATTCCCTCCCTGTAAAATGATCTCATCCTTTGCTTACGCCTCAAATCATGATTTTTTTCTATCTGATCTTGACTTTTACTCGAAAATATTCTATTATTGAAATAGAAAATATTCTTTGTCAGATAGATTTTTTTCTAATTTCCATCAGTATACTAGATTTTTTTCTATATGTCAATCGTAATTACTAGATTTTTTTCTACTCACTGTAAGGAGGAAGCAATGATGTCATTAAAAACCCGCGTAAAAAGACTTGCCGAAGAACATGGGATCCAGAGTATTTCTGTGCTGGAATCCAATCTTGGATTCGGAAATGGCACAATTTCCAAGTGGGACCGAACGACGCCGAATGCCGACAAATTAAATACCGTTGCACAATATTTCAATGTCAGTATGGATTATTTATTAAACGGAACCGATGAACACGGGCTGACTGAACAGGATCACAAGGATATCGCCAAGGATTTGAACAACCTCAAACGGAAGCTCACAAGCCGTGAGGACGGCCCGATCAATTACAATGGAAACAATATCCCGGACAATGACCTCGACCTGTTTCTGGATCAGGTCGAAATCATGTTAAAACGTCTCAAACCGATTAATAAAGAAAAATATAATCCCAACAAATATAAAAAGTAGGTGCATCGATTTGAACAAGGCTATAAAAAAGATCGCAAATCATTACATTGAAAAATGTGGCAGTAGAGATCCCTTTGAAATTGCCGAATACCTGAACATCCAGCTGCAAATCGGGCCGCTGGGCACTCCCTGTGGCAGCTATCTGTTTCTCAAAAATCACAGATGCATCTTCTTAAATGAAGATTTATCCGAGAACGAAATGAAGCTGGTTATGTCGCACGAATTGGGACATGCCATCCTGCACAGAAAGCTGAACTGCTATTTCATTCGCAATAAAACACTGTTGCTCAATTCCAAAATCGAATTGGAGGCAAACCTGTTCGCGGCCGAGCTGTTGATTCCCGACCATACCATTCTCGATCACTACACACTGACCATCAGTCAGCTGTCGCGGCTGTTGGGTTATGAGGAAGCGATCATCAAGCTTCGTCTGGCCTCCTTGAACGGCAGCGAGCTTACATAATTCCATCATTCTATGGGTCATTCCGATCAAACGTACCCATGTTATCACCAAAACGCGGATCTCTGCGTGTGATAGCATGGGTACGTTTTCTATTTCCAGCAAATAACTCCGATTTTCGCAGCTTCAAACGCACACCGCGCGCCCATCCCTGCACGCTTCGTACTCCGACGAAACAAAAGTTGAAATATAAGAGTAGAGCTACAAATTCTGGAAGGGAGAAAGCAATGAAGAAATATGTATATTTGGTCAAAAACAGAGCGGACGGGAAAAGGTTCGTAGCATATGGCAACTTTAAATATGCGTTTTTCGGCAAAGGATACTTATTTGAATTCGTATCCGAGCGAAATCCGTACAAGCAATTTACGCCGTATGGATGGATTTCCAATATTTCAACCGGGATTTTGTATGATTCAAAAAAGCATCAGGTGATCCATCAGGCTGAATATCAGAATCTAAAAAGAGAAAAGAAGCTTAGATGAATCTTATGCGAATGCTCGCACTGCACTTGAAAGGAGTTTTCACAATGGAAAAGAAACCGACACCCAACCACCGTTCGCACCACAAAAACGTCTCGGTCACACGGACGCAAATCGCGCGCACCGCCCAACAGCATCCGTTCGATCCAAGAGAATTTGGCGGCATCATTGATCTTGAAGACTTTCGCACAGACGCGCCCAGCAAAAACAGAATCAACCGTCAAATGGAGGATCTCAAGCTGAAAAAGAGCTTATGGAAGGCATCCCAAACGCGAAAGGAGCTCGGCCCGTACAAATCTATGACGTTTGAAGAATTAAAAAGATTCAAGTTAATCTCAAACACCGACGGCAGACCCGCTTCCACACTAACCGACCCAAAATGGCAAATTGAATTTGAATTGCGCAAGCTGTTTCTCACCCCCTATCGTGAAACGATAAAGCTATTGAGTTCTAAGCACGATCGGGAATACAGTCGCTGGCATGCGGACGGCAATGGCAAATATCTGGGAAAAACAAACTGGCAGGAATACTGCTCCTACATCAACGACGTACTGCATACCATCCGCAATCATCGCGTTGATTACTGCTATTTTATCTATCAAATTGAACAGCTGTTAAAATTTCACTATGATCGTTTAAAAACCAGATATTGCGACGGTTATTGGGAGGTATGGCTGGAAGACGACGTAACAAGCCCTCACGGAGGTAACTAAAAAATGAACATGAATCTCTATATTCCATCGGTGGATGCCAAGGATCTGTATTTATCCAATCATGCCGTCAAGCATGCTCCACCCGGCTACAGTCTCATCCACGAGGACAAGACTGCCAAGCTTCACAAATACACCAACAGCTTTGATTACAGCCTGGATTTGATCGAGCTTAGAAACGTCTCCAAAAAAAGATACGGCAGGAAGGATTCCTTCTCCTTTACATCCGGGGACAAGGAATATTCCTCAAAAATAATCAATGTCACCTTCAAATACGCGGTCAAGGAATTCAATCAGATCGCCAAAAATACATACGTCCGAACTGGGTATCACCTCACCGATTACAGCTTAATAGACGGCTATGCAACCGACCAGAACGAAGACGGCGTCACGCTTTTGGTGGCACTGAAGGTAAATGAGCCCTGTCATACGCCGATCGCGGATGCACTCCTGCCGCCCTTTTTTGCCTGTGACTATCACGAGCAGGATCAGACCTATTCTTATCGTTTATCCGGCACGATTCAGACGGTCAAAACGGCAAAGGAGCTGCGCAAATGGTGCTACAAAAACGGGTTTGTCTGCGACAGCATTCGCTATTGCCGATTCAAACGTTCCAGCGGTTCCGCAAGAGTCGGCAAGTGCCTGTTTATTGATCAAAGACTGTATCCCGACATGTATCAAATCGAACAATGCGGTCTTACCATTAAAACCGGCGACGCGTTGGATCTCGCCGCCTTTGAAGCATACCGGGCCTTATCGACCAGCAGTATCATAGACACAATCCCGATCAAACCGGAAAATTTTTTAATTATTGACGATTGGGAAAGCGTATTTTACGAAGACGCCGTCTGTACCGATTTGGGGGAGGACGGCTGGCTTAAAACAGAGGAACGTTCGATGCAAATCTCCAATTCCATTTGGGACGGACAATCATTGATTGACGTTTCCTTAATGAGAAAATATGCCTCTAAGGGCATGCTGTTATTGAGAAATAAGTTTTTTAAATCGTGCTGCTTCAATACAAACATTCAGAAATTTTTTCAGGATCATCATATTACAGACCTGTCGCAGCTTACCGGCACCACGATTGCCACCGATCTCAGCGAGATTAAGATCATCACGACCCCGTCCAGCATTAAATTTTTTAAATTTGGTTCCTTAGAAACCTGGTTTCAAAATATTTATCCTGACTTTGGCGTCGTAAAGTACGATAAAAACACCCATTATTTCAACGGGCGCATGGTGCAGACGCATTATCAGCTCTTGAACACGCTCCAGCTGTCTCAGTCTAAGCTGCAGGAGGTCATCCAGGACGGACTCGACTACGTGAGCCTGCTCAACACCGATGTAGACGTCATGCGTTTTCACTTAAAGCTGAAGGATTATGCCGCACGCGACACAGCGCAGGACAATGTCATGCGAGACAAGCACGAAATCGTATCTAAGCTGCTCAGCTATGACTGCGATTTTGATCAGACACGCATTTATTATGAATTCAAGAAAAATTTATGCAGCGCTTTCCTCAAAAATATGAAAAAAGGACATCTCCTGTTGGACGGCACTTATGCCACGCTGTTGGGAAACCCATATGAAATGCTGCTGCAGTCGATTGGCCAGTTTGACGGAAGCTCGCTCCTGCCCAAGGGCGCCGTACACAATACCAGATACGCGTATGATACGACGATCTTAGGAAGCCGCAGTCCTCATGTAACAATTGGAAATATCCTATTGGCCCAAAATGTTGCATCCGAACAAATTGACCGGTACTTCAATCTCACGCCCAACATCATCTGCATCAACAGCATCAATGAA
>CAMULB010000129.1 GCA_947089585.1 uncultured Lachnospiraceae bacterium | reverse complement strand
ACGGTCTGCGGCCCAACCAGAATCGTCCCCAAATCCTTCGTCAGCATTCCAGTGTTAAGCATCATTTCCTCCAGCCGTTCTTTTCTGGCAAAGCAATGACTGCTGATAAAGCCCACGATCCGATCCTGCATCTGCTGAAAATAATCATAAGTCTGGGGCGCGCCGATCACGAGCCCAGTTAAGCGCACTGGATGTATCACCATCGTGCCAGTTGGTACAATATAAGAATAATCTGTCGATACCGCCAACGGCACGCCGATGGAATGACTGCCCCCCAACACCAGCGACACGGTCGGCTTGCTTAAGGAAGCAATCATCTCCGCAATCGCCAGCCCCGACTCCACGTCGCCGCCGACCGTGTTGATCAAGATCAGTACGCCGTCCACCTCGTCGTCATCCTCAATCGACGCCAGCTTGGGCAGCACATGTTCATATTTGGTCGATTTTGTGTTATTAGACAAACACTCGTGCCCCTCAATCTCACCGATGATCGAAAGCAGATGGATCTTGTGCTTCTGGCTGCTGTTTCGCAATGTCATCTGTCCCATTTCCGAAATCTCTTCATTTGTTTTCTGTTCAATTTCTTTTTCATTCAGCTCCTGATTTTCGTTCATAACCTGATCCCTTTCCGACTGCAGCTCAATATTTCCTCTCAAAGGAAAAAGACTATGACAAAGCCACAGTCTTTCTTCTCTCAGTATGTAATGGTTACTGATTTTTATGCATCGGTTTGACAGAAATTAAATTTTGCGCAACCAGCGCAGCCCGCACCGGACATCCGACCAGTACTGCCAGCACGAGCTTGGCCGCATCCAGCGGAAGAAACGGAATCACACCGGCCCACAAGGCTTCCATCGGCCCCATCGACAGCTGCAGACCCATCCAGACCGTCCCGAACGCATAGCAGACCATCATCCCAATTACGGCGCCTGTCAGCACCAGATACCACCTTGCAGCAAATTTTTCGACAAAAAATCCGGTGATTGCAGCCAAAAACAGATACCCCCAGAGATAACCGCCGCTGGGCCCGGCAATCTTGGACAAGCCTGCGCCATAGCCGGAAAATACCGGTACACCCGCCGCTCCGATCAAAATATAGATCAGCACACACAGCGGCCCCTTGACGCTGCCGAGCGTAACTCCCGCCAGCACCATCGCAAATACGCCAAGTGTCAAGGGGATCGGCGTAAATCCCAGGGGGATCGAAATCGGAGACAAGATACACAAGATCGCCGCCACCAGGGCAATCGTTACCAAATCCAAGGTTTTCAAACGTTTCATCGCTTTCTCCTTTCCACATACAGGAAGCTGGTTTCTTTTCAGCAGGGGACAAAATGCTGTGTAATCGCACTGCCATTCAGACTATACCCTGGATTTTACAGGAAAAAGCAATAATTGTCAACCATATTTTAAAATCAGTTTACATTTCACACTGTTCCGTGGAAACCGCTTTTGCAAATGAAACCGTGACAGAAAACAAATCCGCATTCGTCTCCACCCGAAAGCTGCCGCCGCAGGCTTCGGTGAAGCTCTTGGCAATCGAGAGTCCCAGTCCGTTGCCGCCGTCCGTGCGGCTTTGATCCCCGCGGACAAAACGCTCCGTAAAGTCAATCTCGCCGTTCAGCTCCACACCGGACGTATTCTTAATGCAGACGATACATTGGTCCGCCTCACAAATCAGCGATAAAAAGACCCGCGAACCGACCAGGGAATACTTCAGCGCATTGCCAATCAGATTCTGGAACACGCGGTATAATCTTTGTCCGTCCGCCACAATCAGCACCGGCTCCTTCGGAATCGCCGTGCGCAGCGTAAGGCTGCTCTCTTCAATCTGCGTGTTCATATCCGCCAGCGTCTGCCATAACAGCTTGCCTAAATCAAGCGCTTCCAATTTTACCGGCAGATCGCCCGATGCCGCCTTGCTGACCTCAAACACATCTTGGACAATGGTCTTTAGGCGCTCCGCTTTTTCACCCAATATCTGAATGAATTCCTGTACATGACCGGGCAGATGCTCCTCCTGCTTCAACAGCTCCACATAGCTGATGATCGAGGTCAGCGGCGTTTTGATATCGTGCGAGACGTTGGCCACCAGCTCCACCTTCATCCGTTCACTGCGCATCTGCTCCTGCAGCGCCTCTTTCAAGCCATGCTGAATCTGATTGAGATTTTCGACTGCCTGTCGCAAATCCGCATCCTCAGGCAGCTGCAGCGGCTTTGCCAGATCGCCGCTTCTGACGGCCGCAATCTGATCCGACAGTGCGCCAATATCCTGAATCAGGCGCGCATTTTTTTTCAAGGTCATAAATCCTGCAAGTACGGCCAGAAACAGCAAGCCAAACTCCACATACACCAGCAGCAGCATGACAAAATGTGAATCGGTAAAGGAAGCGCTTTCAGAATAAAGTGTTTCCACATATGCCTCACCCGTCTCGTGCCCGCCCGCTTGGACAAAGACCAGCAAAATCGAGCAAACACACAAGAGCAGCGCTAAGACTCCAGATAACAGCATCAAACGATATCTGCGCATCAGGCGTTTTTGCAGAGGATATTTTAAACCCTTCATCCGCAGGCTGTCAAACAGCGGCTTTTTCTGATGTCCCCAATTGCCCCGAAGATCCAGCATGATCACAAAAATCAGCCAAAAGCCGGCCAGCAGCAGCGTCCTTACCGTCGGCAGCTGCCCCATAAAGCACAAGGATTCCCAGAAAGAAGCATAACCGCCATCGATCCAGTGATCCAATTCCACCAGCTCCTCGCGCCTGCTCATCAGAACTCCCAAAATCGGCAGCAGCAGGTAAAACAGAAGCTTCCCTTCCAGCCAGAAGCGGCCGAGAAAACGGACTGCCTGCTGTTTTGCGATCCGTAAATTTTTGTGCAGAAGCAACGACACCAAAAGAAGTATCCCTCCGACTGCAAACCACAGACAGGCAGTACGAAAATCCCTTCTCCTCATCAGATAATCCTGTCGCTGGTAATAGAGCGCTCCGCCGTACTGCAGCTGCCCGTATTCATTGTAATTGCCCTGCATATAGAGCTTTGGCTCTTTGGCCGCAGCCAGAAAAATCACTGCGTCGTTTACCGAATCATCGACGCTGAAATTGGAGTATCCTGGTACAAGCCAGTCTTGTCCGTCGTCTTCATAAACGCCATTGCCATAGACATCCTGCTCCACCCCGTCCTTGACAATCGAAACCTTTCCGTCTCCGTGTTCATTGAACCAGAGATAGAAATTATACTCCTCCGGCTTGAGACTCTGATAAAAATCAGCGCCGTCCCACGCCTGGCCAAGCTTTGATTCAAACGCCTCTATATTGGTATAACACAGCTTCTTCTTGTATACCACTGCATAGCGCAGGTTTTTGTTTTTTGCCATCTCCTCCATATACTGCTTCAGCGTCTTCGGATATACGACATCCGAATTGTAGGAGAAAAAACCGGTGGCGTCGTTTACATCTGTTCCCGACGCCTCACTCGCTTCGGCCTTTGCCTCATAAACCGCCTCCTGCTCCATGGGAATATCACTCGCTGCATTGTTGGTGCCCTCCCATACGCCGTTATCTGTCACCCACTGATCCGCTCCCCAGACCTCATAATTCAAGCCGCTGCCCAGATCTTGATCATCCATGCCATAATACTTCCAGCGTTTTCCGTCAACGGCCGCACTCAGCAGATCCTCCAGACGGCGCACAATATAATTGCGAAATTCTCCGGTCTTTTGATAGTCGCCACTGTCGAAAAGCAATTCCATATCTCCGTAGGAATAAAGCCGCGCCGCCGACAAGAATTCCGACAACAGCAGGGTTACGCCGACTACAAACATCGCCGCACTAATTGTGACCTTCCATTTTTTCCATTTTGTATCCAATGCCCCACACCACCTTTATATATTCAGGCTCCTTCGGATTGAGTTCGATTTTTTCCCGAATGTGGCGGATATGCACCATCACGGTATTTTCAGGAGCAAAAGACACTTCCTCCCATACCCGCTGATAGATCTCCTCCGCCGGAAAGATCCGGCCCTGGTTGCGCATAAACAGATCTATGATCTTTGTCTCGGTTGCTGTCAGCTTCACCGGCTCGCCGTCCGCGTAGAGCACATGCTCCTGCTTGCGATAGCAAAGCCGGCCATTTAAGATCTCGTTTGCCTCTTGCCCGGTATGAATATCACCCAGACGCGTATAACGGCGCAGCTGACTTTTGACACGGGCCGCCAATTCTGCCGGCAAAAACGGCTTGGAAACATAATCGTCGGCTCCCATTGAGAGTCCCAACACCTTGTCCGTTTCCTCGGTCTTGGCGCTTAAGACAATGATCGGCAGATTTTTGCGTTCGCGGATCTTCATCATTGCCGACAGGCCGTCCAGCCTTGGCATCATCACATCCATTATGATCAGCTGAATTGGCTGCTCCGCCAGAACACGCAGCGCCTCCATTCCGTCATATGCCTTAACGACGTGATAGCCTTCTTTTTCCAACAGCAGGGCGATGGCCCGCACAATCTCCCGGTCGTCATCGACGACCAACACACATTCGTTCATTTTGATTCTCCTCATTTCCCGGACGGCACCTGCCGTCCCCTTTGCCTGAATCTAATATACAAATCGTTCCTTATAAAAATCCAATCGTGTTTCTTATGAAATTCTTAAAATGCGATCCGAACGGCTTACCGCTTTATCTCCATGCTCCTTGTTGCAATTTTTTCCTGTCACAGAAAAGAAGCGCCTCCACATCGTAATGTGAAAAGCGCTTCTTGTTTTGTTTTACAGCAAAGAATCATCCCCGACGCACAGGCGACCGCAGAACAGCGTCTGTCTGCGATAACCTCAGCGTTCAAATAGACTGATTATACCTCGCCCAGCAGATAGCGATACAGTCCCTCATATCTTCCCGTAGAAACATGCCAGGAATAATCGTTGTTCATGCCGCGCTCCACCATCATATTCCAGTTCCGCTTCTGCTCAAAGAAAATCTTCTTGGCATAATTGATGGTGCCCAGCATCTCATGCGCATTGTAATTGGTAAAGGAGAATCCGTCTCCCGTATTCTCGTATTCGTTGAAGGACTGCACCGTGTCCTTGAGCCCGCCGGTCTCCCGCACGATGGGCACGGTTCCATAGCGGAAGGAAATCATCTGTGTCAATCCGCAGGGTTCAAAGCGGGACGGCATCAAAAACGCGTCCGCCGCCGCATAGAGCTTGTGGGCCAGATCGTCGGAATAGCAGATGTTGGCCGATACACGGTTCGGGTATTTCCAGGCGTAGTGACGGAACAGATTCTCATACTTGCTGTCGCCCGTACCGATGACCACCAGCTGAGTAAATTCATCGACGATCTGCTCGATCACACATTCCACAAGATCCAGTCCTTTCTGATCGGTCAGTCTGGAAATCAATCCGATCATAAAGCGCTTCTTATCTACCTCCAGCCCCAACTCCTCCTGGATGCACTGCTTATTCTTCCCCTTCTTTTTGCGGAAATCCTCTTTATTATAATGAGCATAAATTTTCGGATCGGTATCGGGATTGTAGACCTCATAGTCGATGCCGTTGACAATGCCCTGCATATCCAGACGGCGCGCATACATCAAGCCGTTTAAGCCCTCGCCGTAGTATTCCGACTGAATCTCCAACGCATACGTATCGCTGACCGTCGTGATATAATCTGCATAGACCAGTCCGCCCTTTAACATATTCGCGCCCTTGTTGAACTCCAGCTTATCCGGCACAAACAGCTGCGCGGGAAGTCCGCTCAAGCCCTGAATCGTCTTTACATCCCATACGCCCTGGAATTTGAGGTTGTGAATCGTCATAATCGACTTGATTCCCCTGAAAAAGTCAGAGCCGGCAAATTCCGTCTTTAAATATACCGGAAGGAATCCGGTCTGCCAGTCATGGCAGTGAATCAAATCCGGGCGGAAGTTGATCAACGGCAGCATGGAAAGCACCGCTTTGTCGAAGAAAATGAACTTCTCAATATCCTCACGAATATTTCCATAGGGCAAAAAGGAATTGAAATACTCCTGATTGTCGATGAAATAGTAGGTAATCCCCTGATGTTTGTACTGCAGTACACCGACATATTTTTCTGGAATATAGGGACCTGCCTTCATGTAAAAATGAATCACATACTCAAACTGATTCCGCCATTTCTCCGGGATACAGCTGTAATTGGGCAGGACAACGCGCACGTCCCACTCCTCCTTGTTGAATTCCTTGGGCAATGCGCCGCACACATCGGCCAATCCTCCGGTTTTGATAAACGGAACACACTCAGATGCCGCAAAAAGTATATTTTTCATGATCCTTTCCCCCTTATTTTATGGTATATACTGCAATGCTTGTTCCAAATCCCTGATGATATCGTCCACATGCTCGATTCCCACCGACAGGCGAATCAAATCCGGCGCCACGCCCGCTTCCTTGAGCTGTTCATCCGTCAGCTGCCGGTGCGTATGGCTGGCAGGGTGAAGCACACAGGTTCTGGCATCCGCCACATGGGTGACAATGGCGATCATTTTCAACTGATCCATAAAGGAGACAGAAGCCGCCCGGCCTCCCTTTAAGCCAAATGCCAGCACGCCGCAGGTGCCCTTCGGCATATATTTCTGCGCCCGCTCGTAGTATGTATCACCCGGCAGTCCCGGATATTTGACCCAGGCCACCTTGGGGTGGTTCAACAAAAATTCCGCCGTTTTGCAGGCATTTTGACAGTGACGCTCCATTCGCAAATGCAGCGTCTCCAGACCCACATTGAGCAAAAACGCATTCTGCGGCGACTGAATCGAACCGAGATCCCGCATCACCTGCGCAGTCGCCTTGGTGATGTAAGCGCCCTTGCCGAATCGCTCGGTATAGACAATTCCATGATAAGAGGGGTCGGGACGGGTCAGCCCGGCAAAACGGGCGCCGTAAGCTTCCCAGTCAAAGTTCCCGCTGTCCACAATACAGCCGCCGACGCACATTGCATGGCCGTCCATGTATTTGGTGGTGGAATGCGTCACAATATCCGCGCCCCACTCAAAGGGCCGGCAGTTGATCGGCGTGGGAAACGTATTATCCAGAATCAACGGTACGCCGTGCGCATGCGCGACTGCTGCCAGCTTCTCGATATCGGCCACGACCATGGCCGGATTGGCAATCGTCTCGGCAAACAATGCTTTGGTGTTGGGCCGAAACGCCCGCCCGATCTCCTCCGGGGACGCGTCCGGATCGACAAAGGTACAGTCAATGCCCATCTTCTTCATCGTCACAGAAAACAAATTAAACGTGCCGCCATACAGCGTAGCGGTCGCTACAAAATGGTCGCCCGCCTCACAGATGTTAAACATTGCATAGTAATTGGCCGCCTGACCCGAAGAGGTCAGCATCCCGGCCGCGCCGCCTTCCAGCTCCGTAATCTTCGCTGCCACCAGATCGTTGGTCGGATTCTGCAGCCGGGAATAAAAATACCCGCTTTCTTCGAGATCGAACAGCCGCCCCATCTGATCGCTGTTCTCATAGCGAAAGGTCGTGCTCTGATAAATCGGCACAATCCGCGGCTCTCCTTTCCCAGGATGATATCCCGACTGGATACACCTGGTCTCTATCTTATATTCCTCATTATATTCCTCGCTCATGAACTTCATTCCTCCTGCCAAATGGAAACCGTTCTCATCGCTCATGCCTGCAAAGCGGCCGCCTCTCCCTGTTCCCGGTTCCGATAAAAGTACCTTTGGCCCAAAGCATTCACCATATCCTGATAAACGCTTTGGCATTCCTCCTGTCGTTCTTCCTCAATCAGCCGAATGCACGGCAGCAGATATTGCTGCCAGATTTCCTGATAGATCCGGCTATGCTCCGCTTCCCGTTCGATTCGTTTGACAATCGTGGGCGCAATATCATAATATTCTTGAACCAACGCTTCCCCTCCCGGCTGCGTCAGCAAATATTGATCCCGGTATTCCCGCAGCAGATTGAGCTCGTAGCAGTCGTCTGGCTTGCCCAGGCTCTCGCAAACCGCCGTCGTGATATAGCAAAATCGACGCTTAAAGCCGCCCTGAATTGAAGCAAAATCGGACAGCTTCAGATTCGTCTTGGGGAAATGCTCCTTCCAGACTGCCAGCAGCTCCTGAGCCAAAGGCTTGCCCGATGAAGGACAGCTGTCGAGCAGCGCCGGATTGACATAAATGACCAGGCTCATGTTGAAGCTCGTCATTGCTTCCTCCTGCTTGCGCCTGCTCTTTTGGGCCTGTGCTTCCTCGACCTGAGTGACAAACGCTTCTGCCAGCTCCCGCAGCAGCCCGGCCCGGTCCTCAGCCGCCAGATACGCATCCTCAAACAGCAGAAACGTCTCCTCGTGCTCCTTCTGATAGCCGCGAAAGCTCTCCTCATACGCATTCTTTTTGAAATGCTTCAAAGGATCCTGGATCGAAAATAACAGCTGCGCGAACTGCTCCTTCGCCTTTTTCACCCGCTGCGCCTGCGCTGCGGCACGCTGCACGGCTTCCTCATGGGACAGCTCCCCTCCCTGTCTGAACGAAGCTCCATCTGCCACCGACTTTGACTGCTCCTTAACCGCTGCATCATGCGTCTGCTCTCCCGGCACCGGCTGCCGCTCCTTCGCCGCTGC
>CAMULB010000128.1 GCA_947089585.1 uncultured Lachnospiraceae bacterium | reverse complement strand
GAGAGCTACACGGAATATATGGAGCAAATTTTTCAGAGCTACAACGATGCGATGGGGCAGGAGCTTTTGATCGCAGCGTATCTTTCTCATTTTTCCTATCAAAATTTTGTCCGTGAGATGCCGATTTCCGACGGGTTTTTCCGCTGTCTGGGTCGTCAGCTGGAGCTTGGCAATGCGCTCAATGAGATCTGTAAGCTGGCGTATTTCCAGTGGCTGTCTCAGCTGGAGGCGCATACGAGCAAGCAGGAACAGCAGCTGGAGGATTTTTTGCAGGAATTTTTAAAGCGCCGCAAATACTTTGCGTTTTACCAGAAGCTGCCGTCGCGTCTTTTGCGCCGCTACCATCTGCATGATCGGATGATTCTGGAATACCGTTCAGATTCGGCCAAACGGGTGCTGATTGATTATTGCTATACGGCAGGAGACAAACCGCTCGATTATGTGGAAGAGGATATGGAGCAGATGTATGAAGGGATTTTTGTCAAGCAGTTCGTGGTGTTTTTTGGTGAGGAGATTCCCTATTATATAAAGGAAGAAAGCCCGAACCGGCAGGTGATCACCGAGAGCGGCCACATTCATCCCGCAGAATCCGTCGTGCAGGGAGATGAGAGCTATTATGATCTCTTAAATGGTATGATGGTGGGGTATCATCTGAAGGATTATCAGACGTTGGCCCAGCTGTACGGGCAGTATCTCACGCTGCGGCAGCAGACGGAGGAGGAATTCTGGCCGCTGTAGCACGGTACGAAAAAGGAATTCTAACCGTTACAGCATTGTACGAAAAAAGGAGACTGTAAGAGGCGCTTGCAGCAAATCGAACAGGAGCGGAAAGGCAGGTGCATCCGAATGCAGGAGCAGACAGCAGAGGAGAGAGAATGGTATATTGGGATTGACTTAGAGGACGCGGGGCTTATGATCAGCTATTTTTATCCTGGCATGCAGGAGCCGGAGACGGTGAGCCTGATTGCCGGCGAGGAGCAGTATCGGATCCCCATTGCCATGTACCGGCCGTCCGGTTACGGCTCCTGGTATCTGCAGGGAGCGGACGCGACGCTGCATGAAAAGGACAGTCTCTACATCGGCGGCTTATGGAAGAAGAGCCTGCGCGGCGAGCAGGTGCATGTGCCGCAGGAGTGTGAGGCGCAGGAGCTGTTCTTGATCTATCTGCGCAAGGTGATTCGCCTGATTCCTGGATTGACCAAAATCGAGCAGGTACAGGCGCTGACGTTTCACTTGAAGGAGATCACGCAGGCGGCGGTTGCGCTGCTGAAGCAGATTTGCTGGCGGATGGGGATTGACAAGTCCCGCGTTTTTATCCAGGATGACAAGCAAAGCTTCTGCCATTTTGCGATGAATCAGGAAAAGGCGCTGATGCAGCATGATGTCGTGCTGTTTCTCTGTGAACAGGACGCATTGATTTGCCGCTATATCACCAAGGAGAGCCTGAAGAATCAGCCTAAGGTAGAGATTCTGGAATACGATCTGGGGGAGCTGCCGAGCGGGGAACAGGAGCGTGACCGCGCCTTTACCAAGATCGCCCGCGATGTCCTGCAAGGAAAAATCGTTTCCAGCGTCTATCTGATGGGCTCCGGGCTGGAGGGCGGCTGGCTTAAGGATTCGCTGCTGGTGCTCTGCCGGGGCCGGCGGGCGTTTCAGGGAAAGAATCTCTATACCAAGGGCGCCTGCTATGAGAGTTTTATGCAAATGCATACATCCTCCTGGAATTACAGATACTACAGTGAATATAGCCGCAAGAACAACATTTTCATTCAGGTACACCAGGGAGACCGCATGTATTTCCTGGATCTGGCCAAGGCGGGCAGCAGCTGCTTTGACGGCGGCGGCAGCTGTCAGGTATTGTTGGATGGGGAGGCCGGTGTAGATCTGTGGATGCAGACGCCGGACGGGGAGGAGGCGCGGATTGAGAATCTGGTGCTGACGGATTTGCCTGCCCGGCCGTCTAAGGCTACCCGCTTGAAGATTGAGCTTATGGGTGCGGAAAAAGGCCAGGTGTCCGTGCGCATTACCGACCTGGGATTCGGAGCCTGGTTTTTGCCAAGCGGCAAGGTATGGGAATATTGTATGGAAGAGTAGAAGTGGCTTTGTCAGGATGGGAGTATGGTGTCGATGAGTGAGCTGTGGATTTGCAGGGAGCAGGTGGCAAAAAAGCCGTTTCGGCTGGAGATTCCCGATGTGGAGATCTGGACGATTGAGGAGCTGTGCTTTTATTTATTTCAGAGCAAGGACAGCCTGGAGGATGGCGTGATCGGGCCGGAGCTGTTTGCTTGGCTTTCGGAGGAACTTGCGCTGCCCCGTTTGGCGGCGGCGTTGGAGCAGGAGCAGCAGCAAGGGCGGCAGGATTGCTGGTGTGCCTGGTTCCTGCTCAAGGAGATCGGAATGTATTCCACCAAGGAGCTGGAAGAGATGCGTCTGCTCTGTCTGGCTTTGGAGGATAAGGACGAATTTGAGCGGCAGAAGCTGAAAGCCGACCGGCTGCTCAGGGGGCAAAAGTATGGTCGCTGCATTGATGCCTATGGGCGTCTTTTGGCGATGGATCAGGTTTATCCACAGAAAAAAATTGTGCTGGGGGATATTTGGCATAATCTTGGCGTGGCTCATGCCAGAATGTTTCTGTTTGCGGAGGCGGAGGAATATTTTTCCAAGGCATACGAATGCAATCAGCGTGCAGAATCAAAGGCGGCTCTGCAGCAGGCAAGAGCAAAGCGGGAGCAGCAGAGTGGGGAGTTTGAGATTCCTCCCAGATCCGAAGAGGAGTGGAACGTTTGTTTGAATCAGCTTCGGGAAGAATACAAAAAGAAAGTGATGTAGCATGGGATTATTCAAAAAAAGAAAAAAAAAGAACGATATGGGGGAGTTTTTGGACTCCTTTCTCACCGAAGAACAGGGACATGGCACAAAGCAGCAGATTCAGCATCAGGCGCTGACCAATTGTGAGCAGATCATTGCACTCTCACGGGAGCTGGAAGAGGAAAAGAAGGAGTATCGTCTTGTCACTGATTACCTGAGCGATATTCAAAAGATCGAGGCGCTTCCAGAGCCGGAGATGGCCGCGCTGCGTGAAACGGCAGGCAACCTTTTAAAGCTCAATCAGGCGCGCAATGAATTTGTCAATAAGGAGCAGCGTTTGAGCGATGCGCAGTTTATGCTGATGGAGCAGCTGGAGGACGAGATACCCACCGATATTCGGCGTATGCAGGCCAACGAGAGCTACCAGTCGATGATCAAACGCGATATGGACAATCTGGAAGGCGAAAAATCCGAATGGGGCGAGTATCTTGTCTCACTGACCAGGGAGAAGAAATGGCTGCGGCTGCTTCTGTTTCTGCTGCTGCCGGTATTTGCAGCCGGCGTCTGTGTGCTGGGTTATTTTCAGTATGTCAAATATTGGGATGTACTGCTGATTTCGATGGTATATATTTTGGTGATGACGGTGCTTGGGGGAATGATGATTCTGCGTCTGCAGCGGGACCGAAGGGAAGAGAAACGCGCGCAGGCCAGCATTAACCGGGCGATTACCCTGTCAAACCAGATGAAAGCAAAATATGTCAATGTCACCAATGCGGTGGATTATGCGGTGGAGAAATTTCATGTGCGCAATGCGATGGAGCTCAATTACATGTGGGAGCAGTATCTTGAGACGGTCAAGGAACGGGAAGCCGCGGAGCGAACGGACGAGGATCTGGAGTATTTTACCGAGAAGCTGATCCGGGATCTGAAGCAGTATCAGCTGTATGACGCAGCGATTTGGATTCATCAGGCCAATGCGCTGGTGGACCCAAGAGAGATGGTGGAGGTCAAGCATTATCTGCTGGTACGCCGCCAGAAGCTGCGCGATCGCATGGGGCAGCAGGTACGGGACATTCAGGACGGAAAGAAGCAGATTTTAAAAATGGTGCGGGAAGAGAAGGAGTACCGCAAGGAGATTCTGGAGGTCATGAACTCGATTGACCAGCTGTGCGGGATGTGAGGACTCATATTCCATTCGGCCAGAAATCAGAGCTGTGTGCTGCTGGGTTCGTTTTGCCATGGTGTATGCGCGCAGTGATCGGGAGGTGGATCAAATGCTTTTAGAAACAGAGCGATTGCAGCTTCGTCCGTGGGAGGAGACGGATGCAGAGATTTTATTTCAATATGCAAGCAACCCTAAGGTAGGGCCGAGCGCGGGATGGGCGCCGCATACGGGCGTAGTGGACAGCCTGCGCGTGATTCGCGGGGTTCTTTCAGAGCCTGAGACGTATGCAGTGGTCTTAAAGGAGACGGGACATCCCGTCGGAAGCATCGGATTGATGATTGGGGAAGCCAGTAATTTGAAAATTTCAGATACAGAGGGAGAGATTGGCTACTGGATTGGCGAGCCTTTTTGGGGATGCGGTCTGATTCCGGAAGCGGTCTGTGAGATGCTGCGCCATGGCTTTGAGGATTTGCAGCTCGTCCGAATCTGGTGCGGATACTTTGACGGCAATGAGAAATCAAAGCGGGTGCAGGAGAAGTGCGGCTTTTGCTACCATCATACCTGTGAAAATGTTTTCTGCGCGCTGATCGGAGAACAGCGAACCAAGCATGTGACCTGTTTGTCAAAGGAAGCGTGGGGCAAGAGGTGGAACGATCCTAACCTGCGGTAGGAAGGTGAGGAAAGAAACGAGACAGCAAGGTGTAAGAACCATGACTGTCTCGTTTTTTTGTGGATGCAGCCGGCTGGAAGGAATTCACAGACACGCTCCATCCACAGTCTTCTGCCGGGCAGAAGGATTCTTATAAATCATACAGCTTACTGTATTTCTCGGTCAGATAAGCAATGTAATAGTCCGGGCAAAAATCTTCGCCGGTCATCTCCTGCAGCATCTCCCGTGTCCGCTTGGCCATGCCGAAGCGGTGAATGTGTTCCTGCAAATACGCGCGGATCGGCTGCAAATTTTCCTCCTTAAGATGGGTCTCAAGCGGCATGACCTGTGCGAGGTGATGATAGATCTGAGCTGCAATTGCACTGCCTAAGGCGTAAGACGGAAAATAGCCAAAATTGCCGCAGGCCCAGTGCATATCCTGCAGAATGCCTTCGGTATCCGTAGGCGGTGTGATGCCCAAGTATTGTTTGTATTTGTCGTTCCACAGAGCCGGCAGCTGATGGACCGATACATCACCGGAGAAAATTTCCTTTTCGATCTCGTAACGGATCATGATGTGAAACGGATACGTCAGTTCATCTGCCTCCGTGCGAATGAGGCTCGACTGGGCGTGATTGACAGCACGGTAAAATTGCTCCAGAGAAATTTGTTCCAGCTGAGTCGGGAAGGTCTGCTGAAGCTTTGCATAAATCGGCGTCCAGAATGCCAGGCTTCTGCCCAGATTATTCTCATAGAAGCGGGACTGCGATTCGTGCATCCCCATGGAGGTGCCGCAGCCAATCGGCGTCAGACTGATCTCGTCTGCAACGCCCTGTTCATAGAGTGCATGACCGCTCTCATGGATCACGGAAAAAATAGCGAAATCCAGGCGGTTTTGGTAAAAATGATTGGTTATGCGCACATCGTGATTGTGCAGACTGGTCGTGAACGGATGCTCACTCTCGCCAAACGTGCCGCGGTTGAAATCAAAGCCGACGTATTCCGCTAAAAAGCGGCAGAAGCTTTTTTGCTGTTCAATGTCATAATCCTGCTGTAAAAAGTCGGTCTGAATCCAGCCTTTTTTCTCGTTGACCTTCTGCACCAGCGGAACGAGCGCTGTGCGCAGCTTGGAGAAAAATTCATCCAGAATCGCTACGGTGAAGCCCTCCTCGTAGTCGTCTAATGCCACGTCGTAGAGCGGTTGGCCCTCCTTTTTGGTATAGGCGGCAAATTTCTTCTTATAGGCGATCACCTGTTCTAAAACCGGAGCATAGGAAGCATAGTCGTTGTTGGCTTTGGCCTGTTCCCAGACCGGATAGGCGCTGGAGACAAGCGCGTTGTAGGCCTGGAATTCTTCTGGCGGGATTGCGGCCATCTGCTGATATTGCTTGTTTAAGACACGGATGATGGCCTGTTCCTCAAAAGTCAGCTGCTTGTGGTTCTCTGGTTCCGTCAGCTGTAAGAGCAGGCGCTTAACCTCCTCGTTGACCAGAGCGCCGTAATATTCTCCGGACAAAAGGCCAATGGCCCTGGAGGTATTTTCAATCGCTTCCTTGGGAGCAATCGTGCTGTTATCCCAGGAAAAGATGGTCAGGGCAGATGAAAGCGCGTAGGATTTGTCCAGATAAGGGGTTAATGCTTCAAATAATTTACTCATAATTGCGTCCTCCGTCTATGGTGCGGCCGTCTTATGTATGCGGGTGATTGTCATTCTTATGAGGAAATACGCACCAGCTTCTCCATATCGGCAATCAAGCCTCTGGAATAGTCGGAGGCCTCTTGATAAAGCTGTTCTGCTTTTGCATAATTCTCGTTGTTTAATGCCTCGATGACTTCGGCTCCGTATCGGTGAAAACGCTTATGCTTGGCGTCCAGTGCGGTCCAGACCGGAATAGCCTCCGGAATCTTCGGCGTCAGGGAATAATAGAAATGTCCGAAGCCGCATTTGGAGGAATCCAGCTGCAGGGGCATTACGGTTTTGGAGCTGACCATCTTAGAGAGCGTGCTCAGCCAATTGTGATGCGCGCTGATGGCGTTGGACAAGTAACTGGCGAATTCCTGATTCTTCAGATGGAAGAAGGGGTCCTCGGTCAGTCCGCCCATCTGCTTGACGGCGTCATCCAGCGTCTGTTCGATGCCGGATACCGGTTCAATGGCATGCTTGAGATCCTGGCCGACCGTGCGCATGAAATCCGTGCTTTCCATCAGCTGATTCTCCATCTCAGCCATCGAGCTGCTGATCTCTTCGCTGACCGCGGCGATGGAGCTGATGGATTCGCTGACCTTGGAAACGTGATTCTGGTTCTCGTTATTTAAAGACCAGACATGGTCAATTTTACCGGTCATGGAGCCAAGAGCCTGAATGGTGCTGGTAGCGCTGTCCACGCTCTTTTGTGAAGCGGATTTGACGCCCTCTACAAAGTCGCCCATATTTTTGGTCAGCTTCTGTGTCTCCTCCGCCAGCTCCCGGATCTCATTGGCTACTACGGCAAAGCCGCGCCCTGCCTGACCGGCTCTGGCAGCTTCAATCGAAGCGTTTAAGGCCAGCAGATTTGTCTGCAGAGAGATGGAGTCAATGCCGGCGATTACTTCGTTCATGTTGTTGATTACCTGCATCAGGTCATCCATATCTTTTTGCATATCCCGTGAAATACGGATGGTCTGATCGGAGAGTTCCTTGATCGTGGTCAGCTCATTCTGACTGGATTCAATCTTGCCGTAAACCTCCTCTGCCTCTGAGGAGACCTGGATGATCGTATTTGTCATCTCTTCGTGCTGGTTGTGGGACTTGCCGCTCATCGTAGAGCCGGTGGATGAACCGAAAATGGCTTCCGTTGCCTTCTCGATCTTTTTGGAAATATCCATGATCCGGTCGGTTTGATACTGCATCGTCAGATCCAGAGAGCTGATTTGCATAACGGCCTTGATGTTTTTCTCAAATATCTCTGCAAACTTTTGCCGGCCGGTTAGAAGTCTCTGATAGATCTCCTGCAGCTGTGGCACCTTGGAGTAGTCAGCCTCCTGTAATTCGGAAACTGATTTCACGAGCTTTGTCTTATTCGTTCCAATATTCATGTTTCTACCTCGTTTTCTCTGATAGATCTTTGCATGTCAAATATCCGGAAGAAATGATATTTGATCTTACTCTATAATAAAAAATTTCTTCTCTTTTTGCAACCTTTTTATGAGAATAAAATAAATTTAATGTGCAGGAAGCGAAGCTTGCAAAAAAATATGGACGTTTGGCTTTGCGGTCAAATATTTGAACACGATGTGCCAAATCCATGGCTGGAATAGATCGGTAAGGAAACGCTGGGACGGCCGGGTGTTGTCTGAAACCCGGAAATGCTCCTGGATGGTGAAGCGGAAAAGGAGAAACAGGTTCCGATTTTTGTCAGCAGAATTCCGTATAAAAGCAAGGTCGGATACCGCTGCACCCGAAAGGCGTGTAAGGGTATCCGACGCTGTTTTTTATGAAGCGATCAGTCCAGACAAGGGGAACAATCGTGCAGGATCAATTCGATTTGCAGCAATTTCCCTGCGGTACGTCAAATTCCGGATTGAAGGCATAAAAATTCCGGGAATCCAAATGATCCTGTACGATCCGCAACGCTTCACCGAAACGCTGGAAGTGAACTACTTCACGCTGGCGCAGAAAACGGATGGGGTCGCAGACCTCTGGATCCTTGACCAGGCGCAGAATGTTATCGTAAGTGGTGCGGGCTTTTTGCTCTGCCGCCAAATCCTCAAACAAATCGGTGATCGGATCGCCCTTGGACTGGAATTCACAGGCATTAAAGGGGATGCCGCCAGCGGCCTGGGGCCATAGGGCCAGCGTGTGATCCACATAATACTTGTCGAAGCCGGAGGCTTTGATTTCCTCAGGGGTCAGATTCTTAGTCAGCTGGTAGACGATCGCAGAGACGATTTCCATGTGAGCGAGCTCTTCTGTACCCAGAGAAGCAGCGGTAATGTTCCACTTACTGTATTTTTGGACGGGCATGATACGGTGGGATTTCCGATACATAGCTTTT